>JBNJED010000042.1:0-12339 GCA_051745535.1 Pseudomonadota bacterium | reverse complement strand
GCACCGCCATGCTCGCCCCCACGGCCTCGAACAGATCGCCCTCGTCCAGGATCACCGTCTCCCCGGTGGCGTAGTCGGTGGCCACCACCTCCAGGGGGAGGGCCAGGTCGTCGAAGGTCCGCGCCTCCACCTTCCCCTTGAGGAACTCCAGAAAGCCCCGGGACTCGATGACCCCGCCGTCCTCGCCGCCGCCGAGCCCCAGGAAGTCGCCCAGGGTGAGATCACCCCCGGGACGCATGAGGCGGGTCAGGGCGTCCAGCTCGGAGCCGCCGAACTCGGCGAAGATGGCCCGGATCTCCTCGGCGGAGAGGCCGGCGGCGTAGAGGACCCCGATGACCGCGCCGATGCTGGTCCCGACGATGCGATCCGGCTTGTGGTCGAGGTCGTCGAAGACCTCCAGCATGGCGATATGGGACAGCCCCGCGGCCCCGCCGGAGCCCAGGGCGAGCCCCACGGAGGTCGGTGGCCGTTGCCCCGCCGCATCGGCGGCGGCCGGCGGCAGCCCCAGGGCAAGGACGAGCAACAGGCTGAACAGGATGCGCATGGCGGCTCTCCGCGGGGTGGTCCCGGTGTGACGGCCATTCTCCGCCCGGGTCCGCGGGGCGGCAAGCGCGGACTGGTCCGGAACCGGCCCGCTGTGGTTGACTGTCCGGCTCCCGACCACCCACCCGACGACGGACGCGCCATGAACAACGCCGATCTCATCCGCCGCGACCTCGATGTCCTGTGGCACCCCTGCACCCAGATGAAGGACCACGAGACCAATCCGCCGGTCCCCATCAAGCGGGGCAAGGGCGTCTGGCTGGAGGACTACGACGGCCGGGAGTTCATCGACGCCGTCAGCTCCTGGTGGGTGAACCTCTTCGGCCACGCCAATCCGCGCATCAACGGCCGGATCCAGGAGCAGATGGAGCAGCTGGAGCACGTCATCCTCGCCGGCTTCTCCCACGAGCCGGTGGTAGAGCTCTCCGAGCGGCTGGTGGACCTGGCCCCGGAGGGGCTCACCCGCGCCTTCTACGCCGACAACGGCTCCTCGGCCATCGAGGTGGCGCTGAAGATGAGCTTCCACTACTGGCTCAACCGCGGCCAGTCGCAGAAGACCCGCTTCGTGGCGCTTACCGGCTCCTACCACGGCGAGACCCTGGGGGCGCTGTCGGTGGGCCACGTGCCCCTCTACCGGGAGACCTACGGCCCGCTGCTGCTGGAGGCCATCCACGCCCCCTCCCCCGACTGCTACCACCGCGAGCCGGGGGAGGACTGCGCCGAGTACGCCGAGCGCCAGTTCGTCGAGATGGAGCGGATCCTGGCAGAGAACGCCGACGAGGTCTGCGCCGTGGTGGTAGAGCCGCTGGTCCAGTGCGTGGGTGGCATGCGCATGCACGACCCGGTCTACCTCGAGCGGCTGCGCGAGGCCTGCGACCGCTACGGCATCCACCTCATCGCCGACGAGATCGCCGTCGGCTTCGGCCGCACCGGGACCATGTTCGGCTGCGAGCAGGCCGGGATCACCCCCGACTTCATGTGCCTGTCCAAGGGGCTCACCGCCGGCTACCTGCCCCTGGCGGCGACCCTGACCACCGAGGACGTCTACAGCGCCTTCTACGACGACTTCAACAACCTCACCGCCTTCCTCCACAGCCACAGCTTCACCGGCAACCCCCTGGGCTGTGCCGCCGCCCTGGCGACCCTGGACATCTTCGCCGAGGACGAGGTCATCGAGTCCAACCGGCGCAAGGCCGAAGTCATGGGCGACGCCATGGCCCACCTCAACGACCACCCGAAGGTCGCCGAGGTCCGCCAGACCGGGATGATCCTCGCCGCCGAGATGAGCCCCGACCCGGCCAGCCGCGCCGCCTACCCCTGGCAGGAGCGCCGCGGCCTCCACGTCTACCGCCACGGGCTGGAGAACCGTGCCCTGCTGCGGCCGCTGGGCAACGTCGTCTACCTCATGCCGCCCTACGTGATCAGCGAGGAGGAGATCCACCACCTGGCGAGAGTGGCCACCGAGGGCATCGACATCGCCACCCGGGACTGAGGCCGTGCCCACCCCGCGCATCCACGTCCCCGGCCCCCTGGCACCGGGGGCCGAGATCGACCTCCCCGAGGGGGCAGCCCGCCACCTGGGCCGGGTCCTGCGCCTGCGCGCCGGGGCGGCCGTCACCCTCTTCGACGGCCGTGGCGGCGAGTACCCCGCCACCCTCACCGCGCTGGACAAGCGCGCCGGCACCGCCCGCATCGAGTCCTTCGACGGGGTGGAGCGGGAATCCCCCCTGGCCCTGGAGCTGGTCCAGGGGGTGGCCAAGGGCGAGCGCATGGACTTCGCCATCCAGAAGGCGGTGGAGCTGGGGGCGGCGCGGATCGTCCCGGTCCTCACCGAGCGCGGCGTGGTGAAGCTCGACGCCGAGCGCGCCGCCTCCCGCCAGCGCCACTGGGAGGGGGTCATCGCCAGCGCCTGCGAGCAGAGCGGGCGCAACCGCCTGCCGGAACTCGCCCCCGTCCAGCCCCTGCGGGAGTGGCTGGCCGAACCCCGCACCGGGGCCGTCCTCGACCCTGAGGGGGGCGCGGGTATCGGCGAACTGGCCCGGCCCGACGGCCCCTTCGCCCTGCTGGTGGGCCCCGAGGGCGGGCTCACCGACGACGAGATCGCCGCCGCCGCCGATGCCGGCCTCGCCCGGCTGCGCCTGGGCCCGCGGGTCCTGCGCACGGAAACCGCCCCCCTGGCCGCGCTGGCCGCCCTGCAGACCGTCTGGGGGGATCTGGGCTGACTCAGCCCCCGGCGTGGAGGTCGGCCAGGGCGTCCCGGATCCAGTCGATGTCCGGGAGGGCGTAGCGCTCCTCCTCGCCGGCCAGCCAGCGCGCCACGGCGGCCCCGTCCCCCGGCTCCTCGGTGAGCGGCGTCTCCGGGCCCACCGCCAGCTGGCGCGGGATCCGCTGCATGACCACGCCGAAGGCGCCGGGCTCGGCGCGCTGGTCCAGGGTGTGGAGGACCGCCACCCGCAGCCGCCGCTCCAGCACCGGCAGGCCGGTGCCCACCAGCGGCTCCAGCCCCACCAGGTCCCGGGGCCGGCCCTGCCACTGGAAGGTCCCCAGGTACCAGGATGGCCCGGCCGCGGCCGGCTGCAGGGTGGCGAAGGGGAGGATCTCGGCGACCACGGCCCCCGGGACCAGGAGCTGGCCGTTCCGGAAGGGGAGGATGATGCAGTGGACGAAGGGATCAGGACTGGACATGGGCCGCCTCCGCCAGGGTCGTCAGGAGCTCTTCCTCCTGCCAGGGCTTTCCCAGGTAGCCGTTCACGCCCAGCGATTCCGCCTGCTGCCGGTGCTTTTCTCCGGAGCGGGTCGTGATCATCACCACCGGTGGGCCACCATCCGGGCGGTCGCGAAGACGGCCGAGGAGTTCGAGCCCGTCCATGCGCGGCATCTCGATATCCAGCAGGACCACGGCCGGGGGCTCTTCCTCCATGACCTCCAGGGCCTCGACCCCGTCCCGGGCGCTGGCGACCCGCCAGTCCTGACGCTCCAGGAGTCGGCCGGTGACCCGTCGAACCGTGATGGAATCATCGACGATCAGGGCCAGCGGCCGGATGTCGCGCGCAACCTGGCGCGGAACGGCCTCGAGTTCCCGCAGGTCGAGCAGCGGCGCCACCCGGCCATCCTCGAGCACCGTCGCGCCGGTAACGCCGGCCAGGGCCGCCACCTGCGGTCCGCCGGCCCGGACCACCACCTCGGCCTGCCCCTCCAGGGCCTCGGCAACCACGGCCAGGGGCGGTTCGCCGGCCATGGACAGCACGGAGACCCGCTCGCCCGCCATCGTCGGCCGATGCACGCCGACCAGGTCGTGGAGGTAATGGAGGGCCTGTTCGACCCCGTCGAGCTCCAGCCACTCGCCCGAGGACTCGGCATCGGCCAGTCGCTCCGGCAGGATCTGGCTGACCCGACGGACATCGCTCATGGGAACGGCATACACGTGGCCGCCAGCGCGCAGGAAGAGGACGTGCTGGAGGGCGATATCCAGGCTCAGGCGCATGCGAAACCGGGTCCCCTCCCCCGGCGTGGTCGTCACCTCCAGGGAGCCGCCCAGCTGTTTCACTTCCGCGTTCACCGCGTCCAGGCCCACCCCGCGGCCGGCATCCCGGTCCACCCGTTGGCGCGTGGTGAAGCCGGCACTGAGAATGAGCCGCGCGGCCCGCTCGGCATCCACCGTCTCCTCGGGGCCGATGAGCCCGCGCTCCCTGGCCGCGGCGGCGATAGCCTCGGCATCCAGCCCCGCCCCGTCGTCCGCGACCACGAGGCGCAATTCGGAGCCCTCTCGGCTCACGGCCAGGTCGATACCCCCCACCTCCGGCTTCCCGGCCGCTCGGCGGTCCTCCGGGGACTCGATACCGTGTATGGCGGCATTCCGCAGCAGGTGCTCCAGGGGACCCATGAGCCGCCCCAGAAGCGACCGGTCCAGGGCGAGTTCGGCGCCCGCTGTCCGGAGCTCCACCTGGCGGCCGGACTCCGCGGACTGGCGCTGGACCAGTTGGCGGAGCTGGGGGAGGCGCGTGGAGAAGGTGACCATGCGGGCGCGGGTCAGACCCTCCCGGACCAGCTGTTCCGCCCGCCGCTGCTGACTCTCGTCGGCCTCGGCGTTGCGCAGCTCCTCGCCCAGGCCGGCGCGCAGTGCCTCGAGGTCACTCAGCGACTCCCCGAGGCTGCGGCTCAGGGTCTGAAGGTTGGAGAAGCGGTCCAGCTCGAGGGGGTCGAAGGCCTCGCTGGAGCCGCCGAGTTCTTCCCGGCGAGCCTGGATCTGGGATTCGGTCTCCAGTCCCAGCCGCCGGATCTGTTCACGCACGCGCTCGATGACCCGGTCCACCTCCTCCAGGCTGCTCCGCCCGCGCCCCAGGTGCTGGCGCAGCCGCATCCCCTGGGCCCCGACCTCGCTGGCGGCCGCAGCCAGCCTCTCCAGCTCGGCCGCCGGAAGCCGGACCCGCTGATGGCTCCCCTCGCCGCCGCGGACGGCCCCGGTCTCCCCGGCCTGGATCGCGGCCCGGGCATCCCCGGCCGCCAGCTGGCGGGTGCGCTGGACCAGTTCCGGGGCTGCCGGGCTCTCGCCCTGGTGCAGGGCGGCGGTCATCTCCTCGACACGTTCCACCACTGCCCGGAGGTGCCCGATTCCAGCGACCACGGCCACCCGGCCCTGAACCATGGCCTCGACCAGTTCCTCGGCGGCATGGACCAGCTCCCCCAGGCCATCGGCCCCCGCCGTGCGGGCACCGCCCTTGAGGGTATGCAGGGTCCGCTGCAGGTCACCGGCCTCCATGACCTGCTCGGGGTCCTGCTCGGATGCCTGCTCCAGATGGCGGAGCTGCTCGCCCAGCGCCTCGAGCTGCTCCTCGCCCTCCTCCAGGAAGGCAGCCACCACCTCCGGGAGCGGCCCCGAGGCCTCGCCATCGTGACCAGAACCGCCTTCCGCGACCGCCGCTTCCGGAATGACTTCCAGCGCCGAGAGGCGCTGCTCCAGCGCTTCGATACCGGCCAGCGCCGCCGGGGGCTCCGGCAGCGTGGCCGCCGCCTCCTCCACTCGGTCGGCGGTGTCCAGGAGCAGATCGGCCAGCTCCGGTGGAACCGGCCGCCCCGGATCCGCGGTAACGAACTGTTCCAGTCGCTGGAGGAACCCCGTCAGGCCGCTCAACCCGACCAGTCGGGCATTGCCCCGGAGGGTATGAAGGCTGCGCTCCAGTCCCGGCGGCGGGCACCGCTCGATGCTGGATTGCGCCTCCCAAAGCTGTCGAGCGGCCTCCCGCAGGCTGTCCAGGTGGCCGGACAGTTCCCGGCGGAAGGTTGCGATCAGATCGTCATCCACCGTGGCGACCGGATCGGCGGTTTGCTCCGCCGTCTCCGGCGACCGGACATCACCGGCCTCCTCGGTTGCGGCATCCGGGGTATCCGTTGCGCTGGCCGGGGGTGTCACGGCCTCGCCCTCGGCCCCACGGCGGGCCTGTTCCATCAGCTGTGCCAGGGCCTCGTCCAGTTCCGGCTCACCGCGCTCCAGTCGCGCCATGGCACCGTCCAGACCGTCCACCGCAGCGGCCACCAGCGCGCGGTGCTCGGGGGTTGCCGGGATACTGCCGGCCAGAAGGCCATTGAGGAGGTTCTCGAACTGCCAGGCGAACTCCCCCACCCCCTCGGCGCCGGCCACACGCCCGCTGCCCTTGAGGGTATGGAAGGCCCGGCGTACCTCGCCCAGGGCCGTCTCATCGTGGAGATCCTCCTCCCAGCGGGCGATCTGCTCTCCCAGCTCGGCGACGATCCCGCGGAACTCTTCCCGGAAGATGGCCGCCAGGTCGGGATCCAGCCCGGTTTCGCCGCTCGCCGGGTCCGTGCCTCCCGCCGCCGGCAGGGGCCCTTCCTCGACCTCCCGGGGGGCCGGGTCCTCCGACGCCGGGAGCGCTTCCTGCAGGGCCGCGATATAGGCACGCCCCGTCTCCGGTTCGGGGGCCTCTCCGCCCGCGCGGGCGAGTAACGCGGCCTCGAGCCAGGCGGCCAGCTCCGCCGCCGCCACCCGGGCCTCGGTCTCCATCTCGCTGGCCGCGCAACGAGAGAGCGCCAGGGCCGCCTCCGCCTCGGCCGTCCAGCCTGGCAGCGTTGCCGCGGAAGCCAGGGCCGCGAGATCGTTCTCCGGCAGCGGCTCACCGTCGGCGATGGCCTCACCGGCCATGGCCGCCACCGTGGCACCCTCCTCTGCCAGGCGCGCCGGCGGGACCGCGCCGCCACTGGCCACTGCCCGGGCGGCATGACCGTCCACGGCCGCCAGGGCCTCGCCCTCTTCCCCGCCCGCCAGGACCTGCTCGGCCGCCACCAGGAGATCCGCCAGGGGGCGGGGCTCCGCCATCCCCTCCTGCCGCAGCCGACGCCCGAGTTCCTGCGCCCCGCGAAGCTGGAAGGTCGCCGCGATGCGGGGCAGGGCCGCCGTCACCGTCTCCCAGTCGCCGCCCCCGGCATGGTAGGCCTCCAGGCGCTCACGCAACTGGGTAAGTTCGTCCTTCAACAGGGAACGGATCTCGCTGTCCGGTGCCACTGCCTCCCGGGATCGGGGGCATATCTGCGCCAGCAGCGCGGCGGACAGTTCCACCGGCGGCGCCGATTCCCCGTCCTGCACCAACCGGCCCAGATGACGCTCCAGCGGGACGAACTGCGCGGACGCCAGCCGTCCCCCCCGGGCGACCTCCGCGGCAAGAAGAAAGAGGCGGCGATTGACTTCGTCCAGGCCGTCGCCCCCCGCGATCCGGGCCAGGAGGCCGGGGAGTCGCTGGCGGGCCTGCTCCTCGCCCTTGAGCCAGCGCACCATGAGGGCCTGAAGGGCCTGTCGCAGCCGCGGAAGGTCCTCCCCGGCCGGCGGTGCCGTGATGATACGGGCCGGCTCTGCGACCAATCCGAGGCTGGCGACCGCGAGGTCCTCGACGAGGGGGCCCGGCAGAGCGTCATCGCCGGGTTCGGCATCGGCCGGCAGGAGCTCCCACGCATCGGCCATGCCCCGGGCGACCAGGGCGGCGCGTTCGGTCCCGCCGAAATCCGCGACGCCGGCCACCGTCCGCAGGCGCCGCTCGAGGTCGGTCGGCGCCTCCTCCTCCCCGGTCGACCAACCTGAGATGGCGCCCTGGAGCGCGCCGAACTCGGCGACCAGCTGTCCCTGGAGGGCGGTTTCCGCCGCACGCAGAGTCTCTTTGCTCAACTCGCCGCCTCCTGCTCCGGCAGCCTGAAGCCGGAGACCGAACGCCGGAGATGCTGGACCCGCTCAGCCAGCAGGCCGATGGAATCGGCGGTCTCTTCCGTACCCCGAGCGGTCTGGAGGGCCGTCTCCTGCACCGACCCCATGCGGTCGGCGAGGCCGTTGGCGATCCGGGTGTGCGAGCCCACCGATTCGGAGATCCCGTCGATGAGCCCCGAAAGCTGATGCGAGACCTGCTCGATGTTGGTCAGGGCATCCCCCGCTTCCTGGGCAAGGCCGGCCCCGCGGACCACCTCGGAGGTGGACTGCTCCATGGAGGTGACCGCCTCGGCCGCGTCGGCCTGGATGGTCTTCACCAGCCCCTCGATCTGGCGGGTGGCATCCGCGGAGCGCTCCGCCAGCTGCTGGACCTCGTCGGCCACCACCGCGAAGCCGCGCCCCTGCTCGCCGGCCGCGGCGGCCTGGATGGCGGCATTGAGGGCCAGGATATTGGTCTGCTCGGCGATATCGTTGATGAGCTCGACGATGTCGCCGATCTCCTGGGAGCTCTCACCCAGCCGCTTGATCCGCTTGGCCGTCTCCTGGATCTGATCACGACCGCTGTCCATCGCCTGAATGGTGCTCCGCACGGCATCCCCGCCGGTCCCCGCCAGGTCCACCGAGGAGCGGGCCTGCTCGGCCACCTGCCGGGCATTCTCGGTGACCTCCTGAAAGGACTCGGAGAGTCGCTGGATCTCCCCGCTGGCCGTACTCACCTCCTCGGCCTCCCGGTTGGAGGCCGCCGCCATCTCCCGGGAGCGGGACTGGGCCTCCTCCGCGGAGACGGAGACCTGCTCGGTGGTATCGTTGATGGTCCGGACCAGGGTGCGCAGGGCGTCCACGGTGTAGTTCACCGAGTCGGCGATGGCGCCGGTAATATCCTCGCTAACGGTGGCATTCACGGTGAGATCGCCGTCGGCCAGGTCACCCATCTCGTCCAGGAGTCGCAGGATGGCCTCCTGATTCCGCTGATTCAGCTCTTCCGAACGGCGCTGTTCCGCTTCAGCCGCCGCGATCCGGGCCCGGCTCTCCCGGCGCAGGCGCAAGCCCACGGCCAGTAGCAGGAGGCCGGCCAGCAGGCCCGCCGCATCACCGCCGGCGGAAAGGAGCTGCCGTTCCTCCCCCAGGGCCTCGAGATCCGATTGCAGTCCGGCCACGGCGGCTCCCAGCTCGGCTACGGCATCTTCCAGCCGGGAGCGGGCCGCAAAGGCCTCGCGCAGCTCCGGGGCATGGCCCTGAATGGCCTCGGCAGCGCTGGCGGCCCGCTGGGCCCGGGTCCGCAGCGCCTCCAGCTGCTGCTCCGGCACCAGTCCATCGGCAGCCACCAGGCCGCGCTCGCCATCGCCGGTGGCGATCCCCTCGACCCCCGCACGCAGGCGCCGGGCCTGTCGTTGCAGTTCCTCGGCGCCGGTGACGCCTTCCGACGGTCCCAGCAGCGCCCGGGCCAGTCGACGCAGTTCCTGGGCGCGCTCTATCTCCCGATGGACCATGTGGACCTGGTCTGCCGGGCCGTCCTTCGCCCGCGCCTCGGCCACCTGGCCCAGGCCATCGGTGATACCGGCCAGCTCCTCGTCCAGCCGCCCCACCTGCTCCCGCGTCTCCCCCAGGGCACCCCGGGCGCCCATCAGGGCGTCCGTGGCTTCGGCGACCGGCTCCCAGGCCTCGGCCACCCCGGCCACGGCGGACTCCACCCGGCGACCGATCCGCTCGTCACCCTGCCGGATACGGGCAAGCCCCTCGCGGAATCGATTCCGCTGCGCCGCGAGCCGTTCCAGCGCCTCGGTATCGCCTTCCACGGCCCGCTCGGACAGATAGGGCAGGCGCTCGGCGACCAGACGCATATCGGCGATGCGGGTCAGATAGGTATCTTCCCGCTGGTCGCGGACGGCCACGTAGCCGTAGATCCCGAGCATGGCCGTCAGGGCCAGCACCAGGCCGACGAAATAGGCGATGAGGGCGGGACTCAGGCTCGGCCTGCGCCCCCCGGCGGCAAACCATTTCTTCATGCATCCTCCTTGACGGTTCCGCCGGCCTCGAGGAAGGCCGGGTCCTCCACCAGTGATGGCAGATCGAGCTGATACCAGCGGGTTTCGCCCTCGTCCCACATGCCCTGCTGGAAGGCCGGCGCCCGCCCCGGGAGTGGCTCCGCCTCCTGTCGCTCCCGCGGTTCGAAGGTCCGGATCCCGAACACATCATCCACGCGCAGGGCCGTCGCCGCGGCCCCGCGGCGGAGCACCAGCAGGTCGCCCCCCGGGGCGGCCGGCTGTCCCAGGAGCCAGGCCCCCAGGTCGACCAGGGTCAGGAGCTCCCCGCGCCGGTTGACCAGCCCGAGGAACCAGTCGGCGGCGCCCGGCAGCGGGGTCCAGGGCAGTGCGGCCGAGACCTCGTCCACGACGGTGAGATCGACCAGGAAGGTATAGCCGGCGAGCCGGAACACGACGCCCCGGTTGCCCCCCGCCGTCCCCGGCTCCCCCTGGAGCGCTGCCCGATGGGCATGGCTGCGCCGTTCCAGCTCCGCCAGCCGGGCGAGCAGGGCCTCGTCAGCCATTTTCGAGCACGCCGACCAGGGCCGCGGCCAGAGCCTGCCCGTCCACCGGCTTGTTGAGGTAGTCCCGCGCCCCCTGGCGCAGCCCCCAGACGCGGTCGGTGGCCTGGTCCTTGGTGGTGACCAGGATGACGGGAACGCCCTGGGTCTCCGGGTCGCGGTTGAGTTCCCGGGTGGCCTGGAAGCCGTTGAGGCCGGGCATGACCACGTCCATGAGCACGGCGTCCGGGGGCGCGCGGCGGACGAAGGCGATGCCATCCTCGCCGTTGGCGACCACGCTGGCGTGGTAGCCCAGCGCTTCCACCTCGCGGCGGAGGTGCTGGGCCTCGGTGGCAGAGTCCTCGACGATGAGAATATGGGCCATGGGCATCTCCTTATGCGGGGCGCGGGGCAATCTCCTCGAGCACACCGAGGATCTCGTCACTGGCGAAGGGCTTGGTGAGGTAGTGATCGGCCCCGACCACGCGACCGCGGGCGCGGTCGAACAGGCCGTCCTTGCTGGTGAGCAGCACCACCGGCACCTCGCGGAAGGCATCGCTGCCCTTGATGAGGGCGGTGGTCTGGTAGCCGTCCAGCCGGGGCATCATGATGTCGACGAAGACGACATCGGGGCGGTCCTCCACCACCCGTGCCAGGGCCTCGAAGCCGTCGGCGGCGGTGGTGACCTCGCATCCGGCACGGCCGAGGATGGTCTCGGCGCTCTTGCGGATGGTCTTGCTGTCGTCGATGACGAGGACGCGGAGGCCCTCGTACGGCGGGTCTGCGGCCATGGCGGTTCCCTCCCGGCCTGTTCCGTCCCTGTGGTTAGCGGCTACCATGGTAGCGGGTCGACTGGATTCCGCAAACGGGTAGCCACCATGAGCCGTGAACTGGGCGTGGTCATGGATCCCATCCACGCCATCAAGCCGGAGAAGGACACCACCCTGGCGCTGCTGCTGGCCGCCGCCGGGCGGGGCTGGAACCTCCACTACATGGAGCCGGACGACCTCTGGCTCCGCGACGGGCGGGCCTTCGCCTCCGTGCGCCCCCTGGAGGTCTTCGACGACCTCCACGCGTGGTACCGACTGGGCGAGCCCCGGGCGGTGCCGCTGGACGAACTGGATGTCGTCTTCATGCGCCAGGACCCGCCCTTCGACATGGAGTACATCTACACCACCTACATCCTGGAGCGCGCCCGGGATGCGGGGGTCGCGGTCATCAACGATCCGCGCGCCCTGCGGGATGCCAACGAGAAGGTGTTCACCGCCTGGTTCCCGGAGCTGGCGCCGCCCACCCTCATCACCCGCAATGCCGCCGCCATCCGCGCCTTCGCCGAGGAGCACGGGGACATCATCATCAAGCCGCTGGACGGCATGGGCGGCCGCGGGATCTTCCGCCTGACCCCGGACGACGCCAACCTCTCGGTGGCCATCGAGACGCTGCTGGAAGGCGGTCGCACCGCCATGGCACAGACCTGGCTGCCGGAGATCGGCGCCGGGGACAAGCGCATCATCCTCATCGACGGGGCGCCCGTGCCGTGGCTGCTGGCGCGCATGCCGGCGCCGGGGGAGACCCGGGCCAACCTCGCCGTGGGCGGCCACGGCGAGGCCCGGGCGCTGACCACGGCGGAGAACGAGCTGGCCTGGCAGGTGGGGCCGGAGCTCTGCCGCCGGGGGCTGCGCTTCGTGGGGCTGGACGTCATCGGCGACCGGATCACCGAGATCAACGTCACCAGCCCCACCGGGATCCGCGAGATCGAGGCCGCCAGCGGCATCGACGTCGGCGGCCGACTCATGGATGCCATCGCGGAGTCCCTGGCATGAGGTGCACCGCCCGTCTGCTGCTGCCCCTGCTCCCGGCCCTGCTGCTCGCCGCCTGCGGCGAACCGACGGTGGAAAAGCAGCGCTTCCTGGCCATGGGCACCCACATCGAGATCCAGACCTTCGGGACCGGATCCGACAAGGCAGAGGCGGCCATCGCCGAGGCCCGCGAGGACCTGGAGTACCTCCACGAGGGCCTCCACCCCTGGGAGGCCGGCGCCCTGGCCCGGGTCAACCAGATGCTG
>JBNJED010000041.1:0-12545 GCA_051745535.1 Pseudomonadota bacterium | reverse complement strand
GCGATGATGACGATACCCACCCAGTAGAGGATGCGGATGAGGGAGGGGGCGATCATCTTCTCGAAGCTGCCCAGATCGGAGAAACGGAAACCCTGCATACTGCCTCCTGCTCGTTATGGTTGATTGCAGGGGCAGCGTGAACGCTGTGGGGTTCAACCACAAGGCGCCCGATTGACGACGGCCTCCTCGGCGCCTTTACTCGACGCATGGCCAATCGACGCATCGCCCTCATCCAGGGCCACCCCGACCCCGACGGCGGCCACCTCGACCACGCCCTCGCCGATGCCTGGGCCACCGGCGCCGAGGCCGCCGGCCACCAGGTGGACCGCATACCCGTGGCAGAACTGGACTTCCCCCTGCTGCGCCGGCCGGCGGACTTCGACCACGGCGCTCCGCCGGCGGCCATCGCCACTGCCCAGGAGACCCTGCTGGCGGCCGACCACTGGACCCTCGTCTTCCCCCTCTGGCTGGGCGGCCCCCCGGCCCTGCTCAAGGGCTTCCTGGAACAGGTCCTGCGACCGGCATTCTTCCATCCCCCGGGGGAAGGCCGGACGCTGCGCGGCCGCTCGGTTCGCATGGTGGTGACCATGGGGATGCCGGCCACCGTCTACCGGCTCTGGTTCCACGCCCACGGGGTCCGCATGGTGGAGCGATCCATCCTCCGCTTCGCGGGGCTGGGGCCGGTCCGGACGACGCTGCTGGGGCTGGTGGAACGGCCCCGGGCGCGCACCGGCTGGCTGCGACGCATGGAACGCCAGGGGCGGCAGGGCCGGTAGGGGTCACTCCCGGGGAAGGGGCAGGGCGTCGGCGTCGCTGACCATCGTATTGCGACCGGCGGCCTTGGCAGCGTACATGAGGCCATCGGCGCGGAGCATGAGTTCGTCCACGCCCTCCCCCGGATGCAGGGTCGCCGCGCCCACGGAGATGGTCACCGGCTGATCTTCGGGCCGCTCCGGCGGTTCGATGCCGGCCACCGCCTCCACCAGCCGCCGGGCCAGCGTCCGGGCCCCCTCGGCAGCCGTCTCCGGCAGCACCGCAATGAACTCCTCGCCCCCGGCCCGGCCCAGGTGGTCGGTCTCCCGCAGGGCCTGTCGGCAGTGCCGGGCCACCGCCTCCAGCACCGCATCGCCCACGGCATGACCATGGCGGTCGTTGACCCGCTTGAAGTGGTCGACGTCGATCATCAGCAGGCTGAGGGGATGGTGGTACCGGCGCGCCCGGCCCAGCTCCTCCCGGGCGAGGTGGAGCAGGTGCTGGCGGTTGGCCAGGTGCGTGAGGGGGTCGATGGTAGCCGCCCGGCGCAGCTCGTCCTCCAGCGCCTTGCGGTGGGTGATGTTCACCGCCACCCAGAGCACCACCGGTCGCGGATGGTCGAAACCGGGAAGGGGCAGGATCCGGCCCTCGAACCACTGCTCCTGGTGCGCCCGCGCCTGCTCCCGGATAGAGGCGGGCAGGCCCTCCACCTCGGCGACCCGCAGGGGGTATTCCACGGTGCGCAGCTCCCCGCTCTCCAGGACCTCCCGGATGCAGGTCAGGAAATTATCGGCCACCGCGGGCGGCAGCACCTCGTGGAGGGTGCTGCCCTCCAGGGCCTGGCCGTCGGCGTACATGGCCTCGTTGCTGCCGCCGATGACCTGGACGTAGCGCCCCTCATCGTCAAGGACGAAGGAGATGTCGGGCAGCGCCCGCAGCACGGCCTGCAGCTGCTGGCGCTCGGCCTCGAGGCGGATGGATTCGGGACTGGCGTGCACGGATTCGAACCCCCTTTATATCCCGGACAGTACCCGGCCCCGGTGGTAACGACAAGCCAGTGACCAATCTCTGGTAACCTGGCGTCTTTCATCCAGAAAAGTCCTGAGGGCCATGCTCCGTCTACCCGCCCGTTGCCTTCTCTTGCTCGTGGCCACCTTTCTCGTTGCCGGTACGACCATTGCCCGGGCCGGTGCCCCCGAACCCATCATCGATCGGGCCCGGGCCAAAGACCTTGCAGAACAGCGCACTTGGCGGTTCCTGCTGCATGCTCGCGAGGGTCACGCCAACCGCCGCAGCCAGGTGGACGACCCCGGTTTCTTCCTGGCTCCGGAGGGCGACCGCGATCCCGCCGCGGAACTGGAGGCAACGCTGAATGGCTTCTTCCTCCCGGCCGACCAGGGGGACCCCCACCCACGCTGCCGCTATCCAGCCCGCTTCCACTGGCTGAATGAGCAACTCGATCTTGCGGAAACGGACCTCCCCGAGCCGACCTGTACGGCGTTCGAGGACTGGAGGGAGTCCCTGGGTGACCCCGGGGGAGCTACCCTGATCTTCCCGGCCGCCTATCTGAACAACCCCTCCTCCATGTACGGACACACCCTGCTCCGGCTGGACCGGGAGGGCCAGGACCGACAGACGAAGATGCTTTCTCCCACCGTCAACTACGCCGCCGACCCGGGCAATGACGGCGGTATCGCCTTTGCCTTCAAGGGTATTGCCGGCTTCTACCCCGGTACCTTCTCCATCGCCCCGTATCACGAGAAGATCAAGCTCTATAACGACATGGAGAGCCGGGACATCTGGGAATATCGCCTGGATCTCGAGCCGGCCGAGGTGGATCAGCTGGTGCGCCACGTCTGGGAGATGCGAGGCATCCGTTTCGACTATTACTTCTTCAGCGAAAACTGCTCCAGCCAGCTCCTGGCCCTGCTGGAGGTAGCACGCCCGTCGCTGAACCTCTCCGAGGAGTTCGATCTCTGGGCCATCCCGGCCGACACGGTCAAGGCGGTCCGCAGGGCAGGCCTCGTGGAAGGGACGGACTACCGGCCTGCCCTTACCACCCGCGTCCGAAAACGCGCGCGGGCCCTGGACGCGGCGCAGGCCGATCTGGCCCGGCAATGCTCCCGGGGCTCCTCGGTCCCCGAGGACGCGCTCTCCCGGCAGAATCCGGAGACGACCGCGAGGATCCTCGACCTGGCCTACCTCGATCTTCGCCATCGATACCGGGAAGGCGAGGCCTCACGCGAGGATCTGGCAGGGCGGGGTCATGAACTACTGGTGCAGCGCGCAGCAACCGACGTCCCGGACAACCGCACACCGCTCCCGGAACCCCGGGTACGCCCCGATCAGGGTCACGGCTCGGCCCGTGCAGCGCTCGGCTTCGGCAGTCGGGAAGGCGGGGCCTTCCAGTCCATCCGGCTCCGGGCAACCTATCACGACATTCTCGACCCCGAGGGGGGCTTCATCCCGGGTGCCCGGATCAATTTCGCCGATCTCCACCTCCGGCACTACATGGACGCCGACCAACGCGAACGGCGCCTGGAGGTGGAACGGTTCGACATCATCGACATCGTCTCCCTCGCCCCCCGAGGCCCGTTCATCCGAGGGCTCTCCTGGCGGGTCACCAGCGGTTACCACCGGTATCCGGTAAACGCGAACGGCGAGGCCGGGAACGGGCCCGGCGTCTGGCGCACCCGGGGCGGGACCGGAATGGCCTGGCTGGCCGGCCCGACCCGACCCTACGTGTTCGCAGAATCGGCCGTGGATGTTGGTGGCGGCCTGGATCCCGGCGCGGGTGCCGGGCTCGGCGGACGCCTCGGCCTCTATCTCGACACGGGCAAGGGATGGCGCTGGAACCTGGAGGCGGGTGGCCTTCGCTTCGCCGCCGGCGCCACTCACAGCGAGGCCCACCTGCGCCTGCGCGGGCGCTGGACGCTCGGTCGCAACCACACGCTGCGCCTCCAGCTGGAACGCCGTCGGACCTTCGACCACTTGACCGATGAGGCCGAACTGTCGTGGCACGTCTATTTCTGACCCTGGCCGGCCTGCTGGTACTGGCTGGCTGCACCGGCCTCTTCTTCCATCCCGCCGAACCCTGGGTACGGACGCCCTCGGACGTCGGCGTGGACTACCAGGACGTCTATTTCCGGTCGGAGGGCGGCCCGGAACTCCACGGCTGGTTCCTCCCTGCCGCCAGCGCGAAGGGGACAGTCGTCTTCTTTCACGGCAATGCGGAGAATATCTCCACCCATCTGGCCAGCGTCTTCTGGCTGCCCCGACGGGGTTTCAACGTCTTCCTGATGGACTATCGGGGATACGGCTCCTCCGACGGAACCCCCACTCCTGCCGGACTGGTCGCCGACATGCGGGCCGGCCTAGCCGAAGCACTCACTCTGGAGGGCGTGGAACCCGGTCGCGTTATCGTCTGGGGGCAGAGCCTGGGAGCCGCGCTCGCTCCGGCGGCCCTTTCGCACTCCGAACATCGCTCGGCAGTAGCCGGCGTCATCCTGGACAGCCCCTTCTCCAGCTTCCGCGCCATCACCCGGGAGAAGCTGGCCGGCTTCTGGCTTACCTGGCCGTTCCAGTACCTCGGGGCATGGACCGTGGACGATACCTTCAGCCCCGATCGCCACATGGCGGCTCTCGCCCCCCTCCCCCTGCTGCTGCTCCACAATCGTGGAGACTCGATCATCCCGCCCCATCATAGCGCTCGACTGCACGGGTTGGCCGGCCCCGGCAGCGATCTCTGGCTCCTCCCGAAGGGAGGGCACATCCAGACCACGAACAGGCCGGAGAACCGGGACCGCATCCTGGACTGGATTCGCACGGCCATTGCGGAAACTGATTGACACCACCATTGCCGTGAGGGAATGTTGATGGCGCAGCTACACCAACTGCAGAGACAAGGAGATATCCATGTTCAAGAAGACGATCCTCGCGGCTGCCTTCATCAGCCTTCCCGCCGGTGCGGCCATGGCCAAGGACTCTACCGGCTGCGGCGCCGGGACCATGATCTTCGAGGGGCAGTCCGGCCTCGTCCCCCAGGTTCTGGCCGTGACCACCAACGGCATTTCCGGTAACCAGACCTTCGGCATCTCCACCGGAACCCTGGGTTGCGATACCAATGGCACCGTGCAGGCCTCCGCGCGTGCCACTCAGTTCGCCTCCGCGAACATGGAGAAGCTGGCTCACGACATGGCCGCGGGCGGCGGTGAGACCCTCGCCTCGCTGGCCGACGTCATCGGCGTTGCCGAGGCCGATCGGGACGCCTTCTACCAGGCGGCTCGTGACAACTTCAGCAGTATCTACGCCGGCGCCGACACCACCGCGGGCGAGCTGGTGGACAATCTCGGCAAGGTGATGGCCGAGGATCGGCAGCTGTCGACCTACACCACGGCCTAAACAGCGGCTCCGCCCGCTCCATCGACCCCCGTCGGAGCCTTTGCTCTGCGGGGGTTTTCTCGTTCAGGGAGACGGTATCCTAGCGAAGCCGCTCCAGCCGCAGCCGGTGGCGCTCGTCGAACAGGCGGCGGGCGCCCAGGGCGACGGCGACCAGGGTCCCCAGGCCGGTCCCCACGGCGATGAGCGCCATGATGAGGATCTGGTACTTCACCGCCTCCGCCGGCGGGGTGCCGGAGAGGATCTGGCCGGTCATCATGCCGGGGAGGCTGACCACCCCGGCGGCGGCCATGGCGTTGATCACCGGGACCATCCCCACCCGCATGGCGTCGCGCCGGATGTCGGCCAGGGCCTGACCGCGGTCCTCGCCCAGCATCAGCCGCTGCTCGACCACCGCCCGCTGCTCCACCGCCGCCGAGGTCAGGCGCTCCAGCCCCAGGGCGACACCGTTCATGGTATTGCCCAGGAGCATCCCCAGCAGGGGGATGGCGTACTGCGGCGCATGCCACGGCGCCGGCTGGATGATGGCCAGCAGGGCGAGCAGGGTCACCGAGAAGGCGGCGACGAACATGGAGAGCGTCCCCAGCCCGTAGCCCCAGCCGCCGCGAAAGCGGTGGGGCTGGCGGGCGGCCACCTCGCGCCCGGCTACCGCCAGCATCACCCCCGCCACCGGCAGCAGCCACCACGGCGTGGCAGCGGCGAAGAGCGCCTCCAGCACCAGGCCCACCAGGGCGAGCTGGACGGCCATGCGCAGGGTGGCGACGACGAAACGCCGGCCGATGCCCAGGCCCAGCAGGGTGGAGAGCCCCGCCAGCAGCAGGACCAGCCCGGCGGCCAGGCCCAGGTCCCAGGGGGTCAGCCGGATCAGCTCCATGCCGCCCCCCCCGCGCCCGGTCGGCCATCCACCAGCGTCAGACGGCGATCGGCCACCCGGGCCAGCTCCGCCTCGTCGTGGGCCACCCAGAGGACGGCCACCCCGGTGGCCCGCCGCTCCCGGATGCCGTCCACCACCCGTCCGGCGCTGGCAACGTCCAGGTTGGCGGTGGGCTCGTCCAGTAGCAGGACCTGCGGGTCGCGCACCAGCAGGCGCGCCAGGGCCAGGCGCTGGCGTTCGCCGGTGGAGCAGGTCGCCGGGGCCCGCTGCAGGATGGCGGGGTTGAGCCCCAGCGCCACCAGGGGCGGGTCGACATCGGGCGGGAAGTGGGCGCCCACCGTCTCGGCCCACCAGACCGGCTCCGCCGGCAGCAGTGCCACTCGGCGCCGCCACTCGGTGGGTTCCATGGCATCGGCAGGGGTCCCGTCCAGGGCGAGCTCGCCCTGCCACGGATCGAGATCGGCCAGCGCGCGCAGCAGCTGCGTCTTCCCGCTGCCCGACGGCCCGGCCAGCCCCACGCACTCCCCGGCTGCCAGCGCCAGGTCGAGGGGGCCGATGCGGACCGTGGTCAGCCCCCGGGCATTCAGTCGCGCCATCCTATCGCCCATGCTCCCGCCACGTCGGTTAGACTACCGCGCCCGAGATAGCGGAGCGAGAGAACCATGTCACTGGAAGAGCGAATCGCCGCCCTGGAGACGGAGCTGGATCAGGCGGGCCTCGGCGGCCTGGGCCGCCACCTGGAGGCGCTGGAGGAGAAGCGCGCCCTCTTCCACCCGGAGGCGCTGGCCTACCTGGAACGCGCCCGGGGGGAGTGGGGCATGGGCCAGGTGGAACAGGTTCGCAGCAGCCTGCGCGAGGTGGTGGACGCCTACCGCCGCCTCCACTTCGGCTGCCCCTGACGCCCTACGCCACCCGGTAGCGGTCCACCTGCCCGCGCAGGCTCTCGGCCATCTCGGCCAGGGCCCGGCTGCTGGCGTGGGCCTGCTCGGCACCCCCCGCCGCGCTCTCCGCCTCCCCGTGGATACCGGCGACGTTCTCGTCGATGGCCCGGCTCACCTGGCCCTGCTCCTCGGCGGCGGCGGCGATGCGGTCATTGAGGGTCTCCATCTCGGCGACGCGACCGGCGATGGACTCCAGGCGCTGGCGAGCGGCCCGGGCCTCGGCCACGCTGGCGGAACCGCGCTCGCGACCCTCGGTCATGGCGCGGGCGGCCTCACTGGCGCCGGCCTGGAGCTCCTCGATGATGCCCCGGATCTCCGCCGTGGAGTCCTGGGTCCGCTGGGACAGGGCGCGCACCTCCTCGGCGACCACCGCGAAGCCCCGCCCCTCGTGGCCGGCCCGGGCCGCCTCGATGGCGGCATTGAGGGCGAGGAGGTTGGTCTGTTCGGCGATATCGCGGATCACCGCCAGGACCCCGCCGATGCGTTCGCTGTGCTCGGCCACCTGGTCGATGACACCGCCGGCCTCCTCCACGCGCCGGGCCAGGTCGTTGATCGCAGCCTCGGTGCGCTCCATCACCGCCCGCGCCTCGCCGGCCTCCTCGTCGGCGCCTCGCGCCGCCTCGGCGGCATGGGCGGCATTCGCCGCCACCTCGCCGACACTGGTCGCCAGCTGGCTGGTGGCACCGGCAATGCGGGCCGTCTCCTCCCGCTGCCGACCCATGCCGGCCCCGGTCTCCCCGGCGACGGTGGTCAATTGACCGGCGTGGGCGGCGAGCTCGGCACTGTTCTCCCGGAACAGCCGCATGCTCGACTCCAGCTCGTCCAGCAGGTGGTTGAAGACCTGCGCCGTCTCGCCGGCCTCGGTCCCGATCTCCACCTCGGCGCGGCGGGTGAGATCGCCACTCTCGGCGATGGACTGCATGGTCTGCATGGTGTCCAGCCAGACGGTTCGGGCCCCGTGTTCGCTGACGTTGAGGCCGGCCCGCTCGTCCTCCGGCGGGACCCGCAGCCAGTTCGCCGCGCGTAACAGACCGAAGAGGATCAGGCCGGTCCCCAGGCCCCAGACGGCGAAGGCGGTGACCCCGAGGAGCTGGATCCCGACCTGGCCCAGGGCGCTCTCCGCGGGCAGAGCAGAGACCGGTGCCACCAGGGCCAGGGCCACGGTCCCCCAGACGCCGGCGAAGGCGTGGACCGGGACCGCGCCCACGGGGTCATCCACCCGGGCGACATGGAGCAGGAAGACCTCGCCGGCGTAGGCGACCAGGCCGCCGCCGGCGCCCAGGAAGACGGCGCCGGCCGGCCCCACGACCGCCGCGCCGGCGGTGATCCCGACCAGCCCCCCGAGGATGCCGTTGAGCACACGCGGCACTACCACATCGCCGTGGAGGAACTGGCTGGCCAGAAGGGTCGCCATGCCGCCGGCGGCAGCGGCCAGGCTCGTATTCACCAGGACCCCGGCGACGCTGCCGTCGGCGACCAGGGTGCTGCCCCCGTTGAAGCCGAACCAGCCGAACCAGAGGATGAAGACCCCCAGGGTGGTCAGCAGGAGATTGTGGGGCGGGAGCTCCCGGGGGTTCCCCGCCTCGTCGAAGCGATCCAGGCGTGGCCCGAGCAGGATGGCCCCGGCCAGGCCCACCCAGCCACCGAGGGCGTGGACCACGGTGGAACCGGCGAAATCGACGAAGCCCAGGTCGCCCAGCCAGCCCCCGTCCCCCCACACCCAGTGGCCGGAGATCGGGTAGATGAGGCCGGAGATGAAGGCGGAGGCGACGATGTAGGACTTGAACCGCATGCGCTCGGATACCGCCCCGGAGACGATGGTGGCCGCCGTGCCGGCGAAGACGAGCTGGAACAGGAAGAAGGCCAGATCCGCCGGCGCCTCCACCCCGGCCAGTGCGAAGCCACTGGTGCCCCACCATCCGCTCAAGGAGGGGCCGAACATCAGGGCATAGCCGGTGAGCCAGAAGAGCAGGCTGGCGGTAATGAAATCGCCCGCGTTCTTGATGGCGACGTTGATGGTGTTCTTGGCCCGGACCATCCCCGTTTCCAGGGCGGCAAAGCCGGCCTGCATGAGGAAGACCAGGGCGGCGGAGACCAGGATCCAGATGAGGTCGAGGTGGGCCTGGACGCTGGTATCGGCCGCGGAGGCGGCCGGCGCGACGCCCAGCATGACCAGCGGCAGCAGCCGTCGGTGTAGGTGCATGGATTACTCCCCTTGTAGAGCCGGTAAGGATGCCGCTTCTGTGGCGGCTGCCCGTGTCTCAGCAAGGGGTGTGCCACCGCCCCGCCCTCTGTGGCCCGGGAATGGCGGTGGGTGCGGCGGGATGCCCTGCCCCTTCCTGGTGCCCGTGCACCGGGAGAGGGCAGGAGTCGGATCAGTCGGCGAGTTCGATGGTCGCCTCGCCGCTGGCGCGGTCGATGGTGACGGCCACGGTGCAGTACTCCGGCTCCGGCTCCACCGGGGTGGGGTCGTCGGCGCAGCTGCAGCCGATGTCCATGCCGGTGTAGAAGAGGCCGGCGCGCAGGTGGAGTTGGTCGGGGTCCGCTTCGCGGTGCAGGAGGGTGGCGCTCACCGGGTCGTCCATGGCGCGCTGGGTCCGGCTCAGGCCGGCCTGCAGGGGCAGTACGTCACGGTCGACGGCCGCCAGCTCCCGGGTGAAGACCGCCTCGAAGTCGGTACGGTCCCAGGCCGCCAGGGTCTCGGGCAGGGCAACCATGCATACCTCCGGTGCTAGCCGGTCATGCCGCCGAGTATGGTCGGCCCGGCGGAGGGGCTCAACGGTCTGCTACCATGCGGCGCAGTCCCCGCGGAGAGTGCCATGCGTCCCGCCCGCCGCTTCGATCCCTTCCCGCCGGTCATCCTGGCCCTGATCGCCGCCAACGGGGTGCTCTTCCTGGCCCAGGGGGGGTTCCCCGAGCTCTTCCGCCTGTTCGCCCTCTGGCCCCTGGAGGCGCCGGCCACGGTGATGACACCCCAGGGGCCCATGGCGGTGCCGGAGTTCCACTGGTGGCAGCTGCTCACCTACGGCTTCCTCCACGGCGGGCCCTTCCACCTCTTCGTGAACCTCTTCGCCCTGTGGATGTTCGGGGTGCCGCTGGCCAATGCCTGGGGCGGACGGCGGTTCGCCACCTACTTCCTCACCTGCATCGCGGGGGCGGGGCTGGTGCAGCTGCTGGTGGTCTCCGCCGGGGGCGACGTCCACCCCACGGTGGGCGCCTCCGGCGGCGTCTTCGGGGTGCTGCTGGCCTTCGGCGTCACCTGGCCCAACCAGCGGCTGGTACTGCTCTTCCCGCCCATCCCGCTGAAGGCCAAGTGGTTCGTGCTCATCTTCGGCGCCATCGAGCTGTGGCTGGGGGTCACCGGCACCCAGGCCGGGGTCGCCCACTTCGCCCACCTGGGGGGGATGCTCTTCGGCGGGGTACTGCTGCTGGCCTGGCGGGACCGGGTTCCGCACTACTGAGGCGGGGCGGCCACCTCCACCCGGTCGCGGCCGCCGCTCTTGGCGGCGTAGAGGGCGTCATCCAGCCGGCGTAGCAGGGCGTGCTGGCCCTCGGAGCCCTCGGTGGTAGCCACGCCGACGCTGATGGTGACCTCCCCCGCCACCGGGAAGGCGTAGTCGGCCACCTGCCGCCGGAGCTTCTCCGCCAGGCCCAGGGCCCCTTCGTGGTCGGTCCGGGGCAGGATGGCGACGAACTCCTCGCCGCCGTAGCGGGCCAGGACGTCGGCCACGCGCAGATTCCCGGCCAGCCGCGCCACCAGCTCCCGCAGGACGTCATCGCCCACCCCGTGGCCCAGGTTGTCGTTGATGGCCTTGAAGTGGTCGATATCGAACATGAGCAGGCTCAGGGGGTGGCCCAGCCGGCGACTCTCACCCAGCTCCGCCTCCAGGGTGTGGTCGAAGTGGAGGCGGCCGTAGGAGCCGGTGAGGGCGTCGAAGGTCGCGGCGTGCTCCAGGGCCCGGTAGGCCTCGCTGCGGCCCAGCTCGTAGCCGGCCCACTGGGCCAGCAGGCCCAGGAACTCGCGCTCGTACTCCCCGCCGGTGGAGCGCGGATCGGCGCTGACGAAGTGGAGGGCGCCGCGGCTGCGCCCGTCCACCTCCACCGCGACGCTGAGGCTCGACGGGAACGCCCGTTCCTCTTCGCCGCCGCTGAGCACGACACCGCCCCGGCTGCCGGGCGTAACCCGCTGTCCGGGCTGCAGCACCCCAGCGGGGCTGTGGACGTAACGCAGCCGGCAGTGGCCGCTACCGCGCAGGGAGAGCCCGCCGTGCTCCATCCCCAGAGTCTCGCAACCCAGGGCCAGGAGCTCGCGGAGCTTCTCGGCCAGCCCCAGATCGGCGTCGGCGGCGATGGCGTGGAGCTGCTCCAGGGCGTGCCGATGGGCACGCTCCCGGGCCTCCAGTCGGCGCTGCTCGGTGATGTCCTCGGCGGAGGAGAGGATCCCGGCTACCTCGCCCTCCTCGTCGTGGAGCACGGCATTGCGGAAGGCCATGACGCGACGCTCCTCGCCGGCAACCAGGATCTCCTGCTCCACGTCCCCCACGGGCTCGAGGTCCCCGGAAAGGATGTCGCGAAAGGTCTCCCGAGTGGCCTCCCGCCGTTCCGGCGGGACGAAGGTGGCGACCCAGTCCAGTCCCTCCACCCGGTCCCGGGGCATGCCCAGCAGCTCCGCCCCGTAGGGGTTGATCTCGGCAACCCGCCCCCGATGGTCCAGGACCAGAAGCATCACGCGGGCCACGTCCATGTACTGCTGCTTGCGCGCCCGCTCGCGAACCTGCCAGCGCTCGGCATCGCGCCAGTCGGTGACGTCCATGTGGGTCTCGGCGACCCAGCGCACCCGGCCATCCCCGTCCCGCAACGGCGCCGCGTGGAGGCGGGTATTCCGGGTGCGGCCATCACCGTCGGGGTGGCTCTGCTCAACGGCGATCGGCTCACCCAGGACCCGGATGAACTCCAGCGGGCAGGAGTAGCCGGCGTCACCGCAGGGGACCGCACTCTCGCGGGTGAGGGAGTGGCAGTACTGGCGTTGCCCGTCCGGCCGCCCATAGGCGGCCTCGGTGGCCGCATTCCAGTAGACCACCTCGTGGGTCTCGACATCCAGGACGATGGTGGGATCGGGCAGGGCGTCCAGTATTCGTGCCGTTCCGGGGATCCCCTCCTGCCCGTTCTCATCCTTCGCCATACTGCTCCTCTCCCTGGTCCGCGACGTTACCGGTCGGCTCGTGGGCCATCCTGGAGCCCTCACCGTCCGTTCGCCACTTGGTTTTTCTTATGTCCCCGGCTGCCTCAACCGAGGGTGAAGCCGTAATCGGTCTCGATGGTGTTGTCCTCTACCGGGATCCCCCATTCCGCCGTGAAGCCGCCCTCGACCGCCGGGTGCAGCCGGGCATGGAAGCGCTCGTCCAGCTCGTCGCGCAGCCAGGCCAGCTCCGAGGGGTGGATGGCCTCGCCCGCGCGGGTGAGATGGCGCAGGGTGACCTGCCCCTGGCGGTCGACCACCGCCAGCAGGGGCAGCGGCAGCCCCAGCGGGGCGATCTGCTCGTGGGCCACCCACTCCACCGGGGTGGGCCGCTTGCCCG
>JBNJED010000040.1:0-12626 GCA_051745535.1 Pseudomonadota bacterium | reverse complement strand
TTCACCAGGCCGGCCCCGTCGTAGGCCGGCGGTATTCGTTCGGGGTTGGCGTCCTCCATGGACCCATGATCGGCCTTGTGGCGCCGCCTTGCCACCCTTCGGAGTGGCGGCTACGTTTGAATGGAACCTCACAACAACGCAGAACGACTGTCGCAGGGAGAATGCCAATGATTGGCCGCAAGAATATCGTCTTCGGATTCCTCTACCTCGTGATCACCGCCGCCCTCGGCCCCTACATGGTTACCCAGCTCCATCCCGATGTCGGGGCCGCCGCCCAGGAGCGCCAGCAGAGCATGGCCCGGCTGCAACAGCTCGCCGCCAGTGACTTCGAGGAGAATCTGGAGCCCCTCTCCGGCGAGGAGATCGCCCGCGCCAATACCGAGGCCCTGCTGGCCCAGAGCACCTACGACAACACCCGCGCCCCCATCGACGGCATCAAGTCCGGGCCCCACGCCCACGGCAATCTGGAGGCGCTGCTCAACATCGCCGTCGGCATCGCCCTGGTCTTCATCGCCGTGGCCCCCATCTTCAAGCAGGTGATATCGTGGGTCTTCATCGTCGGGGCGCTGCTGCACTCGGGGGTCCTCTACCTCACCCAGTTCGGCGTCACCCTGGGGGGGCTGACCTCGATCCTCCAGCTCCTCGGCCCGCCGCTGGTCCTGCTGGGGCTGCTCCTGGCCGGGATCGCCGCCGCCATGGGCTGGCGCGGGGAGCCGGTTCGCGACTGACCACCCCCGCCCCGACGTGATGGCGCCGCGCGTCCGCCCGCCGGGCGCGCGGCGAACCCTGTCGTCTCGCCATCAGGAGTCGGGCCCATGCGCACCCTCTACCCCGCCATCCAGCCCTACGTGCAGCACACCCTGCCGGTGGATCCGCCCCACCAGCTCCATGTGGAGGAGTGCGGGACGGCCCACGGCCACCCGGTGGTCTTCCTGCACGGCGGCCCCGGGGCCGGTTGCCAGCCCTACCACCGCCGCTTCTTCGACCCCGACCGCTGGCGGGTGGTCCTGCCGGATCAGCGGGGGGCGGGACGCTCCGCGCCCCACGCCGAGACGGAGGGCAACGACACGGCCGCCCTGGTCCGCGACCTGGAGGCGCTGCGGGAGCACCTGGGCATCGAGCAGTGGACCGTCTTCGGCGGCTCCTGGGGCTCGACCCTGGGGCTGGCCTACGCCCAGGCCCACCCCGAGCGGGTGACCGGCCTGATCCTGCGCGGGATCTTCCTGGGCGGCCCGGAGGAGGTCGCCTGGGTCTGCCAGGAGGGCGCCAACCGCTTCGCCCCCGAGGCGTGGGAGGAGTTCCTGACCCCCATCCCCGAGGCCGAGCGGGACGACATCCTGGCCGCCTACCACCGCCGGCTCACCGGGGCCGACGAGATCGGGCGCATGTCGGCCGCCCGCGCCTGGGCCCGCTGGGAGGGCCGACTGGCCACGCTCACGGCGCGGGACGAGGTGGTCGACCACTTCGCCGACGGCTATACCGCCCTGGCCCTGGCGCTCATCGAGGCCCACTACTTCCGCAACCACTGCTTCCTGGAGCCCGGTCAGCTCCTGCGGGACGTGGAGCGGATCCGCAATATCCCCGGAACCATCGTCCAGGGGCGCTACGACCTCATCTGCCCGCCGGCCACCGCCCACGCCCTGGCCCGGGCCTGGCCCGAGGCGGAGCTGGAGATGGTCACCGAGGCCGGCCACGCCGCCTCCGAGCCGGGCATCGTGGACGCCCTGGTCCGGGCCACCGACCGCCTCGCGGACCGCCTGGACGGTCGAACCGACGGGCGATGATCGGCCTGCTCCAGCGGGTCACCCGCGCCGCCGTGCGCGTGGAGGGCCAGACCATCGCCGCCATCGACACCGGCCTGCTGGTGCTGGTGGGCGTGGAGCGCGGCGACACCGAGGCGGGCGCGCACCGCCTGGTCCAGCGGCTGGTGGGCTACCGCGTCTTCCCCGATGACGCCGGCCGGATGAACCGGAGCCTGCTGGATATCGGGGGCGGCCTGCTGCTGGTGCCCCAGTTCACCCTGGCCGCCGATACCCGCAAGGGGAGCCGACCCGGCTTCTCCACCGCCGCCGACCCCGACGAGGGGGAACGCCTCTTCGGGGTGGTGGTCGAGGCCGCCCGCGCCGCCACCGGCGAGGTGGCCACCGGCCGCTTCGGCGCCGACATGGCGGTGGAGCTGGTCAACGACGGACCGGTCACCTTCGAGCTGCGTGTCCCGCCCGCCTGAAGGGCCCTCGCTGGCACGGAGCCGGCCGGGGTGGTACCGTCTTGACCATGCTGTCGGTCCGATTTCTGCCCCTGATCCTCTCCCTCTCCCTGGCCGCCTGCGGCGGCCCGGACGACAAGGCCCCCTTCTGGGAGGTCGAGCCCGGTCCCGAGGGCGAGACCAGTCGCGTCTTCGGGATCACGCTGGGGGAGAGCCCCTATGCCGAGCTGGCCGCGCAGACGCGGGCCCGCCCGCGATTCGCCCTCTTCGAGGAGGAGGGCGAGCGCAGCGTCGAGGTCTTCTTCAAGGAGGTCTACTTCGGCCGTTTCACCGGCCGGCTCTATGGCCACCTGGAGCCCTCGGCAAAGACCCTGTCCGAGCTCAAGGAGGCCGCGGGGGAGGGCAGCGCCATCGACGGCGGCCGCCGCTGGGACCTCGAGGCCCGGGACGGCGAGCTGGACGAGGCCACGGTCACGGCGCTGACCTTCATCCCCCACGCCGATCTGGACGACGGGGTGATCCGCGACCGCTTCGGCGAGCCGACGGAGGTCCGGCCCGGCACCGGACGTCAGCGCCACTATCTCTACCCCGAGCGCGGCATCGACGTCGCCCTGGACCCGGATGGCAAGGAGGTCATCCAGTATGTGCCCCCCGAGGCCTTCCACCGGATCCGCCAACCCCTGGAACCGTAGGGCAATGGCAGCGAGCGAGGAGGACGACCTCCACGCGGAGGTCCACCATCTCCGTGCCCGGCTGGAGGAGCTGCTGGAACGGGCCCACGCCAACGAGGCCACGCAGCAGCGCCTGCAGGCGGTGGAGCTGGACATGCTCCGCCGTTATCCCCTGGAGGACCTCCTCCGGGCCCTGACCGGCGAATACCCCGGCAAGCTGGGTCTGCAGGCGGCCACCCTCCACCTCTGCCCGCCCCAGGCCGAGATCTCCGCCCTGGGGGTCAACGGGCGCCTGCCGGCGGGGGTCTACCTCGCCGAGGTCGTCCCCCCCGAGGCCATCCAGCTCGGCGCCCCCGATGACGAGTCGCCCACCTGGTTCCCCGGCCACGGGGCGCCGGGCAGCCTCGCCCTGCTGCCCCTCCACGCCGGCGGCCAGTACCTGGGCATCTACGCCCTGGCCGGCGAGGCTGGCCGGTTCCAGCCCGACCAGGGGACCGCCTTCCTCCAGCGGCTGGCCGCCATGGTCGCCACCAGCCTGGACAATGCCATCAACCACGCCCGGGTGGAGGAGATGGCCCTCTCCGATCCCCTCACCGGCCTGGACAACCGCCGCTCCCTGGAGCGCCGCCTGGCCGAGGCCGTGGCACGCAGCCGTCGCCAGGGGCGCGAACTGGCCTGCCTGCTGGTGGACATCGACTACTTCAAGGCCATCAATGACCGCCACGGCCACCCGGCCGGCGATCGCGTGCTGGTGGAGGTGGCCGAGGCGCTGGCCGGCGCGGTGCGCGGGGGCGACGCCCTGGCCCGCTACGGTGGCGAGGAGTTCGCCGTCCTCATGGATGTGGAGGGGCCGGAGGCGGCGGCCGCGGCCGCCGATCGGCTGCGCCAGTCCGCGGCTACTGTCCGCTCCCCGGATGGCGAGCCCCTGTCCGCCTCCGTGGGCCTCGCGCTGCTGGGGGCGGCGGAGGCGGGCGACGCCCTGGTGGCGCGCGCCGATGCCGCCCTCTACCGGGCCAAGGAGGCCGGCCGCGACCGCGTGGAGTCCGGGGACTAGCCCTCGTCGTTGGAGGAGCCGCCGCGCCGGGCGCGCGGATGGGCCTGGTCGTAGACCTCCGTCAGGTGCTGGAAGTCCAGGTGGGTGTAGACCTGGGTGGTGGTGATGTCGGCGTGCCCCAGGAGCTGCTGCACCGCCCGCAGGTCGCCGCTGGACTCCAGCAGGTGGGAGGCGAAGGCGTGGCGCAGCATGTGAGGATGGACCCGCGGCAGCCCCAGCGCGGTGGCGTGGCGGCGTAGCCGCTGCTGGACCGAGCGCGCCCCCAGCCGCCGTCCACGGCGGCCGACGAACAGCGCCGCCTCGTCCTCGGCGGCCAGCGCATCCCGGTGGGGGAGCCACGCCGCCAGCGCCCGGCGCGCCGCTCTGCCCACCGGGACTTCCCGCTCCTTGTTGCCCTTGCCCAGGACGCGCAGCACGGTCTGGTCGGCCCCCACCTGCCCCCGGTCCAGGGCGACCACCTCCGCCAGGCGCAGCCCGCTGGAGTAGAGCAGCTCGAACAGGGCCCGGTCACGGATGAGCAGGGGGTCGGCGGGGTCCTCGCCGCCGCCGGTCCCGTCGAGGAGCTGCTGGGTGGTGTCCACCTCCAGGGTCCGGGGCAGCCGCCGGCCCTGCTTCGGCGGGCGGATGTCCGCCGCCGGGTCGGCGGTGAGGACCCGCTCGCGGATGAGCCAGCCAAAGAGGGTGCGGGCGGCGGAGAGGCCCCGGGCGAGGCTGCGGGCGCCGATCCCCTTGCGGTGGCGGGCCGTGACCCAGGCCCGGACGTGGCGCGGGGCGACCTCCGACCAGCGCCGGACGCCGTCGGCGGCGAGCTGCTCCATCAGGCCGGTGAGGTCGCGGCGATAGGCGGCCACGGTGGCGGCGCTCAGGCGCCGCTCCCGGGCGAGGTGGTCGAGGAAGCGCTCCAGGTCGGCGGCGAATCCCTCGGCGGTGGTCACGGCTCAGCCCGCGAGATGGGGGTGGAGGGCTGCGGCCGCCGCCTCTCCCAGCTGTTCCAGGAAGAGGGTCCCCTGCCCGGCGCTAAAGCGCTCCGGATCGGTGGAGCCCACGGCCAGCAGCCCCAGGGAACGGCCGCGCAGGGGCAGCGGGATGAGGGCGGCGGAGACCATCGCCTCGCCGCCGTCGCCGAAGATCAGGGCGCCGACCTCGGCGTCCAGCCGGCCGCAGACCGGGTTGGGGGCGGTGACGATCCGCTCCAGGCGGTTGCGGTCGGCGCCCCGGGGGCCCATGAGGTGGTCCGGGATCCCGTGCTCCCCCGCCGGGTAGAGGCGCAGGGCCACGGCATCGGCGCCGCAGTCCCGGCGCAGGTCGCGATCCAGGGCCGCGGCCACCGCGGTCGGCTCCCGGGCGCTCAGCAGGTCCAGCATCAGCTGGTGGAACTGCACCGAGAGGGATTCGTTCTCCCGCGCCAGGGCGTAGAGATCGTCCAGCCGCTGGCGCATCTCCTCGCGCTGTTCGCGCAGCCGCTGTACCTGGCGCTCCACCAGGGAGACGGCGCCGCTGCCGGCGGCGTGGGGGATGTTGAGCTCGGCCAGGAGGTCAGGGTGACGGCGCAGGAGGTCCGGGTGGTGGCGGAGGAATTCCACCACCTGCTGTTCGTCCAGGGCCGAGTCGGCCGCTTCGCTAGACTGCCGGGTCATGGTCGATACGTCCCTCGAAGACCGTCTCCGCCGGCCCGGTGAGCGTGATGGCGCTCCCCGGCCCGGGCCAGTGGATCGTCAGCCGGCCGCCGGGAAGTTCCACGGCCACGGTATCATCCAGCCACCCCTGCTGGCGACCGACGGCCACCGCCGCGCACGCCCCGCTGCCGCAGGCCAGGGTCTCGCCGGACCCCCGCTCGAAGACGCGCAGCCGGATATGGTCCCGGCTCGCGGCCTCCACAAAGCCGACGTTGACCCCCTCGGGGAAGCGCGGCAGCGCCTGGATGGCCGGGCCCAGGGTGGCCACCGGGACCCGGTCCAGGGCCTCCACCCGCATGACGGCGTGGGGGTTGCCCAGGCCCACGGCGCCGATGCGGAAGGTCCGCCCCTCCACCTCCAGCTCGTACTCGTCGGTCCGCTCCGGGGCCTCGAAGGGGATCGCCGCCGGCTCGAAGGCGGGCTCACCCATGTCCACGTCCACCTGGCCGTCGGGGTGCGTGGTCAGCGCCAGCCGGCCGGTCCGGGTGGCCACGCGGACCGGGTTGGCGGTGCAGTCGGTGTGCTCGCGGACCCAGCGGGCGAAGCAGCGCGCCCCGTTGCCGCACTGGTCCACCTCGCCGCCGTCGGCGTTGAAGATCCGGTAGCCGAAGTCCACCGCGTCATCGGGGGCCGCCTCCACCAGGAGCAGCTGGTCGCAGCCGACGCCGAAGCGCCGATCGGCCAGCCAGCGGATCCGTGCGGGCTCCGGGTGGAAGGACCCCGCGCGGTTGTCGATGACCACGAAGTCGTTGCCCAGCCCCTGCATCTTGGTGAATTCCAGTGCCATATCGGCAGGTTACCGGGACAGGCCGGGATTGCAACCGCCGGCGCGCCACTGGCGGTAGTCCACCCAGAGGCAGCGGCCGACCACTGCGGGGAGCCCGGCCGCAGTGGCGATCCGGGCCCCCTCCGGCGACTCGGCGCCGGGCTGCAGCCACAGGGCGCCGTGGCCGCCGGCCACGGTGGCCTCGGCGATGGCGGGGACCTCCGCCGGATTGCGAAAGACCACCACGGCGTCCACCGGCCCCGGCAGCCCCGCGAGGTCGGCCACCGCCGGCTCCCCCAGGATGGCGTCCACGGCCGGGCGCACCGGCCGGATGGCGAGCCCCAGCCCCTGGAGGCCGGCGGCGACCTGGTGGCTGGGCCGGTCGGTCCGCGGGGAGAGGCCGACCACGGCGATGGTGGCCAGCCCCGCCAGCAGCCGGTCGAGATCCGCCGGCTCGGTCACGCCAGGGCCGCCCCGCCGTCCCGACCCACCAGGGCGATCTCGCCGGCGAGCCAGGCCTGGAGCCGGCGGCCGGCGAGTTCGCCGCGCCAGCCCTGGAGGATCGGCAGGTCGGATTCGCCGGCGACCACTCGCTCCAGCTCCTTGCGGCTGGTGAGGCTGGCCACGCTGACCCCGGCCTCCTCCGCCGCCAGCCGGGCGACGGCCATCAGCGCGTCCACGGCGGCCTCGCCCACCGGCTCCAGCTGGGGCCGCGCCTCCACCGCGGGCCACTGGGCCGGCGGCTCGTCCAGGGTGGCGTCGACCCGGGCGAGCAGGGCGTCCCGGGTGGCCTCGTCCAGCTTGTGGCTGCCGCGCAGCTTGGCCAGCCGCTGGGCGTTGCGCGGGCGGCGGCGGGCGATCTCCAGCAGCAGTTCGTCGCGCACCACCCACCCGCGGGGGATGTCGGCATCGGCCGCCGCCTCCTCCCGCCAGGCGGCCAGGGCGCGGAGGATCCCGCGGCCGGCGCCGTCGAGCTGGTGGTGGCCGCGCACCCGCCGCCAGGCCTCCAGGGGGGGATTGGCGTAGGCGGCGGGATCGGCCAGCCGGGCGAAGTCGTCGTCCAGCCACTCCAGCCGGCCCCGGGCGGCGAGCTCGTCGCGCAGGGCGGGGTAGAGTTCGGCCAGGTAGCGGACGTCGTCGCCGGCGTAGCGCAGCAGTTCCGGCTCCAGGGGACGGTGGGACCAGTCGGCGCGGCTGGCGCTCTTGTCCAGGTTCACCCCCAGCCGGGCCTCCACCAGCCGGGCATAGCCGATCTGATCCCCCAGCCCGGTGAGGGCCGCCGCGATCTGAGTGTCGAAGAGCGGCGCCGGCACCGACCCCGCCGCCTGGAGGAGGACCTCCACATCCTGGGCCGCGGCGTGGAAGACCTTGGTGATCCCCGGGTCGGTGAGTACCGACCAGAGGGGGCCGAGGTCGTTCAGGGCCAGGGGGTCGACGCAGGCGACGCGGCCCCCGGGGGTCGCCACCTGGATCAGGCAGAGCCGCGCGTAGTAGGTGCGCTCGCGCAGGAACTCGGTGTCCACCGCCAGCCAGGGCTGGTCACGCAGATCGGTGACGAGTTCCGCCAGGGCGTCCGGGGTATCCACCAGGGGCGGCAGGTCGAAGAGGTCGGTCTGACCGGGGGGCGTCTCTTGGCTCATGGCGCCATTCTACGCCCGGCGGTGGCAGGGGTGTAGAATTCCGGCATGGCCGCCCTCATCCGATTCTTCTGGGAGCTGACCCTGCTCCAGCGCACCCCGCAGGAGCTGCCCGATTCGCGGGGGCTGCTGGGGCTGATGCTGCTCCTCCACGTCGGCACCGGCTGGCTGCTGGAGGTCCGCGGCCTGGAGCCGGCGCGCGCCCTGTTCAGCGCCGCGGCCGGGGCGGCGATCATGGTGGTCCTGGCCAACATCCTGCTGGCGGCGGTGAACCACCCGGAACGGGCGGTGCGCACCATCACCGCCCTGGCCGGCGCGGACGTGGTCATCGGCCTCATCGCCCGGGCGGGGATGCCGCTGCTGGCGCCGGAGAGCGGCATGATGGCGCTGTGGCAGCTGCTGCTCATGCTCTGGAGCCTGGTGGTCACCGCCCACATCCTGCGCCACGCTTTGTCCACCACCCTGCTCTGGGGTATGGTCATCGCCCTGGGCTACGCCTATCTCAGCCTGGCGCTCCTGGCCCCCTTCTTCTACGGCAGCCTCTGAATGCACCTGCACATCCTCGGCATCGCCGGCACCTTCATGGGCGGCCTGGCCCAGCTGGCCCGGGCCGCCGGCCACGAGGTCACCGGGGCGGACGCGGCGGTCTATCCCCCCATGTCGGACCAGCTCACCGCCGCCGGGATCCCGCTCCACGAGGGCTGGGACCCGGCGCAGCTCGAGCCCGCCCCCGACGTGGTGGTCATCGGCAACGCCCTCTCCCGGGGCAACCCGGTGGTGGAGGCGGTCCTGGACCGGGGGATCCCCTATACCTCCGGGCCCCAGTGGCTGGCCGAGCAGGTCCTGGCCGGGCGCCACGTCATCGCCGTCGCCGGCACCCACGGCAAGACCACCACGGCCAGCCTCGTGGCCGCCCTGCTGGAGGCGGCCGGGGAGGCCCCCGGCTTCCTCATCGGCGGCGTCCCCGGCGACTTCGGGGTGAGCGCCCGCCTGGGCGAGGGCCGCTGCTTCGTGGTGGAGGCGGACGAGTACGACACCGCCTTCTTCGACAAGCGCTCCAAGTTCCTCCACTACCGCCCCCGGACCCTGGTCCTGAACAACCTGGAATTCGATCACGCGGACATCTTCGCCGATCTCGCCGATATCCAGCGGCAGTTCCACCACCTGGTGCGCACCGTCCCCGGTACCGGTGCGATCCTCGCCCCCGCCGCCGACCCGGCCATCGACGCCGTCCTGGAGCAGGGCTGCTGGACCCCGGTGACCCGGGCGGGGCCGGGAGGCGACTGGGAGGCGGGCGGCCACGGCACCCACCTCACCCTCGCCCGTCAGGGCCAGACGGTGGTGGATACCGAGTGGCCCCTCACCGGCGAGCACAACCGCGCCAACGCCGCCATGGCCGTGGCGGCGGTGGCCGCCGCCGGGGTCGAACCGGCGACGGCGGCTTCGGCCCTGGCCGGCTTTGCCGGCGTCCGCCGGCGCCAGGAGCTGCGCGGCGAGCCACGCGGGATCCGGCTGCTCGACGACTTCGCCCACCACCCCACCGCCATCCGGACCACCCTGGCCGGCCTCCGCGAGGAGCGGCCCGAGGGCCGTTTGTGGGTGGTCACCGAGCCGCGCTCGGCCACCATGCGCCGGGGCGTCCACCGCGACGCCCTGGCCGGGGCCCTGGCGGCGGCGGATGGCGTCTTCGCCCTGCGCCCCGAGGGGCTGGAGTGGGACCTGGCCGAGGCCCTGGCGCCGCTGGGCGAGCGCGCGCGGATCGCCGACGAGCTGGAGCCGCTGGTGGCCGGGGTCGCCGCCGTCGCCACCCCCGGGGATACCGTGGTGGTGATGAGCAACGGCGGCTTCGGCGGGATCCACGAGCGGCTGCTCACCGCCCTGGGGGAGGCGCCATGAGGGAGGGGGTTACCGTCGCCTGGACCGGGGCCTCCGGCAGCCCCTACGGCCTGCGCCTGGTGGAGGCGCTGCTGGCGGCCGGGGAGTCGGTCCAGCTCCTGGTCTCCCGCGCCGCGCGGGTGGTGCTGGCGGAGGAGACCGATCTCTCCCTCCCCGGCGGGACCCGCGCCCTGGAGCGGGCGCTCACCGACCACTACGGCGAGCAGCCGGGGAGCCTGCGGGTGCTGGGGCCGGAGGAGTGGACTTCCGCCGTGGCCAGCGGCTCCAGCGCGCCCCGGCGCATGGCGGTCTGCCCCTGCTCCACCGGGACCCTGGCGGCCATCGCCGGCGGCGCCAGTGACAATCTCATCGAGCGCGCCGCCGACGTGGTCCTCAAGGAGGCCGGCCGCCTGGTGCTGGTCCCCCGGGAGGCGCCGCTGTCGGCCATCCACCTGGAGAACATGCTCGCCCTGGCGCGGCTGGGCGTGACCATCCTCCCCGCCAGCCCCGGCTTCTACCACCGGCCGGCGACCATCGACGACCTGGTGGACCAGGTGGTCGGCCGCATCCTCGACCACCTGGACGTCGAGCACGACCTGGGCCCCCGCTGGGGCTACGGCGGGGACGCCAGCCGGTAGACCGGCATCCCCGCCGCCGTCCCGTCCCGCTCCACTCGCCATCCCCCCTCCGTCAGGGCCCGAGCCACGGCGGCCGCCGCCTCCGCGTGGCCGCCGGCCCCGGCAAGACCGGTGAAGAGGCCGGCGGGGCGGATGGCCCGGAGGCTGCCGGCCTGGCCCACCCAGAGCCGCCGACCGTCGGCCAGACGCCAGGCGGTGGGCCACAGGCGGACCACCTGCAGCTCCCCCGCCTCGGTGGTCCGGATCCGCCGGGCCGCCTCGTAGCGGCCGTCGTGGACCCGGGGCAGGAGGGGGAGGCGGGCCGGCTCGGTGGCCGGGGCGAGCAGGCGCAGCAGGTCGGCCCCCCGCGGCGCCACCGGCCGTTGCCAGCCGGCGGCCTCCAGGGCCGCCATGAGGGCCTCCGGATCGCCGGCGAACTGGAGGTTCAGCGGGTCGTCCCGCCGGGCCGCCAGGTCCTGGCGGTGGGCCGGCAGCGCGCGCCAGCCACCGTCGTGCCAGACCGCCGTCGGCATGGTCCGCGCCGGTGGCTCGGCCGCGGGGACCGGCTCCGGGGGGGCGACGATGGCCTGACCCAGTCCGGTCACCAGCAGGGCGGCCACCGAGACCCCGATGAGCGTGGCCGGCGGGCCGGCGGCGTGGTGGCGCCGGTAGATCAGGCCGGCGGCGGTGATCCAGGCCAGCGCCAGGGCCAGCCCGCCCAGGATGTCCGAGAGCCAGTGCAGGCCCAGGTAGAGGCGGGAGAGCGCCACCAGCAGGATGGGGACGGCCACCGTGGCGTACAGGGTACGCCGGCCCACGGGGCCGAGCCGGGCGGCGGCCAGCACCGCCAGGAAGCCGTAGACCACGGCGGCGCCGGCCGTGTGGCCGCTGGGGAAGGCGGCGGAGGCCAGGGCCAGCTCCCCGGGGATCGGGCGGGCGATGTCCGTGGCCGCCTTGAGGGCGAAGGCGAGCAGCGGCACCACGACGGCGCCGGCGATGAGGTAGCCGGCGGCGCGGCCGTGCCCCCGCAGGAGGAGCCAGAGGCCGGTGAGGGCAACCACCGGCCCCAGGGTCGCCAGGCTGCCCAGCCGCGTCACCCCGGCCATGGCGATATCCGCCGCCGGGGTCCGCAGCCCCTGGAGGGCGTGGAAGACCAGTTCGTCCAGCTCCTGGAGGGGGGCGCTGGCCAGGGCGGCCACCTGGATGACGAGGAAGGCGGCCGCCGCCGCCAGCGCAAGCAGGGCGAGGGTGCCGAGGCTGCGCGCCTCCGGGTGGTCCGGGTCCAGCAGGGCGCGGGCGAGGCCGCCGGTGGCGGGGTGCCGGGCCGACCAGCGCAGGAGGCCGGCGACCATGGCGCTGCTCCGCGGGTGGAGGGCGCGGAAGAGCCGCCGGACGACGGCGACCCCCAGCCAGAGGACCACCACCAGGGTGACCACCAGCGCCGCCAGTCGCCCGGCCACGGCGGCGGCCAGCCCCAGGGAGGCGCCGAAGACTGCCCCGGGCAGGAGGTAGGCCGGCGACCAGCCGGCGGCGGAGAGGACGTTCACCACGAAGAAACGCGGCGCCGGCATGTCCAGCATCCCGGCCACCGCGGGGACGATGGGTCGCAGGGGGCCGATGAAGCGCGCCAGGACCACGCTCTTGCCGCCGTGGCGGTGGAAGAAGGCCTCGCCGCGCCGGATCAGGTCGGGATAGCGGGAGAGGGGCCAGAGCTGGCGCAGTCGGTCGTGGTAGTGGCGTCCCAGCCAGTAGCTCAGGGCGTCACCGGCCACGGCCCCGGCGAAGGCCCAGAGGAGCATGGGCCAGACCTCCAGCACCCCCAGACCGATGAGGGCCCCCACGGCGAAGAGGAAGACCGCCCCCGGGACCACCAGCCCCACCACGGCCACCGACTCCGCGAAGGAGACCAGGAAGACCAGCGGCCCGGCCCAGGCGGCGTACTGTTCCACCCAGGCCATGATGGTCGCGAACAGGGTCGTCTCTTCCACCGCCTCCTCCTTGCCGCCGGGGTGCACCGGCGGAGTATAGCCCGGCGGGCTGTTACCCTCTCCCCATGGTGCCCGAACCCCTTCCCGCTTTTGCCGAAGCCCTCTACGCCCGCCACGGGGTCCGGGAGGCGTGCCT
>JBNJED010000039.1:0-13003 GCA_051745535.1 Pseudomonadota bacterium | reverse complement strand
GCCTCGGGGAGGTCGACCACCTGCACCCCCTTGCCGGTGAGCCGGAGATCGGCGGTCATCGGCGGTCGCGGCTGAAACGTGCCGGCAAGGTCGAGGGTCCCGCCACCGCTTCGGGCCTGCGCCTCCACCTGTAGCGGCTCGGCGCCGTTGGCGCGGATGGTGGCGGTTACCGGGCGCAGGTCGAGACCGGCATCGGCGATACGCAGCCGGCCCTCGCGCCAGTGGAGGGCGCCCCGCGGGAGCGGCTCGCCCAGGGTGCCGGTGAGGTCGATATCCGCAGCCAGGTGGCCGTCCGTGCGGATGAAGCCGGGCACCAGGGGGCCGATCCAGGCGACACCGACCCGGTCGGCGTGCAGCGCCCCCTGCAGGGGCTGGTCGGCGTCCACCGCCGCCCACCGCCACTCCGGGAGGTGGACCCGGCCGGTGAAATCGCCGGTGGGCTCGCCGGTGTGGAGGCTGGTTCCGGCGGTCAGACCCGTCTCGGCGGTGTAGTCGGCCCGCAGATCCAGCCGATCCAGGCGGGCGGCGATCTCGTCATCCATGCGCGGATGGACCAGCTCCAGTCCCCGGGCCTCCGCGGCCAGCGCCAGCTCGTCGATGGCGTCGCTCCAGCGCAGCCGGGCCCGGCTGTCCAGCTGTCCGGCGTGCAGCCGGGTGCCGCCGGGGATCAGCCGGGTCAGCGGGGCCAGCTCCAGGCCGGCCAGGTCCAGTGCCGCCATGCCCCCGTCCGCATCGCCGTGGGCCCCGGCGCACAGCCGCCCCCCGGCATCGCCGAGCCAGCAGCCGCTCTCCACGCCCCAGCCGTCGGCCTCCTGCCGGGCCCGGAGATGGCCGTCCAGCTGCCAGATCTCGCCGGCGGCGGTGGCCACCCCCGTGGTCGCCCGGAACTCGCCGGCGGCCGGCTCCAGGGTCCCCGCCAGGGCCAGCCGGGGCCGGCCCGCCGCCAGGGTCCAGTTCAGCCGTTCCGGTGGCCCTTCCAGGGTGAGGCTCAGGGCGCCGGCCCGCTGGTTGGCCACCTCGGCCGCGGGGATGGCGAGCCCGGCGCGCAGATGCTCCGGGGAGCCTTGTGCCGAGACGCGCAATTGCGGGATGGCGACGAGATCTCCCCAGGCGAGGTCGGTGCCGGTGAGCCGGGCGCTGCCCGAGCCATCCGCCCAGCCGAGTCGCCCCTCCAGTCGGCCGTGGAGGTCCGGGTGGAGGGCCTCGGGGTCGGAGAGGTCCAGTCGGAGGTCGGCAGTGAGCGGGCTCGGGCCGCTGGCGTGGCCGGCGAGGTGGTTTTCCCCCACCGAGGCGTCCAGCCCGGCCACCCGCCAGCCGTCGGGCGCCCAGGCGCCCCGGCCGGCCACCGCCAGGTCGTGGCCGCGCAGGTCGCCGGCCAGCTGCAGGCCCTCCACGGTGGCCGTGGGTCCCGCCAGGGTGCCGTGCAATCGGGTCTCGCCGGTGAGGGTGGCCGGCCAGTCGGGGAGCAGGCCGCCGGTCTCCACCCCCTCCCAGGCGAGGTCGGCCTGCCAGGGGCGATCCCCCTCCAGGGTGAGGGTGGCGCGGCCGTGGGCGCTCCCGCCCAGGGCCTCGAGTTCGTGCAGCTCGGTGTGGAGGGTCTCGCCGGAGCCGCGGGCCCGCAGGCGGGCGGAAGCCGCGGGCAGGTCGGCGGGGTGGGCGGCGACGGTGCCGGCGAGGTCCCAGTGGCTCGGCGTGCCGCCGACGCGCAGTGCCAGCCCCTCCAGCCGGCCCAGGCCGCGGGGCAGGGCGAGGCCATCGCTGGCCAGGGCGGCGGCGCCGCGGCCCTCGCCGAGGTGCCAGGCCCCGGAGCCGGTAACGCCGCCGCCTCCGGCATCGAGCCGCTCCAGCGCCAGGGCGGGGAGGTGGAGCCAGCCATCGGCCCCGCGCCGTCCCTCGGCCTCCAGGCCCCAGAGGCCGTCGCCGCCCAGGTCCAGACGGGCGGCCAGTGTCATGGCCGGCGTGGCCACGGGGCCGGTGAGATCGGCCGTCACCTGCCCCAGCCAGGGGAGGCCCGCCCGCTCCTGGAGGGCGGGGCCGGGGCGATCGGCGCGCAGGGTCAGGTCGACAGTGGGGTCCTCCAGGAGGGTCCGCAGCCGGCCCTCCAGGCGAACCCGGGCCGGGCCGGAACCGCGCCCCTCCACCCGGAGCTCGTCGGTGTCGCCGGCCAGGTCGAGGCGGGCAGTGGCCGGCCCCAGGGGGGTGGGCGTGTCGATCCGCAGGCGGGCCTCCAGGGCCCGCTGGCGCCAGTCCCCCTCGGCGGCGAAGGTCAGGCGGGCGCCCCGGTGGCGCAGGGTGGCGGTCAGGTCCCGGAGGCGGGTCCCGCCGGCCCCGGCCGCCAGGCGGAGGTGGAGGGGGCCTTCCAGGCCGGGCAAGTGGTCGGCGGCGACGCGCGCCCCGGTAATGTCCAGGGCGAGGGGCAGGGCCGGCAGCTCCGGGAAGGCGGTCGGCTGGCCCTCCGTGGCCGGACCCGTCTCGCCCCCGCGCGTGGTGACGGTAAGGCCCTGGACGTGGAGGCGGTGGATGCGGACACGGCCGGCCAGGAGGTCCAGCGGGCGCCAGTCCAGGTCGATGCCGGCGGCACCGGCGGTCAGCGCCTCGTCCTCCCAGCGGACCCCCTCCAGGCGCAGGGGGCCGGCCAGGCGCCCCTCGGCCTCCTCTACGGTGAGGCGGCCCCCGGTGATCTCCCCGGCCCATCCGGCGACCCAGCCCGGGGCGGCCGGGTGGTGGAGGAGGGTGACCAGCCCGACGCCGGCGGCCGCCAGCGCCAGGACCACGGCCAGCAGCAGCCCCTTCCCCGCCAGGGCGGCGAGGTGCTGCAGCCGTGTGAGCAGAACGCCGGCCATCACGGATCCGGCCTCAGGTAGAGGTGGAAGCGCCAGCCGGCCTCGGTATCCACCGCCCGGGCGAAGTCCACGGCCAGGGTGCCGATGGGCAGGCGCCAGCGCAGGCCGGCCCCGGCGCTGCGCCGGAAGTTGGCCGCGTCGCGCTCGTAGGCGTTGCCGGCATCGTGGAAGGCCGCCACGGAAAAGCTCTCCCCCAGGGCGTGCTCGTAGTCCACGCCGACCACGGCCAGGGCGCTGCCGCCGGTGACCTCGCCCTGGTCATCGGTGGGCCCCAGGCGCTGGTAGCCGAAACCGCGCAGGGTGCGGTCGCCGCCGGCGAAGTAACGCAGAGAGGCCGGAAGGTCCTCGGTCTGTGCCAGGGCGGTCCCGCCCAGCCGGCTGCGCAGGCGCAGGCGGTGGCGCTCGGTCACCGGGAGCACCCAGCCGGCCCGGAGATCGCCGCGGACCAGGTCGGTATCCGAGACCACCTTCTCGCTGGCCCCGCGCAGGGCGAAATCGGCCCGCCAGCCGTGGGCCCGGCCTCCGGTGTAGTGGACCTGGGTTCGCTGCCACTGGATCCCCGGCATGAGCAGCAGGCTCTGGTCGCGCTCGCCGGCGACCTGGTAGCGCTCCCGCTCCAGCCCCAGGGAGATCGTCCGCGACCAGCGGCCCGGGACCCGGGTCAGGGCGACGCGGAGCTGCTCGCGGGTGTGCTCGGAGGTATCAGTGCGGGTCTCGTCCAGGCTGGCGCGGCCGGCCAGCTCCTCGCGCCGCGGATCGGCGAGTGGGATGCGGTACCAGGCGGCCCCCTCCCGGCTGATGGCGGAGACCTGCGCCTCCACCCCGGTGCGGTGGCCGGCGGCATTGAGATAGCGGCGCTCGATCCCGCCCCGGACCCGCGGCCCGGTATCGGTGCCGTAGCCGCCACCGGCGGTGTAGCGGGTGGGGAGGTTGTCCGTGAGGTTCACCTGGAGGTCGACCACCGGCTCACCCTCACGGGGCTGCGGGATGACCTCCACGCGGGAGAAGTAGTCGCTGTCCAGGAGGGCCCGCTGGAGCTCGATGAGCAGGTTCCCGTGGTAGGGGTCGCCGGGCTCCATGGGGGCGAAGCGGTGGATGAGATCGGTGCCGAGGCTGCTGCCGGAGAAGTCGAATTCCCCGAAGCGGTAGCGGGGGCCGGTCCGGTAGTGCAGGGTGATGTCCGCCGTCCCGGCCGCCCGGTCCACCTCGATGCGCCGCTGCTCGAAGACCGCCTCGAAGAGGCCGAGCTCCCGGCCCAGGGCCTCCAGGCGGTCGCGGGCGTCATCGTGGGCCGCGTGGTCCAGGCGGTCGCCGACGGCCAGCGGATAGGCCTCCCGCCACTCGTCCAGCTCGGGGTGGTCGGCGGCGGGGCCGGTGAGCTCGATGGTGACCGATTCCACGCGCACCGGTTCGCCGGGGTCCACCCGGTAGGTGGCGCGCCAGTCGTCGCCCTCCAGGGCCTCCAGGTCGCTCTCGATGGCCGGGTCGGTATAGCCGTAGGGCTCCAGCGCGGTACGGATGGCCGCCGGTCCGCGCCCGTGGAGGTGGCGGATGTCGGCGGGTGACAGGTCGGTATCATCGCGATAGCGCTGCAGCGGCAGGCGCGCGATGACGGCGTCGTGCAGCGTCGAGTCCTCGAGCCCCTCCACGCGGATCTCCACGGCGGCGAGCCCGGTCTGCACCATGGCGATGACGCCGAGGCCGATGGCCAGGGTGTAGCGGAGGGCGGCTAACGCGGGGCGGCGGCGTGACAAGGATTCGCTTCCGTACGGGAACCTCCACGATAGCAGTCCCGCCGCCGGTGGCAAATCGTCCCTGCCCGAAGACCGGTCAATCGGGGCCCCGGGCTTGAAGGGCGGCCACGGCGCTCCCATCTCAACGGCAGCACAACCACCGCTACCCGACTCTACCCCTGACAAGGAGAATGCCCATGAAGGCCCTGATCCTAAGCGCCGACCAGTTCGAGGACGTGGAGCTACTGGCCCCCCAGTACCGCCTCCTGGAGGCCGGCTACGAGGTCACGGTAGCGGCACCGGCGACCGACCCCATCACCGGCAAGAAGGGCTACGAGGTAGCCGTGGACCGGTCTGTGGCCGACGTGGACCCGACTGGCTTCGATCTGCTGGTCCTGCCCGGGGGCAAGGCGCCGGCGGCGCTGCGCGACGACCCCGCCGTCCAGGCGATCACGCAGCACTTCATGGATGCCGGGAAACCGGTGGCGGCCATCTGCCACGGCCCGGAGATCCTCGTCTCCGCCGACCGCGTCCGCGGCCGGACCCTCACCGGCCACGCCGACGTGCGCGAGGCGGTACCGGCGGCCGGCGGCGACTATGTGGACGAGGAGGTGGTGGTGGACGGCAACCTGGTTACCTCCCGGGTGCCCCGGGACATCCCCGCCTGGCTGCGGGAGATGATGGCCCTGGCGGAGTCCCGCCAGGCCTGAGGATTCGCGTGAAGGAACCCTTTCAGGATGTTGACTTGAAAGGGGTTGTGAGCGGCATTACTGGTCGCCGAAGCGGTGGTGGACGTACGCCTCCAGCCGCTGCTGGAACTCCTCGGCGATGTGGTCGCCCTTGAGGGTCACGGTCTTCTCGCCATCCTCGTAGACCGGGGCCACCGGGGTCTCGCCGGTGCCGGGGAGGCTGATCCCGATATCGGCGTGGCGGCTCTCGCCGGGGCCGTTGACCACGCAGCCCATCACCGCCACCGTCATCCCCTCCACGCCGGGATACGCCTGCCGCCATTGCGGCATGCGCTCGCCCATGTAGGCCTCGATATCCCGGGCCAGCTCCTGGAAGTAGGTGGAGGTGGTCCGGCCACAGCCGGGGCAGGCCACCACGGCCGGGGCGAAGTTGCGCAGTTCCAGGCTCTGGAGGATCTGGCGGGCCACCTCTACCTCCCTGGTGCGCGGCTCGCCGGGCTCCGGGGTCAGGGAGATCCGGATGGTGTCGCCGATCCCCTCCTGGAGCAGCACCGACAGGGCCGTCGTCGAGGAGACGATCCCCTTGGTCCCCATGCCGGCCTCGGTGAGGCCCAGATGGAGCGGGTAGTCGCAGCGACTGGCCAGGTCCCGATAGACGGCGATGAGGTCCTGCACGCCGCTCATCTTGCAGGAGAGGATGATCCGGTCCCCGCCCAGGCCCAGCTCCTCCGCCCGGGCAGCGCTCTCCACCGCCGAGGTGACCACGGCGTCGCGCATCACCGCCTCGGGCGGCAGCGGCTCCGGGCGGGCGGCGTTGGCGTCCATGAGCCGCTCCAGGACCGAGGGATCCAGGCTGCCCCAGTTGACGCCGATGCGCACCGGCCGGTCGAAGTGGCAGGCGTGCTCGATGAAGCGGGCAAAGTTGTCGTCTCGCCGGCTGCCGCGGCCGACGTTGCCGGGATTGATCCGGAACTTGTCCAGTGCCTCGCCGCAGGCCGGCTCCTGGTCCAGGAGCTTGTGGCCGTTGAAGTGGAAGTCCCCCACCAGCGGGACCGTCACCTCCATCCGATCCATCTCCTCGCGGATGCGGGGCACGGCGGCGGCCGCCTCCTCGGAGTTCACCGTGATCCGCACCAGTTCCGAGCCGGCCTCGGCGAGCTGGCGCACCTGGATGGCGGTGGCCACGGGCTCGGCGGTGTCGGTATTGGTCATGGACTGGATGGCGACCGGGTGGCCGCCGCCGATGGTGACGTTGCCGACGCGGACGGCGCGGGTGGTGCGTTGGGCAGGGCCGGGGAACGGGTCGTTCATGACGCCTCTCTGGCTGGTGGTTGCTCTCTGGCGCGCGATGATAGCGCAGTGCCCGGCCGAGGACACCCGGCCGCCATTGCGGGCTCCGTCCTAGCGCTGCTCCAGCTGCTGGAGCTTGCGGTAGAGGCTGCGCTCGCTGATCCCCAGCCGCTGCGCCAGCTCACGCCGCTCTCCGGGGAAGCGCGCCACCGCCCAGCGCAGGTAGCGCGCCTCCGCCTCGTCCAGGGGGATGATGGCGTCGTCCTGGCCCGGGGCCAGCTCCCCGTCCCCGCTGCAGGCGCACTCCGGCGGCAGGTCCGCCGGGCGGATGGTGCCGTCATCGGAGAGGACGCTGGCCCGCTCCAGGATGTTGCGCAGCTCGCGGATGTTGCCGGGGAAGTCGTAGGCCGACAGACAGGCCGCCGCCTCCGGGGCCAGCTCGAAGGCGTGGTCGGGGTCGAGCCGGCGCAGGAGGTGGTCGGCCAGCAGCGGGATGTCGTCGTGGCGCTCGCGCAGGGCCGGCAGGTGGATGGGGAAGGCGCTGATCCGGTAGTAGAGGTCCTCGCGGAAGGTCCCCTCCTGGATCATCGAACGCAGGTCCCGGTGGGTGGCGCAGACCAGCCGGAAGTCGGCCTTCTGCGGCTCCACGCCGCCCACCCGACGGAAGGTGTTGGTCTCCAGCAGCCGCAGGAGCTTGACCTGCAGGTCCAGCGGGATATCCCCCACCTCGTCCAGGAAGAGGGTGCCGCCCCGGGCCGATTCCACCAGCCCGGTCTTGCGGTACTGGGCCCCGGTGAAGGCCCCCTTCTCGTGGCCGAAGAGCTCCGATTCGAACAGGGTCTCGGTGAGGCCGGAGCAGTCCACCGGGACGAAGGGCCCGCTGGCGCGGTCGCTGGCCTCGTGGACCGCCCGGGCGGCCAGCTCCTTGCCGGTCCCGGACTCACCGAGCAGCAGCACCGTGGTCCGCCGCGGGGCGACCCGCTGGATGAGCTCCAGCATCCGGTTGAAGGGGGCCGACCGGCCCACCATGCCCGGTTCCCCATCCACCCGGGCGCTGGCCGAACGGGCCTGGTGCATGACCTCCACGAAGTAGTGGATCTCGCCGTCGTCCCCGCGGATGGGGAAGAGTTCCACGTCCACGTGCTCCTCACCCCGGGGCGTATGGTGGAGGTGGAGGACCCGTTGCGGCGCGCCCTCCTGGAGGCTCGCCTTGAGGGGGCAGTTCTCCCCGGCCTGGTCGCAGGGGACCTGGTAGTGGTGGGAGACCTCGTAGCAGTGGCGCTCCTGCAGGGGGTGGCCGTCGCCGTAGGTACGGCGATAGGCCTGGTTGGCCGCGATGATGCGGTAGTCCAGCCCCAGGAGGATGGCCGGCTCCCGGAAGGTATCCAGCATGCCGGTGATCTCCGGTCGCAGCTGGCGCGGCGGGCGCGGCTCGGGGAGGGGCGTGGAGGGTGACGTCATGGGTTCATGCTATGTCGGGAATGTCAGGGGTCGCAAGGGTGCGACTGCCTCGTGTGACAGTCGACGGTTCGCCGTCCGGTTCATCGCGGCGCCATGGTGCCCCCTGTGTGATGGCATTCGGTTTGCTAGAACTATAGAAACCCTGCAGAGGCGCGCCATGATCTTCCGTCAGTGGCTGGATACCGACAGCGAGCGTTGCGGCTACCTCCTGGCCGACCCGGTGACACGGGCCGCCGCAGTGGTCGATGTCCACGAGGGGATCGCCGAGGGCTGCCTGTCGGAGATCCGGCGACTCGGCCTGGACCTGTACTACCTCTTCGAGACCCGCCTCCATGTCGCCCAGCGTTCGGCGGCTGCCTGGCTCCAGCGGGAGACCGAGGCCCGGGTGGTGGCCCACGCGGACACCGGGATCGCCTGCGCCGACCTCCAGCCGGCCGACGGCGAGGCCTTCTACCTTGGTGAGGAGAGCATCACCTTCCTCCACGTCCCCGGCCTCTGCCCCGGCGCCAGCGCCCTCATCTGGGGCGACCGGCTCTTTTCCGGAGACACAATCTGGCCGGGTGGTAGCGGACCGCTGGGCCCGGGGGGTGATCCCCGCTCCCTCAGGGCGGTCATCGAGGGCCGTATCTTCCGCCTCCCGGACGAGACCGTGGTCTTCCCGGGCGCCTGCCCCGGGGGCCGGCGTGTCACCACCATCGGCGAGGAGCGTGCCGGGGCCGGGCAGGCGCGCAGGCCCTGGCGGGTCCGCCACCTGGACGACGACCAGGGCCTGCGGCCCGACATCGCCGCCTTCAACCGGGAATGCAGTCAGCGGCCGCAGGCCGGACACCATCGGAACAACCCCTTCCCCAACCAGAGGAATGCACCATGAAACGCACCATCCTGACCCTTACCTCTCTGGCCCTCATCGGCACTGCCTCGGCGGCCGATCTCGGACAGAAAGTGGATGACAACGTTGCCGAAAGCCGGGCGACGATCAAGGACTTTGCCAAATCCCTGCAAGGGGAACTCAAGGCGGCCATGCAGGAGGGCGGGCCGACTGAGGGGATCGGCGTCTGCAACGAGGCGGCGCCGCGGATCGCGTCGGAGTCCTCCGACGCCTACGGCGGCGAGGTGGCGCGGACCAGCCTCAAGGTGCGCAATCCCGACAATGCCCCCGACGACTGGGAGCGAGAGGTCCTGCAGCGTTTCGACGAGCTGGCCGAAAAGGGGGTTGACCCCAAGAAGCTCGATCACTTCGAGGTCCACCGGACCGAGGATGGAGGTCGCGAGTTCCGCTACATGAAGGCCATCCCCACCGGCGAGGTCTGCCTGACCTGCCACGGAGAGAATATTCCGGCATCGGTTCAGGAAACCCTCGATGAGCACTACCCTGAGGATGAGGCCCGCGGATTCGAGAAGGGAGACATCCGGGGCGCCTTCACCCTGACCCGGCCGCTCTGATGGCGCGGACGGGGCCGCCCCGCCCGAGAAGAACACCCAACAGAGGGGAGGCACCCGGCAACGGGCTCAAGAACCTCTCCCACAACAGCAGGAGAACCACGCATGGCTCATATCGTCATTCTGGGGGCGGGCACCGGTGGTACGCCGGCGGCCTACGAGATGCGCGAGGCCCTTGGGCGCGACCACAAGGTCACGCTCATCAACGCCTCGGAGAGCTTCCAGTTCGTCCCGTCCAACCCCTGGGTCGCCGTCGGCTGGCGCGACCGCGATGACACCACCTTCCCGCTGCGCCAGTACGTGGAGAAGAAGGGCATCAACTTCATCGCCGACCGCGTGGACAAGCTCGACCCCGAGGCCAACCAGCTGACCCTGGCCGGCGGCGATACGGTGGACTACGACTACCTGGTCATTACCACCGGCCCGCTGCTGGCTTTCGACGAGGTCCCCGGGAGCGGTCCCCATGACGGCTACACCCAGTCGGTGTGCACCATCGACCACGCCGAGACCGCCTACCAGAAGTACGAGGAGTTCCTGCAGAACCCCGGCCCCGTGGTGGTCGGCGCCGTCCAGGGCGCCTCCTGCTTCGGGCCCGCCTACGAGTACGCCATGATCCTCGATCGGGACCTGCGCAAGCGGAAGATGCGCGACCAGGTCCCGATCACCTTCGTCACCTCCGAGCCCTATGTCGGCCACATGGGCCTGGGCGGGGTGGGCGACTCCAAGGGGCTGCTGGAGCACGAGCTGCGCGAGCGCCACATCAACTGGATCACCAACGCCCGCACCGAGCGCGTGGAAGACGGCAAGATGTTCGTCACGCAGATGGACGAAAAGGGCGAGGTCCTCAAGGAGCACGAGCTCCCCTTCAACTACTCCATGATGCTCCCGGCCTTCCGTGGCGTCCCCGCGGTGGCCGAGGTGGAGGGGCTGTGCAACCCGCGCGGCTTCGTGAAGGTGGACGAGTGCCAGCGCAATCCCACCTACTCCAACATCTTCTCCGCCGGGGTCTGCGTGGCCATCCCGCCGGTGGAGCAGACCACCGTCGCCACCGGCGCCCCCAAGACCGGCTACATGATCGAGTCCATGGTCACCGCCATCGTCGAGAACATCGCCGGTGAGGTCGAGGGCAAGGGCGGCTGCAACAGCCAGGGCACCTGGTCGGCCATCTGCCTGGCGGACCTCGGGGACACCGGTGCGGCCTTCGTGGCCCTGCCGCAGATCCCGCCGCGGAATGTCACCTGGTCCAAGAAGGGCAAGTGGGTCCACTACGCCAAGATCGCCTTCGAGAAGTACTTCATCCGCAAGATGAAGACGGGCCACTCCGAGCCCATCTACGAGAAGTACGTCCTGCGCATGCTGGGCATCAACCGGCTCAAGAAGAAGTAGCCCCCATCACCCCGCCGTCGGCGGGGTGACCTCCTGCCCCGGGCGCGGTAGCCTGCCGGAAATTCCCTTTCCGGAGGCTGCCGTGCACATCCACCTGGATACCCCCGATCTCATGACCCGGGTCCGCCTGGAGTCGCGCTGGCGTACGGCCGGAGCCACGGTGAGCAGTGGCGCGGAGCCGGACGCCCGTCCCCATCGCATCGTCGTCGACCTGACCGGCGCCGGGCCGGAGGGGGTGACCGCCTGGCGGGAACGCTTCCCCGAGGCCCGGATCACCGCCTTCGGCCCCCACGTGGAGGGCGAGTCCCTGCGGGCGGCGAAGGCGGCCGGGGCGGATCAGGTCCTGCCCCGGGGCAAGGTGGCCGAGCGGATCGCCGAGGCGGTGGTGGATCAGGTCTGGTAGCGGGCCGGTAGCTCGACGCGGGCGACGCCGCTGTCTACCGCCGCCCGGGCCACGGCGCCGGGCACGCGCTCGCCCAGGCGAGGATCGAAGGGCGTGGGAATGATGTAGTCGGGGCCGAAGGCGAGATCCTCCCGGCCGTAGGCGGTGAGGACCTCCGCCGGCACCGGCTCCCGGGCCAGCTCGGCCAGGGCGCGGACCGCCGCCGTGGTCATGGGGACGTTGATGGCGGAAGCCCGCACGTCCAGGGCGCCGCGGAAGATGAAGGGGAAGCCCAGGACGTTGTTCACCTGGTTGGGGTAGTCGGTGCGCCCGGTGGCCAGGATGAGGTCGTCACGCGCCGCCCGGGCCACCTCCGGCCGGATCTCCGGATCCGGGTTGGAGAGGGCGAAGACCACCGGGCCCGCGGCCATGCTCGCCACCATCTCCCGGGTGAGCAGGTCGGGGCCGGAGACGCCGATGAAGACGTCGGCATCGCTCAGGGCATCCTCCAGCGTCCGCTCCCCGGTCTCCACGGCGAAGGCCGCCTTCCACCGGTTGAGGTCGTCGCGGCCGGCGTGGATGACCCCCTTGCGGTCCACCAGCCGCAGGTTCTCCGGCCGGGCCCCCAGATTGAGCAGCAGGTTCATGGAGGCGATCCCGGCGGCGCCGGCGCCCAGGCAGACGATGCGGGCATCCGCCAGCGCCTTGCCCTGGAGCTCCAGGGCGTTGAGCAGGCCGGCGGCGACGATGACGGCGGTACCGTGCTGGTCGTCGTGGAAGACCGGGATATCCATGCACTCGGCCAGGCGCCGCTCGATGTCGAAGCAGGCGGGGGCGGCGATATCCTCGAGATTGATCCCGCCGAAGGTCGGGCCCAGCCGGGCCACCGTCTCCACGAAGTCGTCCGGGTCCTCGGCCTCCACCTCGATGTCGAAGACGTCGATATCGGCGAACTGCTTGAACAGGACCGCCTTGCCCTCCATCACCGGCTTGCTCGCCAGTGGGCCGGTATTGCCCAGCCCCAGCACGGCGGTCCCGTTGCTGATCACCCCCACCAGGTTGCCGCGCCCGGTGTAACGGAAGGCGTCCAGTGGCTCCGCGGCGATGGCGCGCACCGGCGCCGCCACCCCCGGGGTGTAGGCCAGGGCGAGCTCGGCCTGGGTGGAGCAGGGCTTGGTCAACGCCGTGGCCAGCTTCCCCGGCACCGGCTCGGCGTGGTAGCGCAGGGCATCGCGGGTCAGGTCGTCGCTCATCGGGGCTCCTTGGGGGTGGGGGCGTGCAGGCCCGAAATTGTCGCGCTTTTTGGCCGGTCTCGCCAGAACGGTCGGCTGGCTCGGCGAGGGTGGTGCAGGTCCCGGCTGCCAGGTACGCCGTGAAGACATCCCTGCCGACGACCTGGCTGCCGGGACCTGCACCACCCGCCAGGCCTTTTCCCGACAGAAGACGGGTGCCGCGCCTACGCCTCCTCGGGGAAGTAGAGGGCCCCGGCGTTCACCAGTTCCGTCAGCAGTTCCGGGACGCCCTCCACGCTCAGCCATTCGGCCACCTCCGCCGCGGGATAGCGGCGGTGGTGGCAGAGGAAGGCCGCCGCCGGGGCCAGCTCACCGGCCAACCAGTGTTCGTGACCGTCGACGAAGAGGCGGCTTCCGTGGTCCTCATCGAAGAAGGCGAAGCGGCTGAAGTCGCTGCGCCAGAGGGGCTCGCCGGCGGCCAGTCGGGCCCGGACATCGGCGACGCTGAGCGGTGGGTCCGGCTGCAGGTCCCACTCGTGGTCGGGGC
>JBNJED010000038.1:0-13024 GCA_051745535.1 Pseudomonadota bacterium | reverse complement strand
CTCCAGGCTGCGCCGGACCTCGGCCAGGTCCACGTAGTCGTCGGTGGCCTCGCGGCCGGTGTCGCCCACCGGCATGGTCTCGATGAAGCGCAGGGTGAAGCCGCGCTCGATGCAGTAGTCCACCAGGCCGTCCAGCTCGTCGTCGTTGGTGCCGCGCTGGACCACGGTGTTGATCTTTACCGGGCCCAGGCCGGCGTCCCGGGCCGCCTCCAGCCCGTCCAGGACCTTGTCCAGCCGGCCGCCGGTGATGGCCTTGAACCGTTCCGGATCCAGGGTGTCCAGGCTGACGTTGAGCCGGTCCACGCCGGCCGCGTGCAGCTCCTCCGCGTGGCGCCGCAGCCGGGTGGCGTTGGTGGACAGGGACAGGTCCCGGATCCCGGGCAGGGCGGCGATGGCCCGGGCCATGTCGGGGAGCTCCTTGCGGACCAGGGGCTCGCCGCCGGTGAGCCGCACCCGGCGCGTACCCAGCCGGGCGAAGGCGCCCACGACGCGCTCCAGCTCCGCGGTGGTCAGCCAGTGCTCCGGGACCTCGAAGTCGCGAAAGCCCCGCGGCATGCAGTAGTTGCAGCGCAGGTCACAGCGATCGGTGACCGAGACCCGCAGGTACTCGATGCGGCGGCCGAAGGGGTCGATGAGGGCGGGGGATTCCGCGTGGTCCATGGGGCTCTCCGCGATTCTCTCGCGCTCTGCATGAGTGAACATAGCGAATCCTAGCGCAGCCGGGCCGTCGAGAAAACCGATCGCGAAGGTGGACGAAGGCGCTTCTCGGGGATAAGTTTCTTCTATCTCTGAATTAGAAGAATCTTATTGAGAATCGGGCCGCCAGCGTCCAGAATTGCGTCGTTAATCCATGTCCGGGCTGACGCCCGAACCCCCTGAAGAGGTGCGTCCATGAGTTCGCTGTCCGAGATCCCCGTACATGCCAAGGACCTCCCGAAGTTCGAGGACCATGACCGGCAGGAGCAGAAGTACACCACCTGCTACATGTGTGCCTGCCGCTGCGGCATCGAGGTGACCGTCGAGGACAACAACGTCCGCTTCATCCGCGGCAACCGCAACCACCCCATCAACAAGGGGGTGCTCTGCGCCAAGGGCAACGCCGGCATCATGAAGCAGAACTCGCCGGCCAAGCTGCAGCAGCCCCTGCGGCGCAAGCCCGGGACCGAGCGCGGCGCCGGCGAGTTCGAGCCCATCTCCTGGGACGAGGCGCTGGATACGCTCACCGAGCGGCTCCAGCACATCCGGGAGACGGACCCCACCAAGCTGGCCTTCTTCACCGGCCGCGACCAGATGCAGGCGCTCACCGGCCTCTGGGCCACCCAGTTCGGGACCTACAACTGGGCCGCCCACGGCGGCTTCTGCTCGGTGAACATGGCCGCCGCCGGCCTCTATTCCGTGGGCCACGCCTTCTGGGAGTTCGGCGACCCCGACTGGGACCGGACCAAGTACTTCATGCTCTGGGGCGTCGCCGAGGACCACGCCTCCAACCCCATCAAGATCGGGCTGGAGAAGGTCAAGCGCAACGGCGCCAAGTTCGTCGCCGTCAACCCGGTGCGCACCGGCTACCAGGCCATCGCCGACGAGTGGGTGGGCATCCGGCCCGGGACCGACGCCATGCTGGCGCTCTCCATGGTCCACGTCCTCATGGACCGCGGGCTGGTGGATGACGAATTCCTCATCCGCTACACCAACTCCCCCTTCCTGGTGGTGAACACCCCCGGGGAGAAGGGCGACGGCCTGATCCTCCGCGACGACGAGGGCAACCCGCTGGTCTGGGACCTGGAGAAGGAGGACTGGGTCAACGGCCTGGATCCGGAGGTCAAGCCGGCGCTGGTGGGCGAGTACACCGCCCCCGACGGCCGCCCGGTGAAGACCGTCTTCCGGATGATGATGGAGAAGTACCTGGACAACCGGTACAGCCCGGAGAACGCGGCCCGGATCTGCGGCGTCAGCGCCGAGGACATCGAGCGGCTGGCCCTGGAGATCGCCCACGTCGCCTTCCGCGAGACCATCACCGTGGACGTGGAGTGGACCGACTGGGCCGGGCGCAAGCACGACCGCTTCATCGGCCGGCCGGTCTCCATGCACGCCATGCGCGGGATCTCCGCCCACTCCAACGGCTTCCAGGCCGCCCGGGCGATCCACCTGCTGCAGACCATCCTGGGGACCATCGACTGCCCCGGCGGCTTCCGCGCCAAGCCGCCCTATCCCAAGCACATCCCGCCGGGCATCAAGCCGGCGAAGACCGCGGCGCCCAACACGCCGCTCACCGGCCCGCCGCTGGGCTTCCCCACCGCCCCGGAGGACCTGGCCATCGATGACGACGGCAATCCGCTGCGCATCGACCACGCCTACTCCTGGGAGGCGCCCATCTCGGCCCACGGCCTGATGCACATGGTGGTGACCAACGCCGTCAACGAGGATCCGTATCCCATCGATACGCTGATCTTCTTCATGGCCAACATGTCCTGGAACTCCACCATGAACACCAAGGACGTGATGGACATGCTGCGCGCCAAGCGCGAGGATGGCGAGTACAAGATCCCGCACCTGGTGGTCTCCGACGCCTTCCACTCGGAGATGGTCAACTTCGCCGACCTGGTGCTGCCGGATACCACCTACCTGGAGCGGTTCGACACCATCTCCATGCTCGACCGGCCCATCTCCGAGCCCGACTCGGCGGCGGACTCCATCCGCCAGCCGGTTATCGAGCCGGACCGCGACGTCCGGCCGTGGCAGGAGGTGCTGGTGGACCTGGCCGGCCGGCTGGGCTTCCCCGCCTTCACCAAGGAGGACGGCAGCCGCAAGTTCCAGGACTACAAGGACTTCATCATCAACTTCGAGAAGTCCCCGGGGATCGGCTTCCTGGCCGGCTGGCGCGGCGAGAACGGCGACAAGGACCTCAAGGGCGAGCCCAATCCCGAGCAGTGGGACCGCTACATCGAGAACGGGGCGTTCTACGAGTACCACCTGCCGGAGAACACCCGCTTCTACAAGTTCGCCAACAAGGACTACCTGGAGCTCTCCAAGGAGTCCGGCTGGAACGGCTCCTCGGAGCCCATCGTCATGGAGCTCTACTCCGAGCCGCTGCAGAAGTTTCGGCTGGCCGGCCAGGGCCTCTACGACGGCCCGCAGCCCGACGACCCGGCCATCCGCGAGCGGCTGGTGAACTACTTCGACCCGCTGCCGGACCACTACGTGCCGCTGGAGGAGCAGCGCGTCGACAACGACGCCTACCCCTTCCACGCCATCAACCAGCGGCCGATGATGATGTACCACTCCTGGGACAGCCAGAACGCCTGGCTGCGCCAGATCCTGGCCCAGAACTTCCTCTACATGAATCGCCAGGTGGGCGAGAAGCTGGGGATCGAGGACGAGGGCTGGGCCTGGGTGGAGTCGCACAACGGCAAGATCCGCGTCCAGGTGAAGCTCATGGAGGGCGTCAACCAGAACACCGTCTGGACCTGGAACGCCATCGGCAAGCAGAAGGGCGCCTGGGGGCTCAGCGACGATGCCAACGAGAGCCAGAAGGGCTTCCTCATGAACCACCTCATCAGCGAGCTGCTGCCGCCCAAGGGGGACGAGAAGCGGATCACCAACTCCGATCCGGTGACCGGCCAGGCGGCCTGGTACGACCTCAAGGTCCGTATCTACCCCGCCGGCCCCGGGGAAGAGGGGATCTGGCCCGAGTTCGACCGGGTCAAGCCGCTGCCGGGGCAGAAGCCGGCCAGCGACACCCTGCGCTACCACACCCACGAGGCGGTGAACCTGCGTCGGTCCATGACCGACGTTATCAACCGCGGCGAGAAATAATCGAGCGTCCAGCGCGGAGAGCCGACCTATGAAACTCGGACTGGTAATCGACCTGGACACCTGCGTGGGCTGCCACGCCTGCGCGGTGGCCTGCAAGCAGTGGAACACCTCGGGGACCACCGGCCCCCTCACCGACTACAAGCCCTACGGCAAGGATCCCTCGGGGGTGTGGTTCAACCGCATCCGCCACTACGAGGTGGGGGACTACCCCAACAACAAGACCATCAACTTCCCCATGTCCTGCATGCACTGCGAGGACGCGGACTGCGTGACGGTCTGCCCCACCGGGGCCTCCTGGAAGCGCCAGGAGGACGGCATCGTGCTGGTGGACCAGGACAAGTGCATGGGCTGCAACTACTGCTCCTGGGCCTGCCCCTACGGCGCCCGGGAGCTGGACCGCGAGTCCGGCACCATGAAGAAGTGCACCCTCTGCGTGGACCGGATCTACGACGAGAACCTCCCCCAGGAGGAGCGCCAGCCGGCCTGCGTGCTCACCTGCCCGGCCCACGCCCGCTACTTCGGGGACCTCGGGGACCCGGACTCCGACGTCTCCACGCTGGTCCGGGAGCGGGGCGGCTACGGCCTCATGCCGGAGCTGGGGTACAACCCCACCAACCAGTATCTGCCGCCGCGGCCGGTGAAGCAGGTGCCCACCGAGGATGTGGACGACCGGCCCAGCCTGAAGGACCGCATCAACGAGTGGGTCAACCAGGCCATCCCGCGCTAACGACTTCCAGCGAGGCACGACATGCATCCCGCACTATCGGTCATCCTCTTCACCGTCACCTCGGGGGCCGGCTTCGGCCTCATGATCCTGCTGGTCCTCATGGACCTGCTGGGTCTGGGCGGCGGCCTGCGCCCCGAGACCCTCTACGCCGCCGGGATCACCTCCCTGGTGCTGACCACGGTGGGGCTCATGCTCTCCACCGGCCACCTGGCCAACCCGAAGAACGCCTGGCGCGCCTTCTTCCGGTTCAAGACCTCCTGGCTTTCCCGGGAGGGGGTCTTCGCCGTGGTCTACTACCCCTTCGCCATCGGCTACCTGGGCGGCCTCTGGCTGCTCGGCGGTGAGCACAACGGCCTGACCATGGTCCTGGGCTGGATCGCGTTGGCCCTGGCCATCATCACAGTCTTCTCCACCGGCATGATCTACGCCTGCCTGAAGACCATCCGCCAGTGGAACACCGCGCTTACCCCGGCCAACTACCTGGCCCTCGGGGTCATGCTCGGCGCGCTGGTCCTGGCGGGCTTCACCGCCGACGGGGCCGCCGGCGTGCTGACCGCCCAGATCGCGGTGGCGGCCATCGCCGTCGCCCTGGTGCTCAAGGCCATCTACTACTTCTGGATCGGCAAGCCCACCGGCGTGACCATCAACACCGCCACCGGCTTCACCCGCGCCACGGTGCGGCTGCTGGACGTGGGCCACACCGCCGGGACCTTCCTCACCGACGAGTTCGGCTACGAGGTGGCCCCGGGCCGGGTCCGGCTCCTGCGGGGCGTGGTCTACGTCCTGGGCTTCATCCTGCCGGCCATCCTGCTCACCATGAGCCTGGAAGGCGGCGGTGATGCGGTCCTGGCGTGGACGGCGCTGGCCAGCGCCTTCCTGGGCATCGCCACGGAGCGCTGGCTCTTCTTCGCCGAGGCCCGCCACGTGGTGAATCTCTACCACGGCGCCCAGCGGACCTGATGGGGCGGCGGGCCCCTGGCAGGGGTCCGACCGGCGTGATGGAATGGCGGCCTCCGGGCCGCCATTCTGCGTTGGGGCCCCCGAAGGAGCGAGGCAGACGATGAGGGACGAAGGCGTGGACGTAGAGGCCCGCCGGGCCGACCTGGAGCGAGAGCGGGCGGAACTGGTCGAAGGCATGGCCGAGCGCCGGGAGGCCGGGGCGACGGTGGAGCTGGATCAGCAGCGCCAGGGTCGCCTGTCGCGGATGGACGCCCTCCAGGGGCAGGCCATGGCGAAGGCCAGCGCCGAGCGGGCGCAGCAGCGTCTGCGCCTCATCGACGCCGCCCTCGCCCGGATCGAGGAGGGCGAGTACGGCCTCTGCCGCGAGTGCGACGAGCCCATCGCCCCGGCGCGACTGGCCGCCGATCCGCCAGCCCCCCTGTGCATCCACTGCGCCGCGCGGCGCGAGGAGTAGCCATCTCGGTCACCGGCGGCCGGACAAAAAGGCGCCCCGCCCGAGGGGAGGGAGGCGGGGCGAAAGGACCGGCGAACCGGTCGACAGGGAGGGAGTGGGTGCGTCAGGCGGCCCGCTCCTTGGCGGCCCGGGCCTGCTCAGCCTCCTCGGGGGAGTAGGCCGCGCCGGACCAGAGCATCTCGTAGGCGATCTCCTCGTTACCGTTCTCGCAGAGCGCCAGCACGTCCTCGAAGAGCGGCTGGAAGGTTTCGCTCTTGTGGGACTCCTCGTGCTCCTCGAAGCTCCGCCAGAAGGTGATGATGAGTGCCTCGCGGCCCTTCAGCTCGGACTCCACCGCCTGGCCGGCGCCGGAGCCCTCGTTGGAGATGTTGCCGCTGTTCAGGGCAACGAAGCCGCCGACGAAGCCGGTATCGGAGTGGTAGGTCTTGACGTTCTCGCAGAGCATCGCGACCCGCTCCTCCAGGTCCTCGACACTGTACTCCGGCTTCAGGATCACGCGATTCACCGTGACGACGCCATCATGGGGGAAGTTGTTGATCAGACTCATGGTCGACCTCCTGCGCCCGGGGCGCTTTGATTAGCGAACGCTGATGTTCGTCACTGGCTAATCTAGTAATCCTGAGTGCAGGAGTCAAGTATTATCGTCGAGGCCGGGCGGTCAGGACTCCACCGTGATCTGCCGCCGGCGAGCGGTGGTGCTCTTGGGCAGGCGGACGCGGAGGACGCCCTTGCGATACTCCGCCTTCGCCCCCTGGTCATCCACCGGGGCCGGCAGCGGGATGGCGCGCTCGAAGGCACCGAAGGCACGCTCCATGACGTGATAGCGCCCCTCGGTACGCTCGTTGGCGACCCGCTTCTCGCCGCGGACGACCAGGGTGTCCTCCACCACCTGGAGGTCGAAGTCATCGGCCTCCATCCCCGGGGCCTCCAGTTCCACCACCACTTCGTCGGCGGTATCGGAAACCTCCGCGGCCAGCAGCCCCCAAGCGGCGCCGGCGTGTTCGTGGCGCTCCCGGGCGGTATCCATCCCCTCCTCGCCGCGGTGGCGAACCGGGTGGAAACGGGTCAACGCCTGGTTGGCGCGCTGGGCCAGGTGGTTCCATCCCTCGGCGAGGGAGTCCCAGGCCCGGTTCATGCGTTGGCGAATGGCTCGGGTATCCATGGCTGTCACCTCCTTCAACGGTTGAGGTCGGCGCGGGGGTCGAAGTCGAAGGCCTCCCGCATCCGTTCATAGAGTTCGCGCTGCTCCTCGGTTTTCGCCGCTGGCGTCTCGACCTTCAGGCGGACGTACTGGTCACCGACGGGGTTGCCCGGCAGGCCGCGCCCCTTGAGCCGCAGACGCTGGCCGCTGCGGGCCCCCTCGGGGATCTTGAGTTCCACTGAGCCCCCCAGGGTCGGTACCGAGACCTTCGACCCCAGGGCCGCCTCCCACGGGGCGACGGGGAGATCCAGGGTCAGGTCGTGGCCGTCCACCTGGAACAGGCGGTGGGGCCGGAACTCCACCTCCAGGTAGAGGTCCCCGGCCGGACCGCCGCCCATTCCCGGCGCGCCCTGACCGGACAGCCGGATCCGCTGCCCGCTGGTGATCCCCTTGGGGATGCGGACCTCGATCTGGCGCTGGCGGCGAGTCAGGCGGCCCTGGGGGTCGTACTCCGGCACCTGCAGGGTGATGGTCCGGGTGGCCCCGCTGAAGCTGTCCTCCAGGTCGATGGCCACCTTGGCGTGGTGGTCTTCGCCCTGGCTGCGAAAGCCGCCGGGGCCCCCGCGACCGCGGGTCCCGCCGGCCATGTCGGGACCGAAGGGGCTGCCCCCGCCGAAGACGAACTCGAAGAAGTCCGAGAAGCCCTCGCCGGCGAAGCCGCCGCCGCGGAACTCGAAGCCGGTGTCCCAGTCCGGCGGCGGCCGGAAGTCCTGCCCCTGTTGCCAGTTGCTACCGAGCTGGTCGTAGGCGGCGCGTTTCTCCGGGTCGGAGAGGACCTCGTAGGCCTCACCCACCTCCTTGAACCGCTCCTCCGCATCGGCCGCCTCACTGACGTCGGGGTGGTATTTCCGGGCCAGTTTGCGGTAGGCCTTCTTGATGTCGTCCTGGGTGGCGTCGCGCGAGACGCCCAGGATTTCGTAATAGTCCTTGTATTCCATGGCACACCGTCATCGATGGACAAAAAGGGCGGGCCCCGCCGTGCCGGGCCCGCCCGGGGAGGTCGCCGACGGGCCGGCGATCAGCTCTCCACGGCGATGCGGCGCGGCTGGCTCTTCTCCTGCTTGGGGATGGTCACCTCCAGGACGCCGTGGTTGCTCCGCGCCTTGATGTTCTCGGCATCGGCGGTGTCCGGCAGGGTGAAGCGGCGGAAGAAGGAGCCGCGGATGCGCTCGGTGCGCTTGTACTCGCCCTCGCCCTCGGTCTTCTCCTCCTGGCGCTCGCCCTTGATGGTGAGCACGCCGTTCTCCATGCCGACCTCGATGTCCTCCGGCTTCACGCCGGGGATGTCGGCGTGGATGACCCACTGATTGGTCTCGTCGCGGATGTCCACGGCCGGGACCCAGTCGGTGGCGACCAGGCCGCCGCTCTCCTCCCGCTCGTTCATGTCCTCGAAGAGGCGATCCATCTCCTGACGCATCTGCTCCAGGCTGTTCCAGGGGCGATAACGGACCATGTTCATGACATTTACCTCCCAATTCGGATTACGTTGCCTACACCCCCTGAATAGGGGCGCCACCCGCCCCTTTCAAGCGTCCGGGTCTGGCGGTAACTAACAACCCAACATCTTGTACCTTGCCAGGAGGCCGTGAAGGGCCCCGCTGGTGATTCACAAAAGCCAGTATAGACAGTGGCTTGCGGACGGTTGGCGTGCCTTTCTATGCTTTAAGTAATTGATAAAAAGGAATAATAAGGAAAACCTAATGATGATGGTGGGAGATTGATCATCGCCCGCCGATAGCATTGACACCTGGCCGTCCACGTCGGTTTAATGCCGGCATCTCGACCCAATATCTTGTGCCGCCCTCTTCCGCGAGAGGGAGCCGATGTTGCCCGTTTCGTCAAGGAGAGAACCATGAGCCGACCGCGCCCCCAGTCCACGCCAACGGACGTCCGGGAGATCCCGATCCAGCCCGCGTCCGAGGACATCTGGGACAAGAAGTACCGCCTCAAGACCAAGGACGGCCAGGTGCTGGACGAGGCCGTGGACGACACCTGGAAACGGGTGGCGCGGGCCCTGGCCGAGGTGGAGGAGACCGACAAGCAGGAGCACTGGTACGAGCAGTTCCTCTGGGCGCTGCGCCGCGGGGCCATCCCCGCCGGCCGCATCACCTCCAACGCCGGCGCCTGGGCCTACAAGCCCTCCACCTCCACCATTAACTGCACCGTCTCCGGGACCATCCGCGACTCCATGGACGACATCCTGGAGAAGGTCCACGAGGCGGGCCTGACCCTGAAGGCCGGCTGCGTGGCACCCGATACCACGGTCGTGACCGAGCAGGGGACGGTAACCGCGCGACGGGCCGTGGAGGAAAAGCATCGGGAGATGTTGTGCTATGACCGGGACACCGGGCGTTTCGAGATGCGTGCCATTGAGGAACACATGGAGACCCGTGTCCCGCGCTCCGAGAACATCGAGATCCGCTCCAACGCCGTTGCACTGAAAACGTCCATCAAGCATCCGGTCCTGGTCTATCGCGACGGTCGCTCGGTCTATGTCCGGGCCGACGAGGTCCGTCCGGATGACGCGCTGGTGCACTACACCATGGCATGGGAGGCGGATTCTGCGAACGCCCTGCGGGCATGGTTCGCTGGTGCCCATCTGGGCGATGGCAGCGCCTATGAGAAGGCCTTCGAATACAAGTCGACGCGCACGGCGTGGAAGGACAAGGCGCGGGCGGCGGGCAAGCGGTTCGTGTTCAAGATCCGCGCCGCCGAACGGGAGGTTGTCGAGCAGTATGCCGAGTTCTTCCACGCATTCTGCGGTTCCCGGGCTCGGGTTGTTTCGACCGCCACGGAGAACGGCACGCCGGTCTGGGACTATACCGTCGCCAGTTTCGAGGCCAGTCGCGCGGTGGAATTCATTGATCACCAGGTCGGTAGCAAGACGAAATCGCTGCACGTGCCGTCCTGGGTCGCCGAGGATCCGCAGTCCCATCTGCTGCCCTTCCTGGCGGGTCTGATCGATACCGATGGCACCGTTTCCCGTGAGCGGGGCAGTGTCTCCCTCACGATGAAGAGCCCGGCATTCGCCGAACAGCTTCGCGGCCTCCTCGGTCTGTTCGGGGTCCATGGCGCGGTTAGCCGGCGCAAGCCGCGTGAGCATGCCTATCGCGGCAATCGGGTTCGTGACACGGGTGGCGCGATGCTCAAGATCTCCGATTCGGATTTCCTGGAGCGGGTTGCTGCATTCATGGCAGACAGCGGAAAGCGCAAGCGGATTGCCGAGCACCGTTCCCGGGCCGGGCAGTACGATCGCTACGTGATGCCGGACCAGCTGCGTTCCGCACTTGAAGGGGAAGTGGAGACGCTCTCTCACCAGGAGCGACAGAGCCTCGGGTTCTACCATGGCTATCACCGCCGGTCGGTGATCAGCCGGATCTGGCTGGATCGCTGGCAGGCGCGTTTTCCCCACCTCCAGCACTGGTTCGACCTGGCTCGCACGCTGCGGCCCGTGGAAGCGATCACCCGGGATCTGGATATCGGTGAGACGTTCTACGACTTTACCGTGGAAAAACACCACAACTATGTGGCCGGCGAAGCGGGCCTGATGGTCATCCACAATTGTGGCATCGGTTACGAGTTTTCCACCCTGCGGCCCCGGGGCGCCTTCGTCGCCGGCGCGGGGGCGTATACTTCCGGCCCGCTCTCCTTCATGGATATCTACGACCGCATGTGCTTCACGGTGAGCTCCGCCGGGGGGCGGCGCGGTGCCCAGATGGGGACCTTCGATATCGGCCACCCCGATGTCATGGACTTCATCCGCGCCAAGCGCGAGGACGGCCGCCTGCGCCAGTTCAACCTCTCCCTGCTCATCACCCGGGAGTTCATGGAGGCGGTGCAGAACAACGACTGGTGGCACCTGGCCTTCCCGGTCACCGAGGCCGAGGCGGAAGTGGACGGCCTGGACCTCCACGACCCGGAGCAGGTCATCTGGCGCGACTGGCCCCAGAAGGAGGGATACATCGTCGACGACGAGGGCCGTGTGGCCTGCCGGATCTACCGCACCCTCAAGGCGCGCCGCCTGTGGGACATGATCATGACCTCCACCTACGACTACGCAGAGCCGGGGTTCATCCTCATCGACAAGGTCAATGAGATGAACAACAACTGGTTCTGCGAGGAGATCCGGGCCACCAACCCCTGCGGAGAGCAGCCGCTTCCTCCTTATGGTTCTTGCTGGACCGGGGCCATGCGGCTTACTACGAACCACGGGGTCCTGCGGACCGATGAAGCACACCGCCTGGTGCAAGCCGGAGAAGATCTGGAGATCGCGGTGGACAGCGTCTTCAGTGGTGGAAAGACCGACCTCCGGCCCTGCAACCTCATCAGTAACGGGGAACGGGAGGTCTTCGAGTATCGTTTCGATAACGGGCAGCGTATCGAGCTGACTGCGGATCACCAAGTCTATACCCCGTCGGGCTGGCGTGAGGCGGGAGATCTGAGCGAGGGAGACGAGGTCCACATGCAGGCCCGGGAGCTGGACGAGCTGGACCTCGTGGATCCCTTCCATGCGGGAATACTGCGCTACATGCTGCCGCGCTACAGTGGCGACGAAATCATTATTACCCGCCAGGTCCGGCGTGCCTTCCTGCGCCCGGTGCTCGACCGGTTACGGGTCAATTATCGGGATCGAGCCAAAGGACTCTTCATCTCCCGGCATCATCCCGTTATCGCCGAAGTCGAGGGGCTGTCGCTGGAGGGTGTCTCGCGCGAGATGCTCGAGGGTTATGCCTATGCGGCTCAGGCGACCAGTGGTCGTTACAAGTCTGGTCGGGCCGTCTATGCCGACGAGTCAACTGCTAGCGAACTCGCGGGAGTACTGGGTCGACTGGTGGGCGAAGAGGTCCGATACAACCACCACCGCAACGGTCGCTACCGCGTGGTCCTGCCTGAGCTCGAACTGAACCTGCCCACTTCCTCCGAGGTGACCGAGGATCTCGACTGCGCGGTTTACGGCTGGCTGCTGGCGGACGGCTGGTTGACCGAGTCCGCCGGGATGCTCTTCAGCGATCAGGATGATGGTGCCATGGAACGACTGGCCCCCCGGTTCGAGGCCATGACGGGTACGGGAGGGACCCTGCGGAAGACCTACGAGGGGGAGGCGCGGGATGTCTATTCCCTGGCCTGCTATCGCCAAAAGGCTGTGGAGGGGCTCCGCGCCGAACTCGGCCTTGGGGGATGCCGCTCCACGGAGGTCCGTGTCCCAGACCGGATCTGGTCGGGCGACCCGGTCCAGCAGGCCTCCTTTCTCACGGCGGTCTTCTGCGCGGATGGAGGTATCGCCAAGGAGAAACCCCTGGTCAATCTGGTTTCCGCCTCCCGCGAGTGGTTGGAGGATATCCAGCTGTTGCTGCTCAATTTCGGGATCCACGGGACCATTCATTCCTCCATCTCGAAGGGGAATGTCTTCTATTCATTGCTTCTGCAGCAGCAGGATTCCTATCGCTTCTATCGCCACATCGGTTTTCGATACAACAGCGCGAAGCAGGCCCTACTGGAGCGGCATCTCATGGAAAAGCAGCGTTGGCGCGCGCCCAGGGAGGCCCACACCGCACGACTCCAATCCATCCGGCCACTGGGGGTCCAGCCCGTCTATGATATTGAGGAGCCGTCGACCAACACGCTCATCGTGAACGGGGTGGTGGTCCACAATTGCCTCCTCGGTTCGGTGAACCTCACCAAGTTCGTCCGCGAGCCCTTTACCGAGCAGGTCTGGTTCGACTGGGAGGAGTACCGGGAGGTGGTCTCCATCTTCACCCGGATGCTGGATAACGTGGTGGAGATCAACGGCCTGCCGCTGGAGCAGCAGCGTGACGAGATCTTCGGCAAGCGCCGCCACGGCATGGGCTTCCTGGGCCTTGGCTCCACC
>JBNJED010000037.1:0-13164 GCA_051745535.1 Pseudomonadota bacterium | reverse complement strand
CGAATTGCTGCCCCGCCTGCAGATCCATCTCCCGACGGATAGCCTTGGGGATCGCGATCTGGTACTTGCTGGAGAGCGTTACGGACGCCATTTTTACGTTTTCCTTATCGAAGGATTCAGGGTAAATCTAGCAGTACCATATACTGGGGGCAACGGATTCCTGAACCCGGTCTATACCGTGACTGAGCGGGATCGTCAGCCCTTCCTCGGACAGGCAGCCAGGGGCTGGGAGCGTTTGGCGATACGGCTCGGCGAGGTGTAGGGCAGAACGGCGAAGGTCAGCGCCGGAACCCATCCGCGCCGGACCATCGGATCACCCCTCGAACTGGAGATAGGTCCGGTTCATGTTGGTGGGGTGCCAGTCGTCGAAGTGGCGCAGGTGCTTGAAGTCCGGGGCCTCACGGTAGCGGTCCATGACCTCGTCGATGGGATCCCAGGCCTTGGCATCCCCACCGACCTTCTCCACCAGGAAGTCGAGGTAGTCGCCGGTCTCGGCGCGAACCTTCGCCGGGTCGCTGACACCGCCGTGGCCGGGGACGATGGTCTTCGGCTCCAGGGTCTCCATGGCGTCGTGGTAGGCCTCCTGCCAGGCGGCGACGTCGCTCCACTCGTGGACGCCCAGGAGGCGATCGACGTAGACCATGTCCCCGGTGAAGAGCACCTCTTCCTCCGGCAGCCAGACCACGGCATCACCGGGGAAGTGGGTGTCGCCGAAGTAGCGCAGCTCCAGGGTCCGACCGCCCAGCTCCACCCGGTGGCGGTCGCCGCTAGCGGGATCATCGGCGTGGACCGGCTCAATGGCCGCGGCGGCCTCCTCCCCCAGGACGCGCTCCAGCCGGGGCAGGTGGCGGTCGGCAAAGTCCTTCTGGTTCGCCACGGTCCGCTCCAGGGCGATGACCTCCGCCCCCCGCTCGGCGAAGTAGCCGTTGCCCAGCCAGCGGTGGTCCTGGCTGCCGGTGTTGATGACCCACTTCACCGGCTCGTCGGTGACCGCCCGCACGGCCCGGTGCAGGGTCTCGGCGGCCACCGGGGCGGCGCCGCTGTCGATAAGCGCCGCACCGTCGTCGGTGACCACCACGCCGTAGTTGGCATTGAGGGCGAGATTCTCCTCGGTTCGCGGCTCCGTGGGTCCGACGAGGGCGTAGATGCCGTCACCCGCCGACTCGATGGTCAGCGGCCCCACCTGCTCAGGGGTCTCGCGTTCCGGGGCGGCGCAGGCGGCCAGGGTCAGGGCCAGTCCGGCCAGTGCCAGGGTTCTCAGGGACATGGTGGGTACCTCGATTCGGGGATTCAGGAGAGCCAGCCGGCCACGGTCTTGTGGTCGGGAACGCCGCCACTGTGGACCACCTGCCCATCGACAACCACGCCGGGCGTGGACATCACTCCCCAGCTCATGATGTCGCCGATGTCCTCGACCTTCTCCAGCTCGATCTCGGCCCCCTGCTCGCCGGCGACCTTCTCGATGAGTTCGAGGGTCCGCTTGCAGTTGGCACAGCCGGTGCCCAGTACCTTGATGTTCCTCATGGGACTTATACCTCCTTAGATGGACATGTTCAGCAGCAGGACTGGCCACTGGCGGTGGTCCCGCAGCAGCCGCCCTCGTCCTCCCGGGCCGCTTCGAGATCCGGCTCGGGCGCCGATTCGGCGGCGCCGCAGCAACCGCCGCCCTCGGAACCGGTGGCAACCTCGGCCGCCGCGGTGCCGGCCTCGGCATCGAAGGCGGCGTCGAGCTTGTCGCCGGCCTCGTCGCGGATGTGGCGGGCCACCTCGATGACGGTATCGATCTGGTGCTCCGGGATCCCCAGCTCGCGCAGCTTCGACACCTGGCACAGCCCCATGGAGGGGTGGTTGGCGGCGATGGAGGCCCCCAGCGACACCATGGAGACGATGGAGGGGTGGAGATTCGGCTTGTCGGTCATGCGGTCCTCCTCGGGTTCCAAACGCCGTCTCAGGCGAAGAGATTGAACAGCCAGCCCACCAGCATGAAGGCCACCGCCAGCACGGCGGCGTAGAGGGCCAGGGCCTTCCAGTGGATGACCTTGCGCAGGATGAGCATCTCCGGCAGGGAGAGGGCGGCGATGGACATCATCAGGGCCAGTACGGTCCCCACGGCCACGCCCTTACCCAGCATCGCCTCGGCGACGGGGATGACGCCGGTGGCGTTGGCGTAGAGGGGCACGCCCAGCAGCACGGCCCCGGGGACGGTCCACCACTGGCCGCCGGCGAGGTAGGTGGTCACCCACTGCTCGGGGACGAAGCCGTGGAAGGCCGCCCCCACCGCAATGCCGGCGACCACCCACATCCAGATCCGGCCGACGATCTCGCGCACCTCGCCCACGGCGAAGCGGTGGCGACCGGCCAGGCTGGTATCCACCTCGGGCTCGGCGGTCTCGCCCATCCGGATCTTCCAGACGTAATCCTCCACCCAGCGCTCGGGACGGAAGCGCTCCATGACCCAGCCGCCGGCGTAGGCGACCACCAGGCCGGCGGCCACGTACATGGCGGTGAGCTCCCAGCCGAGGATCCCCACCAGCAGGACCACCGCTACCTCGTTGATCATGGGGCTGGCAATGAGGAAGGAGAAGGTCACCCCCAGTGGGATCCCCGCCTCCACGAAGCCGATGAACAGCGGCACCGAGGAGCAGGAGCAGAAGGGTGTCACCGCCCCCAGCCCCACGGCGGAGGTGCGCGCCGCCCACTTGGGCTTGCCGCTGACGTAGTTGCGCACCCGCTCCGGGCTGATCATCGCCCGCAGCAGGCCCATGATGTAGATGACCACCACCAGCATGACGAAGATCTTGGTGGTATCCATGACGAAGAACTGGACCGCCGGGCCCAGGGAGCCCTCGGCGGCGAGCCCCAGCAGCTCGTAGGCGAACCAGTCGCCCAGCGCCTGGAACATGGTCAGCCTCCCGTTGCGTTGTCGGATTCGGTCAGGCGCGCCACCAGCGCCCGGACCCGCTCCTCGACCTCGTCCCGGGTGGCGCGGAAGGTCGCCATGATCGCTTCCTCGCTGCCGGTGGCCCGGGCCGGGTCCTCCAGGGGCCAGTGCTCCTTCTCGGTCCCCGGCGGCAGGACGGGGCAGTTCTCGTCGGCGTGGCCGCAGACGGTGACCACCCGGTCCGCCCAGTCCAGGAGGGCACTGCTCAGGCGGGTGGAGTGCTGGTCGCGGATGTCCACCCCGGCCTCCTCCATGACGGCGATGGCGCGGGGGTTCTGACCGTGGGCCTCGATGCCGGCGGAGTCGAAGGCCAGACCGGAGCCGCCCAGTTGGCGCCCCCAGCCCTCGGCCATCTGGCTGCGACAGGAGTTACCGGTGCAGAGAAAGAGGATGTTCATGGCTGTTGCGCCTCCGGGAAGCGGCCTCGAGTACGGTTGGCGATCTTTACCAGCGCCAGCATCAGCGGGACCTCCACCAGCACGCCCACCACCGTGGCCAGCGCCGCCCCCGACTGCAGGCCGAACAGCGCGATGGCCGCGGCCACCGCCAGCTCGAAGAAGTTGCTGGCGCCGATGAGCGCCCCGGGGGCGGCCACCGCGTGGGGCACCCGCCAGGCGTAGGCCCAGCCGTAGGCGATGAAGAAGATCAGGAAGGTCTGGAGGATGAGCGGCACCGCGATGAGGACGATGTGCAGCGGATGGTTGAGGATCACCTCCCCCTGGAAGGCGAAGAGGAGCACCAGGGTGAGGATGAGCCCCGCGGGCGTGATGTGGCCCAGCCGCGGCAGGAAGGTGTGCTCGAACCAGGCCAGCCCCTTGCGCCGGATGAGGGCGCGCCGGGCGACATAGCCGGCGGCCAGGGGGATGACGATGTAGAGCACCACCGACAGGGCCACCGTGTCCCAGGGGACGGTGATGTCCGAGATCCCCAGCAGGAAGACCACGATGGGGGCGAAGGCGACCAGCAGGATGAGGTCATTGAGCGACACCTGCACCAGGGTGTAGGCCGGGTCCCCCCGGGTGAGATAACTCCAGACGAAGACCATCGCCGTGCACGGCGCCGCCCCCAGCAGGATGGCCCCGGCCAGATACTCCCGCGCCAGGTCGGCGGGGATGAGCGGGGCGAAGATCACGATGAGGAAGAGCCAGGCGATGGCGAACATGGTGAAGGGCTTGATGAGCCAGTTCACCGCGGTGGTGATGACCAGCCCCTTGGGCTGGCGCCGCACCTCCAGGATGGAGGCGAAGTCGATCTGGACCATCATGGGGAAGATCATCGCCCAGATGAGGATGGCGACCGGGATGGAGACCTGGGCGTACTCCAGGCGCGAGAGCGCCTCGGGCACCGCCGGGGCGAGCTGGCCCAGGACCACGCCGGCGACGATGGCCAGGGCCACCCAGAGGGAGAGGTAGCGCTCGAAGGGGCCCATGCCCTCGGCAACATCGGGGACCGCGGTGGCCGGTCGGTCGTGGCTCATGGCACCTCCTCCCGCATCGGGGGCATGCCGATCGAGTCATGGATATCGGCATACCCGAATATGTACGCCAAAAAGAATATATCCGGAAACCCGAATATGCAAGCGGGGAACGCCTGCGGTCTACGTCCCGCCCCGCCCCATGAGCCGCTGCCACCAGCGGCGGCGATTGCCGGGGACCGGGGCGTCGTCGGCCACCGGCTCCGGCGGGATCCGGCTGATCACCCAGCGCGGCGGGATGCGCTTGCCGCTGCTGCCGCAGGAGGCGCCGAGGTTGTTGGGGTCGTAGACCTTGATGAGCGCCGGGTCCGCCGGCTCGTCCACGTAGACGATGCCGCAGAAGTCCTCGTCGTGCTCCCGGCGCAGGAGGGCATCGAGCTCGTCCAGGAAGGGGGGCAGCTCCGCGGCCGGCAGTGGCTCTTCGGGGACCCCCTCCCCGATCTGGTAGATGTACCAGCCCTCGGGGTCCCCGCGCAGCCGCTCCCACAGGGCGTCGAGCTGGTGCCAGCGCAGGATCCCGGAGAAGGCGCCGTCGAAGCGATCCGCGAACTCGGCCATGGTCCTCAGGCGCAGCAGTGGTTGGTGGGGCGATCGGGCATGGTGTCCAGGCGCTGGGCATCCGCCGCCCAGGGCTCGCGGTGGCCCAGGCCCGCCGCCGTGTCCGCCAGGACCGCCCGGGCCCATTCCGGCAGCTCGGGGTGGAGGCGGTAGTGGACCCAGTAGCCGTCGCGCCGATCCTGGACCACACTGGCGGCCCGGAGGTGGCCCAGATGGCGGGAGATCCGGGGCTGGGGCAAATCCAGAGCGTGGGTCAGCTCGCAGACGCAGAGCTCCCCCTCCGCCTGCAGCAGCATCAGGCACCGCAACCGGGTCCCGTCCCCCAGCGACCGGAAGAACTGCTCCGCCTCCATCTTCACCCTCCCACCTGATCGTGGCAGCAACCTAATACACTACCGGGACGGGGTAAAGCCGAGGGTGCGCGGGGAATGGCACTCGCCTTCGATGAGCGGGCCCGGCCGAAGCCTTACCGGCCTGGCCAACCGCCTGAGCTGCAAACACCCCCCGGAAGGCCGAGCTGGGGCGCAGCCAGCACTACAACACGCCTCTCCGCAGTCTCGACATCGACTCCTTCAAGCCGGTTAACCCGAACCACGCCCACAAGGCCGGCGAGGATGGCCTCCAGACCCTCGCCGACTGCGTGAGCCGACCAGCTTCGGCCTGGCGCTGCGGGCACAGGACGGTGCAGACGACGCCGGGGCGTTCAACCTGCCTTGCGACGACGGTGCAGCGGGACCGGCATCTCGCCCCGGTCGACGTAGCTGGCCAGCCCCTTGTGCAGGCTCCACGTAAGCAGGACGAGCAGGACGGCGAAGGGCAGACCGGTACTGATGGCGGCCGTCTGCAGCGCCCCCAGACCGCCGGCTACCAGCAGGGAGGCCGCAACCACGCCCTCGGTCACCGCCCAGAAGATCCGCTGGGCCACCGGCGGCTCGGTCTTGCCGCCGGCGGTGATCATGTCGATGACCAGGGAGCCGGAGTCCGAGGAGGTGACGAAGAAGGTGATGATGATGAGCGTCGCCACGATCCCGGCCGCCCCGGCGATGACGGCGGCCAGGCTGCCGGTGAGCACCGAGAAGGGGAGCATGTCCAGCAGGACGAAAAGGGAGGTGGTCAGGTTGTCCTCCACCGCCTGGGCCATGCCCTTGTCGGCGACCATCTCGAAATACAGGGCAGCGTCCCCGAAGATGGAGAGCCACATGAAGGTCAGGGTCGTGGGCACCAGCAGGACCCCGAGGACGAACTCCCGGATGGTCCGCCCCTTGGAGACGCGGGCGATGAACATGCCCACGAAGGGGGACCAGGCGATCCACCAGCCCCAGTAGAAGATGGTCCAGGCGTTCTGCCAGTCCCCGGCCGAGTAGGTCTCGTTCCAGAAGGCCAGGCGGAAGAATTCGTTGAGGTAGTTGCCGACGTTCTCCACGAAGCCGTTGAGGATGAACAGCGTCGGGCCCAGGACCACGACGAAGAGCAGCAGGATCCCGGCGGCGACCATGTTGATCTCCGACAGCCGCCGGATGCCGTGGTCGAGCCCTGCCACCACGGAGACCGTGGCCATGGCGGTGATCACGGCGATGAGCCCGATCTGCACCCCCGCCCCCTCGGGGACCCCGAAGAGGAAGTTCAGCCCGCCGTTGACCTGGGAGACGCCCAGCCCCAGCGAGGTGGCCACGCCGAACAGCGTCGCCACGGTGGCGATGATGTCGATGAGGTGGCCCCAGAAGCCGTAGATCCGCTCACCCAGGAGCGGATAGAAGATGGTCCGCACCGACAGCGGCTGCTTGAGGTTGAAGGAGAAGAAGGCCAGCGCCAGCCCCACCAGGGCGTAGACCGCCCACGGGTGCAGCCCCCAGTGGAGGAAGGTGGTCATCATGGCATCCTCCGCCGCCTGCACCGTCCCCGGCTCGGCCCCGTGGGGCGGGGTGAGGAAGTGGTACATGGGCTCGGCCACGGCGTAGAAGAGCAGCCCGATACCCATGCCGGCGGAGAAGAGCATGGCGAACCAGCCGGCGTAGGAGAACTCCGGCTTGGCATCGTCCCCGCCCAGGCGGATGTGGGCGAAACGGGAGAAGGCCAGATAGACCACGTAGGCCAGGATGGCGTTGATGGCCAGGACGAAGAACCAGCCGGTCTTGTTGGTAATCCAACCCTGGGTGGCCTCGAAGAGCGCCGCCATGGTGTCGAGCTTGATGAAGCTCAGGACCACGAAGCTGACGATGATCAGCGTGGAGGTCAGAAAGACCACGGGATTCAGGTCGAGGACGCGCGTCCCGTTGACCTTGTAGACCCAGTTCTTCATGGAGAAGCTCCTTGAGAGGGCTGCCTGTGGGGTCAGCGGGGCATTGCGGGAATCCGGGTCCGGCGATACCCCCTGGTACGGGTGGTATTTACGCTAGCACAATTGGGGGGTTTCGCCACAAGGTTCATGCCGCCCGTGCAACCCCATCCCCTCCTGCTGGCTCTGGCCCTGACCATCGCCCTGGTGGCCGCCGGCGCCCTCTGGTGGACAGACGGCGGGGTCCCGGCGGAACTCCGCGGCATCGCCCTGAACGAACCCCGGCCACTCCCCACCTTCCGGCGGGATGCGGGGGAAGGCGAGACCCTGGAAGAGCTCGCCCGGGTACTGGCCGAGCGGGCCGCAAGGTACCGTGTATAGGGCCGCAGCCCGGGAACGGGGCACGGCCGGTCCGCCTAGCCGCCCTCCGCCCGCCGCACCACGCCGTCCAGGTGGGTCCCGGCGGCGATGGTGTTGTAGATGGTACTGAAGCGGCGCAGGTTGGTATGGATCAGTTCCAGCTGGTCCTCGTCGGCATCGCCGCGGATGGCGATATCGTAGTCGATGGACTCGATACCGGGCGGATCGTCCCGTCGGACCGCGTGCAGGGCGATGGTTGCCCCCTCCAGCTCGAAGCCCACCAGCGGACGCACCCGCTGGATCCCCCGGACCATGCACGCCCCCAGGGAGGCCAGCAGCAGCTCCGGCGGAGCGAGGGCATCATCGCGCCCGCCCTTGGCCGTATCCAGTACCAGCTCGGTGGTATCGGTCCGGGCGACGCTGCCCTGCTCGTCGATGCGCTCGACCTCGATGCGGTATTCCACGGCTGCCATGGCGGCCTCCTCGTGGCGAATGGCACTCTTACTCTACCTGTCATGTCCCCCATGGCGCTTCGACTCACCGCAGCAATGGACAGAACTAGTACAATCCCGTATTGATTTGATGACATTATTCCCCCCGAGCCCTATTGCCTCGCGGAATGGCACGCCCGCGCCAATGGCTCAGGGGCTGTGGAAAGGAGTCCCCCGTGTCCGGAACCACAAGCAGCCCGCTTGAGGAGTTCATCCGCCGCCGCGCTCGGGAACTCGGCCTCAGCCTGACGCAGGTGTGCCGCCGAGCCAACATCGGCCGGCAGACCCTCTACGAGTTCTGGCGGGATGGAAAGCAGTATCCCAGCCTGCAGACGGTGGTCGCCGTAGCAACGGCGCTGGACGTGCATCCGCTGTTGTTATTGCGTTATCTCTTTGCGGAGGTCCCCGTCAGCGAGGGCTCCCCCCTGGCCGGTGACCAGAGTTCTTTTGTTCGTGATGTGACCTATGCGGACAATACATTGGTACTGATTAACGAACCGCTGCGCAAGATCTGGTCAGTGCAGAACATCGGGACCGTGCCGTGGGAGGGACGCAGATTACGCTGCATGGACGAGACCCTGGAGGTATTTACCCGGCAAGGGGATCAGCTTTCAGTAGCGCCGCCCCTGCAACCGGTATCCCAGGAGGTGCCGGTGCCGGATACGACCCCGGGAGAGACGGCCGAGATCGCCGCCGATTTTATCGCCCCACCGATGCCCGGCGCCGTGGTTTCCTACTGGAAGATGGTGGATGCGGAGGGGCGGATCTGTTTCCCGGATGCAACTGGACTCTGGATCCGCGTAGAGGTGGTGGCTCCCACTGCTACTTCCGGGGAGGAACCGGGCTTGTAGCCGGAGACGGTCCGGGATGACTCTTGCTCGAGAGCCGGTCTCAGATTCCGGATAATGCCGGGGCCATCGCAACCTCGTACCGGGTACTCCGCCCCCCACCCGGCAGGCGGTACAGGCAGCCCTTCTCCAACAGGTCGGTAAGATCCCGCGTCGCGGTGGCCTTGCTGACCTTCGCCAGGGCCCCATACTGGCTGGCATTGATGCCGCCGGGGAAATCTCCCTCCTCGCGATCCAGCAGACGATTCAGCGCCCGGACCTGGCGCTCATGGAGGATGGTGCCGGCGTGGCGCTGCCAGAACCGCGCCTTCTCCAGGACCCGGCCTACCCGCCCCAGTGCCTGCTCCAGGGAGCGTTCCAGGGCTTCCAGGAACCACTGCAACCAGGCGGTGATGTCGAGATCGCCCTGCTGGACCCGTTCGAGCTGGCCATAGTAGTCCCGACGCTGCTCCATGATGGCCGCACTCAGGGCGTAGAGCCGGATGCTCCGCCCCTCCGCCTGCGCCAGCGCACGGTCGGTCACCGCTCGAGTCACGCGGCCATTGCCGTCGTCGAAGGGATGGAGCGTGATCAGCCAGAGATGGGCGATCCCGGCGCGGAGCAGGCCATCCAGCCCCACCGGCGGTGCATTGAACCAGGCCAGGAAGGCGTCCAGCTCCCCCTCCAGCCGGGAGCGCGGCGGCGCCTCGAAGTGGATCCGGGGACGGTCGATACGCCCGGAGACCACCTGCATGGGCTGCTCCCCACGAAGCTCACCGACCCGGATGGGCGAGACCACGCCCGGGCCCTCCGGGAACAGGGCCGCCTGCCACTGGCAGAGCATGGCGCGGGTCAGCGGCCGCTCCGGATGGCGGGTCGCCTCCACGAGGAGCGCCGCCAGGGCATCGGTCTGCGCGGTGGAGCGATCGGGGCTCCCGCCGCGCTCGAGACCCAGCCGGCGGGCCACCGAGGAGCGCACCGAGACCACCGCCAGATGCTCTCCCTCGATCTCGCTGGTCTGCATGGCATTCCGGACCAGCGCGTCGATCTCGATTGCCTGCTCCTGCTCACCCAGCACGGCCTCGGACTGGCCAAGCAACCGCCCCTGGGCCAGGCGCACGGCATCCAGCCGCGGCTGCAGAGTGGCGGGATCCCAGCGGAAAGCGGGCCAGTCGGGGTGCTCCCAGAGGGACATGAGCCGAACACCACTCCAATCGAATCAGGATATGAGCCGATTATGGACGGGATCCGGCTAAGCCACCACACTCTTCTCGAGCCAGCTCAAGGTCTCCGAGGAAACGGGTCAACTCCAAATCCTCCGCAGGACACCCTTCCACCACCCAGCCGGGTGCCATACAATACGCCATTGTGCGACTTTTAATCGCGCGCGGCCACATTCTATCCGCTTCTATAGAGAGGACCATCATGGCCAAGAGCGTCCGCATGGATGAACGGTTCGTCCAGAATGCGCAGGTCTACGCCAATGCCAACCACCGTTCCGTGCCAAAGCAGATCGAGCACTGGGCCCAGATTGGTCGCATTGCCGAGGAAAACCCCGAACTGCCCTACGAGTTCATCAAGGAGGCCCTGCTCGCAACCGCGGAACTCGACGCCGGGGAGGTCGAGGACTATGTGCGCAGACAGCGAGATTAAGGTCCAGCAGACTCCGACCTTCAGAAAGGCCTTCAAACGCCTCAGCGAAGGCCACAAAGAACGGGTGGACGAGGAAATTGGCCGGATCATCGACGACCCGGAGTTGGGCACACGCAAGCGAGGCGATCTCTCCCACCTCTGGGTCCATAAATTCAAGCTGGATGGTCAAGAGGTTCTGCTCGGATACGCATGGGACGAGGGCAGGCTCATCCTCACCCTTATGAACATCGCTCCGCACGAGAACTTTTACAAGGCCGCGAAAAACCGCAGAGAGGCCAATCGGAAGTTCCTGAAGTAAACACCCAACCCCGCCTCCTCCCTCTGCTCATCAGCTACCCCTTCCCGCAGCCCTACCCGGTCCAGGCATATGCCCATCACCCAAGCCGTTCCCGAAGGGACCGCTCCCAAAGGCACATGAGCCGAACACCATCATAATCGAATCATTACATGAGCCGATTATGGACGGGATTCGGCTCAGCGGCCACACTCTCCCCGAGCGAGCTCAAGGTGTCCGAGGAAACGGGGTAAATCCACTCTGGATGGCCTTTGTGTTCAAAAAAGGGCCTTACATGGGACACAAGCAACCTTGACGTTAACGGATGGGCAAGGCCGCTCTTTGTAATTAGCAAAGTGGCCTTTGGTGATACACAATGGCGCGGGCCATGCTCGAAGCCCATCCACCACGGACGCCGACAAGGAGGTCGGCGGACCCGCCGACCGATCTGCGAAGCGGCGCGGAGCAGGAGGTCGTGCGCCGGGAGGTGTCTCGTCGCGGTCGGTCACAAGCCCGCCCCTTCGTAGTGGTAGCCATCGGCGGCCTGGAGGCGGGTGAGCCGGGCCGCGGTGGTCGTGAACTTCTGGCGGGTCGTGGCCACATCCATCCGGCCATCGGCGCGGACGCCGGCCACGCGACCTACATGGGTGCCCCGGTACCGGCCTCGGGGCACCACGGCCCGCACTCGGTCGCCGGTCTGGAGGCCCTGGACGCGCTTCACGCGCCCCGCGGCCCCGCGAGGGAAGCCGTAGCGGTCAGGCTTGGTGACCCGGCGCTGGCCTCGGCCGGTGGCGGTGATGGACAGGACCGGGGCCTCGGGGTTGAGGGAGACCTTCCCGCCCTCGGGGCCGGTACAGGCGGCGTCGATCCAGTGGGCCTTCGGGTAGTCCTGACTACTCCGGTTGGCCTTGGTGCGGCCGCCGCTGGTGAAGGTCACGGGCAGTCCCAGGATCTTTACGGCCCGGCCCACGGCATACCGGGAGGCATTCATGGCGGCGGCATCCCGCAAAGTTGGCCGCTTGCCGGCCTCGATGGCTAAGGCCGCCTTCGCCCGGGCCTGGTCGAGCTTCGTTCGACCCAGGGCTGCCGCCCACTCGCCCGGGGTGCGGTTGCCCTTGGCGGTGTTGCAGGTCCGGCAGGCGATGACGAGGTTGGCGACGCGATCACTGCCGCCTCGACTGCGAGGCTGGACGTGCTCAATCTCCAGCACCGGATCCCGACTCTCGCCTTGGCAATAGGCGCAAGTGTGGTTGTGCCGGTAGAGCAGGTATTCCCGCAACTCCCAACTCTGGAGGGTGCCCTGCTGGTACTCCACCCCGGACAGCGGCTTCCCCGCCGACAGGGCGTGGACATCGAAGCGGGTGGTTTCCACGACCACGGTACTGACCGGCGCCCGAGCGGCCAGCCGCTCGGCCCAGGTCCGGGTGTTGTCCACCCGGGACCGGAGGGATGGCGGCAGCCAGCCTTCGGGCCGGGTGCGGTTGTCGAACCGAGGCGCCCGGTGGCGGGTCTTGCGAGAGCGTCGGCCTCGACGGTACATGCGCCGGTCCGTTATCCGCGCCCGGATGGCCTGGCTCCGGTGGGTGAGCTCCGCCGCCCAGACGACCCGGGCACCCCGTTCGCCTTCGGCGACCAGGGCCACGCCGGTCGTCTTGGCTCCGGGGTCGAGGCGCAGACTCACCGGCTGGACGGCGGAGTCTTTCGGGTCCCGGTCAAGGACCTGGACCGTGAAAGGGACGCGCCGGACCACCCTGGCCCGGCCGGCCCGCAGGAGCCACCGGGCTCGGGCCGGATGGCACGGCATGAGGGGGTTCCCCTCCGGGTCCTGCACGAACACGCGCTGTTGCTGCATTGGGAGTTACCTCCGCTTCTCGGCCCCGAGGGGCCGGTTCAGGCTTCCTCGCCCAGGGCCGACCGGGTTTTCGGCAGAGACCTTCGACCCTCACGGTCCTTCGGTCTCATGATCCCTGCCCGCAGGGTCCGGGGCTGGAAGAGCACCCCGGAGTGCCTATCTATTCCGATCGACCGTAGCCCTCCGGAGAGGGCTCGGGCTGGTTGTGTCCGAGGGCTTCAGCCGTCACGGATGACGGAAGAAGTCCTCGGAGACCGCGACACAACAAGGAAGGATTGCCATCGTCATGACCTTCGACACTTCCCGGGCGGTGCACTACTGGGGTGGATGTCACGTACTGAGGGCGAACCACTCTCCCGGCACCGCAGGCCTGCAGCGCTAAGTCGAAGGCACCCCCAGAATCGCCGCGACGATCTGATCCTCGGTGGCCGAGCGCAGGGGGAGGTTCGAAAACCGCTC
>JBNJED010000036.1:0-13273 GCA_051745535.1 Pseudomonadota bacterium | reverse complement strand
GGGGTCGGCGTGCCATTGTTCAAGTAGTTCGGCCAGCAGCTCCCCCCCCGGCGTTCCAAGCGTAGCAAACCGTGCCGGTTCGTCGACCTCGGCGGCCAGTTGGGGGGCCTGGAGCAGCGCGGCGATGGCGTGGCGCTCCAGGGTCCGCGGCTGCGGCATGCCCGCCGGTCGCCGGCGGGGCGGCGGGGCCGGCTCCGGCCCGGGGGCTGCCGACGGTGCGGCCGCGGGCCCGGCCGGCCCCTCCTCCGCCGGCTGGAGGTGTTCGGCGCCGACGCCGGTGCGCTCGGCGATCTCCCGGATGAGCTGCTCCCGCAGGACCGCATCCCGGGCGCGGGCGAGCAGGGGCCGGGCCGCGGCCACCAGCGCCCGGCGACCGGCCACCGACTCCGGGTCGTGGTCCTCGATGAGCCGACGCAGGAGGTAGTCCTCCAGCGCCTCGGCGGCGGCCTCGCGCTCGCCGAAGGCCTGGCCCCCCTCCCGGCGGACCAGGGTATCCGGGTCCTCCCCCTCGGGGAGGAAGAGGAACCGGACGCTGCGGCCGTCCCGCAGGACCGGCAGGGCGTTCTCCAGGGCGCGCCAGGCGGCCTCCCGGCCGGCACGGTCGCCGTCGAAGCAGAAGACCACCTCGCCGGTGAGGCGGAAGGCGCGATCCAGGTGGTCCGCGGTGGTGGCGGTGCCCAGGGTGGCCACGGCGTGCTGGACGCCGGCCCCGGCCAGGGCGATGACGTCCATGTAGCCCTCCACCACCAGCAGCCGGTCCAGCCGGCGCAGGGCGCGGCGCGCCTCGTAGAGGCCGTAGAGCTCCCGGCCCTTGTGGAAGACCGGCGTCTCCGGGGAGTTGAGGTACTTGGGCTCGCCGTCCCCGAGGATCCGGCCACCGAAGGCGATGGGCCGGCCGCGGTGGTCGTGGATGGGGAAGATGATCCGGTCGCGGAAGCGGTCGTGGACGCCGCCGTCGTCGCGCTCGATGAGCAGGCCGGCCTCCACCAGCCGCGCCCGGGTCTGTTCACCGCCGCCCAGGGCCTCCAGGAGATTGCGCCAGCCCGGCGGGGCGAAGCCCAGGCCGTAGTCCCGGGCGGTGGTCCCGCGGACGCCGCGCCCCTTGAGGTAGTTGGCGGCCCGGTGGGCCTGCTGGTGGCGGCGGAGCATGGTGCGGTAGTAGTCCGCCGCCGCCGCCAGCGCCTCGTAGAGGGGGGTCCGATCGGGGGCCGGCGGGCGGCCGTCATCCCCCTCCCGGGGGACCTCGAGCCCCTGACGGCCGGCCAGCTCCTCCACCGCCTCCGGGAAGGAAAGGTGGCCGTAGTCCATGAGGAAGCCCAGGGCGGTGCCGTGGGCCCCGCAGCCGAAACAGTGGTAGAACTGCTTCTCGGGACTGACGTAGAAGGAGGGGGTGCGCTCGTCGTGGAAGGGGCAGCAGGCGGCGTACTCGCGCCCCTTGCGCTTCAGCGGGACGCGCTCACCGATGATCTCCACGATATCGGTCCGGGAGACCAGATCATCGATGAAGTTCTGGGGGATCCGCCCGGCCATGGGGCGCCCGGGCTCAGCCGCCGAGGCGGGCCTTCACCCGCGCCGACACCTCGCCCATGTCGGCCCGGCCCTGGACGCGCGGCTTGAGCTCGCCCATGACCCGGCCCATGTCGGCCATGGCCGCGGCCCCGGTGGCGGTGATCGCCTCCGTGACCAGGGCATCGAGCTCCGCGTCGGAGAGCGGCTGCGGCAGGTAGGACTCGATGACGGCCAGCTCGGCGCGCTCGCGCTCGGCCAGCTCGTCCCGTCCGCCCTGCTCGTACTGCTCGATGGACTCCCGCCGCTGCTTGGCCATCTTGTCCAGCAGGGCGAGGACCGCGGCGTCATCCAGCTCGACGCGGTCATCCACCTCCTTCTGCTGGAGGCCGGCGGTGATCATGCGCAGGGTCGCCAGGCGGTCCTTGTCGCGGGCCCGCATGGCGTCCTTCACATCCGCCTGGATACGCTCCTTCAGGCCCTCGGCCACGGCGGTGTCCCCCGGTTACTTGCGCTTGCCCCGGGTGTTCTCCCGGGAGAGCTTCTTCTGGTAGCGCTTGATGGCCGCGGCGCGCTTGCGCTTGCGCTCGGCGGTGGGCTTCTCGTAGTACTCGCGACGGCGCACCTCGGAGAGGATTCCGGCCTTCTCGCAGGCGCGCTTGAAGCGCCGCAGCGCCACGTCGAAAGGCTCGTTCTCCTTGACTCGTACCTCGGGCATTGGGACCTCGATTCAGCGTCTTCACTTGGGCGAATCGGGCATTGTAGAAGGCAATCCGCCGCGTGCCAAGGCCTGTGCTTGTCGGAATCCCCTCGCCCGGGTATGTTCCCCGCCATGCGCGTACTGGGAATCGAGAGCTCCTGCGACGAGACCGCCGCCGCCATCTACGGCGACGCGGGGCTGGAGGCGGACGTCGTCCACAGCCAGACCGACCTCCACGCCGAGCACGGCGGCGTCGTCCCCGAGCTCGCCTCCCGCGACCACATCCGCCGGGTCACGCCGCTGGTGGAGACGGTACTGGCCCGGGCCGGCCTCGCACCCACCGATCTCGACGGCGTCGCCTACACCGCCGGTCCCGGCCTGGTGGGGGCGCTGCTGGTGGGGGCGACGGTGGGGCGCAGCCTCGCCTGGGCGCTGGACCGGCCGGCGGTAGGGGTCCACCACATGGAGGGACATCTGCTGGCGCCACTGCTGGAGCCGGAGCCGCCGGCCTTCCCCTTCGTTGCGCTGCTGGTCTCAGGCGGCCACACCCTGCTGGCCGAGGTCCGCGGCGTGGGCGACTACCGGCTCCTGGGGAGTTCCGTGGACGACGCCGCCGGGGAGGCCTTCGACAAGACGGCCAAGATCATGGAGCTGGGCTACCCCGGCGGGCCCGCCCTGGCGGCGCTGGCCGCGGAGGGCCGGCCGGGCGTCTACCGACTGCCCCGGCCCATGACCGACCGGCCCGGCCTGGACTTCTCCTTCTCCGGGCTGAAGACCCGGGTGCGGCTGGAGCTGGAGGCGCTGGGCGACGACCGCCAGGCGCGCGCCGACCTCGCCCGCGGCTTCGAGGAGGCGGTGGCGGAGACCCTGGCCATCAAGGCGGCCCGGGCCCTGGAGGCCACCGGCCTGGAGACGCTGGTGGTGGCCGGCGGGGTCAGTGCCAATGCCCGCCTTCGCGCCACGCTGGACGCCCGCGCCGCCGAGCGCGGCGGCCGGGTCTACTACCCGCGACCGGCCTTCTGCACCGACAACGCCGCCATGATCGCCTACGCCGGCTGGTGCCGCCTGGGCGCCGGGCAGCACGAGCCGGCGGCCATCACCGTCCACCCGCGCTGGTCCCTGGAGGCCCTGGCGGCAGTCTGAGCCGGCCCTCCCCGAGCGACCCCTTCCGGATCAGCCCTTCCGGCCGATCCGGGACTCCGTCCCGTTGGCGATGTTGGCGATGTTGCTGCGGTGGCGCCAGAGCAGCAGCACGGCCATGACCGCCGTAACGACGACCACCGGCTGGGCCAGCCCCAGCCACCAGGCGGCCACCGGCGCCGCCACGGCGGCAACCAGGGCGGCCAGGGAGGAGATCCGGAAGACGGCGGCCACGGCCAGCCAGACCAGCGCCCCGATGCCGGCCACCGCCGGGGCCAGGGCGATGAGCCCCCCCAGCGCCGTCGCCACGCCCTTGCCGCCGCGGAAGCCGAAGAAGACCGGGTAGAGGTGGCCCAGGAAGGCGGCCAGCGCCGCCACGGCCGGGATCAGCTCGCCGGGCGCCGAGGCGCGGGCGATGAGCACCGGGATCACGCCCTTGAGGACGTCGCCCCCCAGGGTGGCCGCGGCCGCCCCCTTGCCTCCCAGGCGCAGGACGTTGGTGGCACCGGGATTCCCGGACCCGCCCTGGCGCGGATCCGGCAGCCCCAGGAGGCGGCTCACCAGGATCCCGGCATTGAGGGACCCCAGCAGGTAGGCCGCGATGACGATGGACCAGGCCGCGTTCGGCTCCATGTTCGGCGTGCTCCGAATGGTGTACGGGCCGGCTACTATACCGCGCTGCCACCGGGAGCGGCGAATATCCTTCCCGGATGCGCGCCGCTAGAATGGGCCCATGGATACCATCTATCTCACCGATCTGCGCCTGGAGGCGACCCTCGGCGTCCCGGACTGGGAGCGCGCCCTGCCCCAGCCGGTGCGCCTGGACCTGGAGCTGGAGGTGGACCTGGCCGCCGCCGGGGCCAGCGACGACGTCGCCGATACCGTGGACTACGCCGCCGTGGCCGAACGGCTGCGGGCCGTGGCGGCCGACGGCGAGTACCGCCTGCTGGAGGCGCTGGCCGAACGGCTGGCCGCCACCCTCCTGGCCGAGTACCCCGTGGCCGCCGCCCGGCTGCGGCTGGACAAGAGCGGGGCCGTCCCCGGCTGCGGCACCACCGGCGTGGCCATCCGGCGGGAGGCCGGTTGAGCGTCTGTGACACGGCGTGTCACATGGTCACATGGCTGTAACATGCCGGTGCTGGAATGGCCGGCAATGATCCGCTGCCCCCGAGACACGCCATGGCCAGTCACCGCATCCTGATCGTCGAGGACGAGGCCGCCATCCGCGAGATGGTGACCTTCGCCCTGGAGCGGGCCGGTTTCGCCACCGAGGAGACGGGCAACTCCGCCGAGGGGCTGACCCGGGCCGTGGATAGCCAGCCCGATCTCATCCTGCTGGACTGGATGCTCCCCGACAGCAGCGGCCTGGATCTGGCGCGCCGCCTCAAGCGGGAGGAGATCACCCGGGAGATCCCCATCATCCTTCTCACCGCCCGGGGCGAGGAAGACGACAAGATCCGGGGGCTGGAGACCGGCGCCGACGACTACATCACCAAGCCCTTCTCCCCGCGGGAGCTGGCCGCCCGGATCAAGGCGGTCCTGCGGCGGACGGCGCCGGCCGCCGAGGAGCCCCTGCAGGCCGGCGGCCTGAGCCTGGATCCGGAGACCCACCGCGTCACCGCCGATGGCGCGACGGTGGACATCGGGCCCACGGAGTTCCGGCTGCTCCACTTCTTTATGACCCACCCGGAAAGGGTCTTCAGCCGAAGCCAGCTCATTGATCGGGTCTGGGGCGGTAACGTATATATCGAGGAGCGCACCGTGGATGTCCACATTCGGCGCCTGCGCAAGACCCTGGCCGAACACGACCTGGACGGGCTGGTCCAGACCGTGCGCGGCGCCGGCTACCGCTTCTCGACACAGGTCTGACCACCCGCCTTGACGAATCGCTGGTCCACGGAGCTCGGCCGCGTCGGCCTGCTCGCCCTCCTCGGTCTCGGCCTGGGGCTCTTCACGCCCTGGCCGCTGGTCCCCGTGATCCTGGTCGTCGCCGGCTACCTGGGCTGGCACCTCTACAACATCGCCCGCCTGCAGCGCTGGCTCTACGCCTCCGGCCAGGGGGAGCCGCCGCAGGCCCAGGGGATCTGGGAGGACATCTTCAACGGCCTCTACCGCCGCCAGATCCGCCAGCGCAAGCGCCGCAAGCGGCTGAACCGGCTCATCCACCGCTTCGAGGAGTCGGCGGCGGCCATGCCGGACGCCACCATCATCCTGGGCGAGCGCGGCGTCATCGAGTGGTGGAACGACGCCGCTGGCCGCCTGCTGGGCCTGCGCCACCCCGGCGACCGCGGCCAGCGCATCCACAACCTCGTCCGCCACCCGGCCTTCACCGACTACCTCGCCCGGGAGGACTTCAGCGACTCGGTGGAATTCCCCTCGCCGGCGGATGCGCGGGTCATGCTCTCCGCCCGGGTGGTCCGCTACGGCCGCGACCAGCGCCTGCTCCTCGCCCGGGACGTGACCCGGCTCCACCAGCTGGAGCAGATGCGCCGGGACTTCGTCGCCAACGTCTCCCACGAGCTACGAACACCCCTGACCGTCCTCGCCGGCTACATCGAGACCCTCCAGGACGAACTCGCCGCCGAGGAGGAAGCGGCCCCCGACCGGACCCGCCCCCTGGAGCTCATGGAGCAGCAGACCACCCGCATGCGCGCCCTGGTGGACGACCTCCTCTACCTCTCCCGGCTGGAGATGGACGGCGACCGCGGCCCGGCGCCGGAGAACATCGACGTCCCGGAACTGGCCGAGACGCTGGCCGAGGAGGCCCGCCAGCTCTCCGGCGAGCGGGCGCATGTCATCACCGTGGATGCCGACCCGGAACTCCCCCTGCGCGGCGTCCCCAACGAGCTGCGCAGCGCCTTCGCCAACCTGGTCTTCAATGCCGTGCAGTACACTCCGGCGGGGGGCACCATCCGGATCGCCTGGACGCGGCGCCCCGGCGGGGGCGGCTGCTTCGCGGTCACCGACACCGGCATCGGCATCCCGGCGCGCCACCTGGCGCGGCTCACCGAGCGCTTCTACCGCGTGGACGTGGGCCGCTCCCGGGAGAAGGGGGGGACCGGGCTGGGGCTGGCCATCGTCAAGCACATCCTCCAGCGCCACGAGGGCTGGCTGGAGGTGGAGAGCGAGGCCGGGGAGGGCTCGACCTTCCGCTGCTGCTTCCCGGCCGAACGCGTCGATACCGCCGACCGGGTTGTAACAAAAACGTAACGCCCCCGTCATAGGATGGCCTCCTACGGCCCCGTGCCGGACCCTCAGACCACCATGCAGGAATGCAGGAGTGACACCATGCGACTCAAGCAGCTCGTCCTGACCCTCGGCCTGGCCGCCGGCTTCACCGGCACGGCCGCTGCCGCCGACGTCGACCCCGACCTCCCCGAGTACGAATCCGCCAGCGGCGTCTCCGGGAACATCTCCAGCGTCGGCTCCGACACCCTGGCCAACCTCATGACCCTCTGGGCGGAGCACTACAAGGAGGAGTATCCCAACGTCAACGTGCAGATCCAGGCGGCCGGCTCCTCCACCGCCCCACCGGCGCTCACCGAGGGGACCTCCAACCTCGGCCCCATGAGCCGGAAGATGAAGCCCGAGGAGCTGCGCGCCTTCGAGGAGGAGCACGGCTACAAGCCCACGCGTATCCGCGTGGCCATCGACGCCCTGGCGGTCTTCGTCAACCAGGACAACCCCATCGAGGGGCTGACCATCCCCGAGGTGGACGCCATCTTCTCCTCCACCCGCAGCTGTGGCGGGGACGAGGACATTACCCGCTGGGGCCAGCTCGGTCTCGAGGGGGGCTGGGCCAACCGCAGCATCCAGCTCTACGGCCGCAACTCCGTCTCCGGCACCTACGGCTACTTCAAGAAGAACGCCCTGTGCGACGGCGACTTCCGCAACGGCGTCAACGAGCAGCCCGGCTCCGCCTCCGTGGTCCAGTCGGTGACCGCCTCCAACAGCGCCATCGGCTACTCCGGCATCGGTTACAAGACCTCCGGCGTGAAGACCGTGCCCATTGCCGAGGAGGAGGGCGAGGAGTACATCCCCGCCGACACCGAGCACGTCCTCAGCGGCGAGTACCCGCTGGCGCGCTTCCTCTACGTCTACGTAAACAAGAAGCCCAACGAGCCGGTGGACCCCAAGACCCGGGAGTTCATCAAGCTCATCCTCTCCCGCGAGGGCCAGGAGGTGGTGAACAAGGACGGCTACGTCCCGGTGCCCAACGCCGTGGCCGAGAAGGAGCTGAAGAAGCTCGAGTAACCCGCCCCGGCCGCCGGTGACTGGCGCCCGCCCCGGTTCCGGGGCGGGCGTTTCTGTATGGGTGGTCGCCTTCGGCGTCCGCTGCTTGTAACATTCCTGTCATATGACAGGGCTAGCATGGCCCATCCGTCGCCCCGGCACCCCCATCCGCGATACCCTGAGGCCATGGCCCGTTCCCGACTCGACTCCACTCGCGATCGCTGGCGCTCCGCCAAGGACCATCTCGCCCGTTACGGCGTAGCCGCTGGCGGGATCAGTGTCATCGTCGCCCTGATCCTGATCTTCTTCTATCTCCTCTGGGTGGTACTGCCGCTCTTCGGCAACGCCGATCTCACCGCCGGGGAGGAGGTCCCGGTGGCCGCACCCGGCGAGCCGGCCCACCTGGCCCTGGAGGAGTACACCGAGGTGGGTGTGCGCTTCTCCACCACCGGCGACATCACCTTCTTCCGCACCGCCGATGGCCGGACGGTGAAGCGGGACCACATCGACCTCCCCGAGGGTGTGGAGGTCACCAGCTTCAGCGCCGCCTCCCCCGACTCCCGGATGGTCGCCTGGGGCCTCTCCAACGGCGAGGTGATCGTGGTCCGCCACGCCTACGAGGTGGACTACCCGGACGGCCAGCGGCGGATCACGCCGGAGCTGGAGTACCCCATGGGGGAGGAGCCCATTACCGCCCTGGAGAGCGGTGCCGCCATCCAGAACCTCTCGTTCCAGAGCGGTGAGGACGGCCATACCATCGCCGCTGCCGGCACCGATGGGCGGATGGAGGTGAGCCGGTTCGAGGTGGATACCAACTTCATGACCGGGGAGGAGGAGGTCACCCGCTCGGGCCAGACCGTCGACGGCGTCCGCGGTCTCATCCAGGACGTCCGGGTGGGCGGCGACCGCGACCGGCTCTACATCACCCACCCCGGCGGGGCGCTCTCCTTCTACGAGCTGGACGGACCGGAGGCCGAACTCGCCCAGTACCTCCCGCAGATGACCCCGAACGGCGCCGACATCACGGCCCTTGAGCTCTTAGCCGGCGGCGACTCCCTGCTGGTCGGCGACAGCGACGGCAATATCGGCCAGTGGTTCGCCGTGCGCGACGAGGACGGCGACGGCCACCGGACGCTCCGGGAGATCCGGCGCTTCGAGACCGACATGGACGCCATCCTCGCCATCGCCCCGGAACACGCGCGCAAGGGCTTCATGGCCTCGGATGCCAGCGGGCAGATCGGCCTCTTCCACGCCACCGCCCACCAGCAGCTCCTCCAGAAGGAGGTGGCCGGCTCCCCGGTGAACCGGATCACCGTCGCCCCCCGGGCGAACGCCGCCCTGACCCGGTCGGCCGAGGGGACGCTGCGCTACTGGCACATGGACAATCCCCATCCCGAGGTCTCCATGTCGGCGCTCTGGGGCAAGGTCTGGTACGAGGGGTACGACGAGCCGCGCTACATCTGGCAGTCCACCTCCGCCAGCGACGATTTCGAGCCCAAGCTCTCCCTGGTGCCCATCTCCTTCGGCACCCTCAAGGCGGCCTTCTACGCCATGATCGTCGCCGTTCCGCTGGCCATCATGGGGGCCATCTTCACCGCCCAGTTCATGAACCGGCGCATGCGCTCCATGGTCAAGCCGACCATCGAGATCATGGAGGCGCTGCCCACCGTCATCATTGGCTTTCTGGCCGGGCTTTGGCTGGCGCCCATCATCGAGCGCCACCTGACCTCGGTGCTGCTGCTCTTCCTCGCGCTGCCGCCAGTGGTAGTCCTGGCCGCCCTCGGCTGGCAGGGCCTGCCCCGCCATCTGCGCGAGTCGATCCCCGACGGCTGGGAGGCGGCACTGCTCTTCCCGGTCATAATCGCGGCCGGCTGGCTCGCCTTCCAGGTCGGCCCGGTGCTGGAGCTGGCGCTCTTCAAGGGCGACCTGCCGCTGTGGCTCACCTACGAGATGGGGATCGACTACGACCAGCGCAACTCCATCGTCATCGGCCTGGCCATGGGCTTCGCCGTGATCCCGACCATCTTCTCCATCGCCGAGGACGCCATCTTCGGGGTGCCGCGCCATCTCACCAACGGCTCCCTGGCGATGGGCGCCACGCCGTGGCAGACCCTGCTCCGGGTGGTCCTGCTCACCGCCAGCCCGGGGATCTTCTCCGCGGTGATGATCGGCCTCGGCCGCGCCGTGGGTGAGACCATGATCGTCCTCATGGCCACCGGGAACACGCCGGTGATGGACATGAGCCTGTTCACCGGCATGCGCACCCTGGCCGCCAACATCGCGGTGGAGATGCCGGAGTCGGCCGTGGGCAGCACCCACTACCGGGTGCTCTTCCTCGCCGCTCTGGTGCTGTTCGCCTTCACCTTCCTCGTCAACACGCTGGCCGAGGTGGTCCGCCAGCGTCTGCGCAAGAAGTACAGCTCCCTATGATTCGCGACTGGTTCCGCAGCGGACGCCCCTGGATCTGGCTCAACGCCGCGGCGGTGAGTGCCAGCGTCATCGCGGTGGTGGCGCTCATCCTGCTCATCGCCGTCAACGGCCTGGCCCACTTCTGGCCGGCGCAGGTCATCGAGGCGGAGTATGACCCGCCCAACGGCGAGCCCTATCGCCTCATCGGCACCATCACCGACAGCGAACAGATCGCCGGGGTCCGCCTGCAGGACAGCGGCGTACCGGTCGAGGAGACCGAGGAACTCTACACCCGCTACACGGTGCAGACCGGCAATCGCCAGGCCCTGGGCATGGACTTCCGGCCCATCCTCGCCCACCGGCTGTCGGATATCTCCACCCCCGAGGACCTCATGGTCCTGGAGCGCCGTGAGTGGGGCGACTTCATCGGCCGTCTGAAGACCGTCCGCGAGGGTGACGAGGTGATCGCGGAGGGGGATGAAGCCCGGGCCGCCCTCATGGATCGGCTGGAGCGGGCACGGGAGCTGGCCGAACGCATCGACGAGATCGAGTCCAGCCGCATGGCGGACATCAACTACCAACTCGACCAGCTCCGCCTGGACCGTCGCGGGCTGGAACTGCGTGGCGAGGCCGACGAGGACGCCCTGAGCGCCATCCGCGAGGAGCGCGAGGCGCTGGAGGCCGAGTTCGCCGATCTACGCGCCGAGCTCAACGAGCTCAAGGAGCGGGCCGGACGGGACAGCCTTACTGCCGAGATCATGGATGGCCGGACGGTGGACGTACCGCTGGCCAACATCGTCCGCGTCCACTACCCCAACGAGATGGGCTGGACCGACGCCGCCGGCCACTACCTGACCATGCTCTGGGACTTCGTCTCCGAGGAGCCGCGGGAGGCGAACACCGAGGGCGGGATCTTCCCCGCCATCTTCGGCACCGTGGTCATGGTCCTGCTGATGTCGGTCTTCGTGACCCCGTTCGGCATCATCGCCGCCATCTACATCCGAGAGTATGCCCATCAGGGGCCGGTGATCCGGATTATCCGCATCGCCGTGAACAACCTCGCCGGGGTGCCCTCCATCGTCTATGGCGTCTTCGGCCTGGGCTTCTTCGTCTACATGATCGGCGGCACCATCGACCAGGTCTTCTACCCCGAGGCGCTGCCCTCGCCCACCTTCGGCACGCCGGGGCTGCTCTGGGCCTCCCTGACCCTGGCCCTGCTGACCCTGCCGGTGGTCATCGTCGCCACCGAGGAGGGGCTGGCCCGGGTGCCGCGCTCGGTGCGCGAGGGCAGCCTCGCCCTGGGGGCGACCAAGGCCGAGACCCTGTGGCGGACCGTTCTTCCCATGGCGAGTCCCGCCATGATGACCGGCCTGATCCTCGCCGTCGCCCGCGCCGCCGGCGAGGTCGCGCCGCTGATGCTGGTGGGGGTGGTCAAGCTGGCGCCATCGCTGCCCCTGGACGGCAACTTCCCCTTCCTCCACCTGGAGCGGAAGTTCATGCACCTGGGCTTCCACATCTATGACGTGGGCTTCCAGAGCCCCAACGTGGAGGCGGCCCGGCCGCTGGTCTACGCCACGGCGCTGCTGCTCATCATCATCATCGTGGCGCTGAACCTCGTCGCCATCGGCATCCGCAACCGCCTGCGCGAGAAGTACCGCAACCTGGAATCCTGAACGGGCCGACACCATGAGCGAGAACGCGAGCACCCCCGACATCCAGATCGCCGGCCTCAACGAGGACCAACGCGACCTCGACCTGAGCCGGGAGCAGATCGCCCTGAAGGTCAACGACCTGAGCCTCTACTACGGCGAGGACCAGGCGCTGAAGGGCGTGAACATGCGCATCCCGGAGAAGCGGGTCACCGCCTTCATCGGGCCCAGCGGCTGCGGCAAGTCGACCCTGCTGCGCTGCTTCAACCGTATGAACGACCTCATCGACACCGTGCGCATCACCGGCGACATCCGCCTGCACGACGAGAACATCTACGACAAGTCGGTGAACGTCCCCCATCTGCGCCAGCGCATCGGGATGGTCTTCCAGAAGCCCAACCCCTTCCCCAAGAGCATCTACGAGAACGTCGCCTACGGGCTGCGGATCCAGGGGGTGAAGGATCGGCGCCGCCTGGACGAGGCGGTGGAGCACGCCCTGCGCGGCGCCGCCCTCTGGGACGAGGTCAAGGACCGGCTCAGCGCCAACGCCCTGGGGCTCTCCGGCGGCCAGCAGCAGCGGCTGGTCATCGCCCGGGCCATCGCGGTGGAGCCGGAGGTCCTGCTGCTGGACGAGCCGGCCTCGGCGCTGGACCCCATCTCCACGCTCAAGCTGGAGGAGCTCATCTACGAGCTCAAGGACCGCTTCACCATCGTCATCGTCACCCACAACATGCAGCAGGCGGCCCGGGTCTCTGACTATACTGCCTTCATGTACATGGGCGAGCTCATCGAGTTCGCCGACACCAATACCCTGTTCACCAATCCCTCGCAGAAGCAGACCGAGGACTACATCACCGGCCGCTACGGCTGAGGGCATTCAGCGAACGAGACAGGAATCCGAGATGAGCGAGACGGACACCCCCCAGAGCGACAACGGCCGCGGCGAGTCCATGGATCTGGGCCACCACATCTCCCAGCAGTTCAACACCGAGCTGGAGGATGTGCGCAACAAGGTCCTGACCATGGGCGGACTGGTGGAGCAGCAGCTCCAGGATGCGGTGACCGCCCTGGTGGAGGGCGACCACCGCATGGCCGAGCTGGTGACCACCAACGACTACAAGGTCAACGCCCTGGAGGTCGCCATCGACGAGGAGTGCAGCCACATCCTCGCCCGCCGCCAGCCGGCGGCCGGCGACCTGCGGCTCATCGTCACCATCATCAAGACCATAACCGACCTCGAGCGCATCGGCGACGAGGCGGAGAAGATCGGCCACCTGGCCGTCCACCTGGCCGATCTGGACGGCAGCCGCGCCACCTTCAGCGCCATCCAGAGCCAGGGGGAGCACGTCCGCAACATGGTCCACTCCGCCCTGGATGCCCTGGCGCGGCTGGACGTGGACCAGGCCGTTGCCACCGCCCGGGACGACGCCAAGGTGGACAAGGAGTACGAGGGGATCATGCGCCAGCTCATCACCTTCATGATGGAGGATGCGCGCCAGATCACCCGTTCCCTGGACATCATGTGGGCCGCCCGCTCCCTGGAGCGCATCGGCGACCACGCCCGTAACATCTGCGAGTACGTCATCTACCTGGTCCGCGGCAAGGACGTCCGCCACACCAGCATCGAGCAGATGGA
>JBNJED010000035.1:0-13315 GCA_051745535.1 Pseudomonadota bacterium | reverse complement strand
CTCCCTCTTCTTCGGCGCCGTACCCCATGTGGAGGAGGCACTCCAGAACATCGACGCCGAGGATCCCGGGCGCAAGCACCTGCTCATCCTGGCCGACGGCATCAACTTCGTGGATGTCGCCGGCGCCGAGATGCTGGCCCAGGAGGCCGAGCGCCGGCGCCACATGGGCGGGGGCCTCTACCTCTACGGGGTGAAGGAGTCGGTCTGCGCCACCCTGCGCGCCGGCGGCTATCTCGACGCCATCGGCAACGAGAACATCTACACCTCCAAGACCGAGGCGCTGCACGACATCGTCTTCCTGCGCCTGGACCCGGAGATCTGCCGGACCTGCGACAAGCGCATCTTCAAGGAGTGCGATCAGCAGCCCGGCGGGGCCGGCCTCGCCGAGAGCACCGCCACAGCCCGCGGCGGTGGCACCTGAACCGGCCTGGCAGCCAGAACTTGCGCCGACCTTGTGCCCGGAACGTGGCGACGTCCCGTGGCAATTGACCCCCGCGGCGGTGCGGCCTATCTTGTCGCCGCATCGCCCAAGCATCCGGAGGAACCCCGGTGTCCGACGAATCCACCCAGCCCGAGACGGCCGGTACCGAGCCAACAAGCACCGAGGAGCCGCTGGCCCCGGAGGGTTTCGAGTCGGCCCTGGAAGAGCTGGAGGGGCTCGTGGAGCGCCTGGAACAGGGGGATCAGGGGCTGGACGCCGCCCTGCGCGACTTCGAGCGCGGGATCCGGCTCTCCCGGCAGTGCGAGCAGGCGCTGAAGGCCGCCGAGCAGCGGGTGGCCACCATCACCGGCGAGGGCGAGGACAACGCCGGGGGCGAGGGATCGGACGACGACACCGCCCTCCCGTTCTGACCATGGCCCTGACCCTCACCGAAGCCGCCGCGCGCGCCGAGGAGGCCCTCGACGCGCGACTCCCCGCCGAGGCCGACGACCCCACCCCGCTGGCGGCCGCCATGCGCTACGCCGTCACCGGCGGCGGCAAGCGCGTCCGCCCCTTCCTGGTCTACGCGGCCGGCAGCGCCCTGGGCGCCCCCCTGGAGGGGCTGGACGCGCCGGCGGCGGCGGTGGAGTTCATCCACGCCTACTCCCTGGTCCACGACGACCTGCCGGCCATGGATGACGACGACCTCCGCCGGGGCCACCCCACCTGCCACCGCGCCTTCGACGAGGCCACCGCCATCCTCGCCGGCGATGCCCTGCAGAGCCTCGCCTTCTCCGCCCTGGCGGAGGACGAGGGGCTGCCCGAGCCCACCCGCCTGCACATGGTCACGGCCCTGGCCCGGGCCGCCGGCGAGGCGGGCATGGTCGGCGGGCAGGCCCGGGACATCAACGCCGTGGGCCGCGGCACCGACCTGGCCGGGCTGGAGGCCATGCACCGCCGCAAGACCGGCGCCCTCATCGAGGCCAGCGTCCGCCTGGGCGGCCTCGCCGCCGGGGCCGACACCGCCACGCTGGACGCCCTGCAGCGCTACGGTGCCGCCGTGGGCCTGGCCTTCCAGATCCAGGACGACATCCTGGACGTGGTGGGCGATACCGAGACCCTGGGCAAGGCCGGCGGCGCCGATGCCGCCCGGGAGAAGCCCACCTACCCCGCCCTCCTGGGGCTGGAGGGGGCCCGGGAGCGGGCCCGGGCCATGGTGGACGACGCCCTGACCGCCCTCGCGGGACTCGACGAGCGGGCCGATCCGCTGCGCGAACTCGCCCGCTACGTCATCGAGCGCGACTACTAGCGCCCATTCCCCCGGGCCCGGCCGGCTTGCCCGGAACGGGCAGACAGCGCATCATTACCGTTTATCCTGGCCAGAATCCCCGATGCCCGGCAGCGACTACCCCCTCCTTCAGCAGATCGACGACCCGGCCGCCCTGCGCGCCCTCCCCGAGGGCGAGCTGGCGCCCCTGGCGGCGGAGCTGCGCGCCTTCCTCATCGACTCGGTGGCGCGCACCGGCGGCCACCTGGCCGCGGGGCTGGGGACGGTGGAGCTCACCGTCGCCCTCCACCGGGTCTTCGACACCCCGGCGGACCGACTGGTCTGGGACGTGGGCCACCAGAGCTACCCCCACAAGATCCTCACCGGCCGGCGCGAGGCCATGCCGACCCTGCGCCAGCACGGCGGCCTGGCCGGCTTCCCCAAACGCGACGAGAGCCCCTTCGACACCTTCGGCACCGGCCACTCCAGCACCTCCATCAGCGCGGCCCTGGGCATGGCCCTGGCGGCCCGGCGCGAGGCGGACCCGCGCCACGTGGTCGCCGTCATCGGCGACGGCGCGCTCACCGCCGGCATGGCCTTCGAGGCGCTCAACCACGCCGGCGGCATGGATGCCAACCTGCTGGTCATCCTCAACGACAACGACATGTCCATCTCCCCCAACGTGGGCGGGCTCTCCAGCCACCTCGCCCGGATCCTCTCCGGCCGGCTCTACGCCGGCATGCGCGAGGGGGGCAAGAAGGTGCTGTCGCTGATGCCGCCGGTCCACGAGCTGGCCCGCCGCGCGGAGGAGCACGTCAAGGGCATGGTGGTGCCGGGGACGCTGTTCGAGGAGCTGGGCTTCAACTACATCGGCCCGGTGGACGGCCACGACCTCTCCACTCTGGTACCCACCCTGGACAACGTCCGCCAGCTGGAGGGGCCGCAGTTCCTCCACGTGGTCACCCGCAAGGGCAAGGGCTACGAGCCGGCGGAGGATGCCCCCACCCGCTACCACGGCGTGGGCCGCTTCGACCCGGCCCGGGGACAGACGCCCAGCGCCCCCGCACCCTCGCCGACCTATACCGAGGTCTTCGGCGACTGGCTCATGGCCACGGCCGCGGCGGACGAACGAGTCCACGCCATCACCCCGGCCATGGGCGAGGGCTCCGGCCTGGTCGCCTACGCCGAGCAGTTCCCGGAGCGCTATTACGACGTCGGCATCGCCGAGCAGCACGCCGTCACCATGGCCGGCGGGCTCGCCTGCGAGGGGGCCAAGCCGGTGGTGGCCATCTACTCCACCTTCCTCCAGCGCGCCTATGACCAGGTCATCCACGACATCGCCCTGCAGAACCTGGACGTGCTCTTCGCCATCGACCGGGGCGGTCTGGTGGGCCCCGACGGCCCCACCCACGCCGGCAGCTTCGACCTTGCCTACCTGCGTTGCCTGCCCAACCTGGTGGTGATGGCCCCGGCGGACGAGGCGGAGTGCCACGCCATGCTCTCCGCCGGCCTCGCCCACCCGGGCCCCGCGGCGGTGCGCTATCCCCGGGGCCGGGGGCCGGGCCGGCCGGTGGCCGAGGCGCCGGCGGAGCTCCCCCTGGGCCGGGCGGAGGTCCGTCGGCGCGGGCAGCGCGTCGCCCTCCTCGCCTTCGGCAGCTTGGTCGCCCCCGCTACCGAGGTAGCCGAGGAGCTGGACGCCACCCTGGTGAACATGCGTTTCGCCAAGCCCCTGGACGAGGCGGCCATCCTCGAAGCCGCGGCGGGCCACGAGCTGCTGGTGACCCTCGAGGAGGGGGCCGTGATGGGCGGCGCCGGCAGCGGCATCCTGGAGACCCTGGCCCGCCACGGTCGCTCAGCACCGGTGCTGCAGCTCGGCCTGCCCGACCGCTTCCAGGAGCAGGGCAGCCGCGAGGAGCTGCTGGCCGAGGCGGGGCTGGATGCCGAGGGTATCCGCGCCGCCATCCGCGAGCGCCTGGGGGAAGCCGCCGCGTAGCTGGCGGGTGCAATCGCCCCTGCGGCGCTGGATCTCGATAATAGTTCAGTAATATACTCAGGTTTATATGGCCGCACGCTACACCATGACCATCCGCACCGAGTTCGCCGCCGCCCACTGGCTGCGCGACTACGACGGCCCGTGCAACCGCCTCCACGGCCACAACTGGAAGGTCGATGTCGAGGTGGATGCCAGCCGGCTGGACGAGCTGGGCATGGGCGTGGACTTTGCGGACATCAAGGCCCAGACGCGGGCGATCACCGATGGCCTCGACCATCGCAACCTCAACGATCTGCCGCCCTTCGACCGACTCAACCCCACCGCCGAGAACATCGCCGCCCACTTGCACGGCGAGCTCTCCGGGCGCCTGAACGACGATCGGGTGCGGGTCCGCGCCGTCACCCTCTGGGAGACCGACCGCGCCTGCGTCCGCTACACGGAGGACGACCCCGCATGAACGACACCGCCAAGCCGACCATCGCCGACGTCCAGGCCAGCGCCGACACCCGGAACATCCCCATCAACAAGGTGGGGGTGAAGGACGTCCGCCATCCGGTGCGGGTGCGGGATCGCAGCGGCGGCGAGCAGCACACCGTCGCCACCTTCAACATGTACGTGAACCTGCCCCACAACTTCAAGGGCACGCACATGTCCCGCTTCGTGGCGATCCTCAACAACCACGATTACGAGATCACCACCCACTCCTTCAAGGAGATGCTGCGGGAGATGACCCACACCCTGGAGGCGGAGGCGGGCCACATCGAGATGAGCTTCCCCTACTTCGTGAACAAGGCGGCGCCGGTGAGCGGGGTTCAGAGCCTCATGGACTACGCCGTCACCTTCCAGGGGGACTTCCGCGCCGGGGAGCCGGAGCTGACCATCAAGGTCCAGGTGCCGGTGACCAGCCTCTGCCCCTGCTCCAAGGAGATCAGCGACTACGGCGCCCACAACCAGCGCTCCCACGTCACCGTGGCGGCGCGCACCCGGGACTTCGTCTGGATCGAGGAGCTCATCGACCTGGTGGAGTCGGAGGCCTCCTCGGAGCTGTGGGGGCTGCTCAAGCGGCCGGACGAGAAGCACGTCACCGAGCGCGCCTACGACAACCCCAAGTTCGTGGAGGACATGGTCCGGGACGTGGCCGCCCGGCTCAACGCCGACGAGCGCATCGCCGGCTATACCGTGGAGTCGGAGAACTTCGAGTCCATCCACAACCACTCCGCCTACGCCCGCATCGAGATCGACAAGGAGGCGCACGGGGCCTGAGCCCGGGAAGCGGCTAAAAGGGCCGCAGCCGCCAGCGCTCGCCCTCGGTGGCGTCCCCTTCCAGCTCGACCTCCACCGGGTTGCCGCCCCAGCCGTGGAGCCGGTCGTGGGCCTCCACCCGCAGCCGCGTCACCCCCTCGGGGAGACGGACCCCGCTGAGGGTCGCCCGCCGGGGCGGCGCCTGGGGCCTGGGATGTTCAAAGCCCTGCTCGGCCAGGACCTCCCCCTCCGGGGTGGTCACCCGCCAGCCGTCCAGAAAGTGGTAGCGCGCCTCGTCGTCGTGCTCCAGCACGGCGGTGACCGTGTAGCTGCGCACCTCCTCGGTGACCTCCACCCAGGTCACCCGGGGCTCGCCGGCCTGTGCGGTGGTGACCAGCAGTAACAACAGCAGTGAACCCAGCGCGCGTCTCATACCCCCACCCCCCAGGCCAGGATTTGCAGGACCGCCAGGGCCAGCAGGCCGGCGGCGACGTCATCGGCCATCACGCCCAGACCGCCGGGCAGATTCCGGTCCAGCCAGCCTACCGGCGGCGGCTTGACGATATCGAAGAGCCGGAAGAGCAGAAAGCCGGCCAGGACCCAGTACCAGCCCGCCGGCACGGCGACCAGCGCGATGAGCAACCCGGCCACCTCGTCCCAGACGATGGCCGGATGATCAGCAACCCCCAGGGCCCGGCCGGTGCGCCCGCAGATCCCGATCCCGGCGACCACCACCACCAGGGTGGCGACCAGGTAGCCGACCAGGGAGAGCTGGCTCAGCGGCCACCAGAGGAGCAGGGCGGCCACGGTGCCGAAGGTCCCGGGCGCCTTCGGCGAGAGGCCGCTGCCCAGCCCCAGGGCCAGGGCGTGGCCGGGGTCCCGGAGCAGTCGCGAGGACGGCGGGGCGGGTCGTTGCTCGGCAGGGCTCTTGGCGGTCCGGCTCATGGGTCCCTCCGGAAGTGGTCGTGGCCGCCAGCGACCAGCGGGGCCACGCGGCCGTCGGCCTCCCGGCCGCGCAGGCCGGGCTCGGGTTCGATGGTGCCGATCCGGGTCAGCGCCAGACCCAGGCCGGCCAGCGCCTCCACGGCCGCCCCCTCCCTCTCGGGAGGCAGGGTCACCACCAGCTCGTAATCGTCGCCGCCGGCCAGCGCCGCCTCCCGCGTCGCTGCCTCCCCCGCCGCATTGACCGCGGACGGGGCCAGGGGCAGCGCACCCGGCTCCAGGGTTGCCCCCACCCCGCTGGCCGCGAGGATATGGCCGAGGTCGGCGGCCAGGCCGTCGGAGACGTCCACCGCCGCCGATGCCCACCGGGCCAGGGCCCGGCCGGCCGCCACCCTCGGTTGCGGCCGATAGTAGCGGTCCAGCAGGGCGGCGCGGTCGGAGGCGCCGGCCGCGAGCCGATCCAGGGCGGCCTCCAGGCCGATCCCGCCGCCCCCGACTTCGCCGGTAACCCAGATCCCGTCGCCGGCCCGGGCGCCATCGCGCCGCAGGGGGCGGTCGACGAAGCCGGCCACGCCCACCGTCACGGTAAGCGGCCCGCCGGTGGTATCCCCGCCCACCAGGGCGAGGTGGTGCTCGGTGGCCAGGTCACAGAGGCCGGTGGCGAAGCCGGTGAGCCACGCCTCCTCGGCCTCCGGCAGGGTCAGGGCCAGGGTGGCCCAGGCCGGCTCGGCGCCCATGGCGGCCAGGTCGGAGAGGTTCACCGCCAGCGCCTTGTGGCCCACGGCCGCCGCATCGGCCCCCTCGGGGAAGTGGCGGCCGGCCACCAGGGTATCGGTGGCCCAGGCCAGCCGGCGGCCGGCGGCGGGGATGAGCAGGGCGGCATCATCCCCGACCCCCAGCTCGACATCGGGCCGTTCGGCACCGCAGCGGGCGAAGTAGCGGTCGATGAGGTCGAATTCGCTCAGGCCCACGGTGAACCCCCGGCACTACGGACGGTCACAGGCGGTGCAACCCCAACTGCAATGGAGGCAGTCATGCCGCGCATCATCCTCTCCCTCTTCGCCGCCCTGCTTACCCTGGGCCTGGCCCTGCCAGCGGCAGCCGTCCCGCCCTCCGCCGGACTCGACGGCGTGGACCAGGCCAAGGCCGTCTACCAGTTCAATGCCGGCAAGCCGAAGAAGGCCGCCTTCATGCTCGAGGGCGTGGGCAGGAACTTCGATGCCCTGGCGGAGGCCGGCAAGGACCCCGACTTCGTGGTGGTCTTCGCCGGGCCGGCGGTGCGCCTGCTCACCGAGGAGCCCCCGGAGAAGGTCGCCGAGCGCCACGGTGACCGGCTGCTGGCCATCGAGGGCACCGTGGAGGAGCTGGCCGAGGCCGGGATCCGCATGGAGATCTGCGCCACGGCCCTGGACGCCTTCGACATCGACCCGGATACCGTCCTCGACGGCATCCAGCCGGTCACCTCCGGCCACCAGGCCATCATCGGCTGGCAGAACCGCGGCTACGCCCTGGTCCCCGTCCTGTAATCCCCCGGTCTTCGGACCCTGCGCGGGATGGTCAGGCCGCCCCGCCGCCCGTCGCCTCGATCTCGGTCCTGCGCAGCTCGCGGGCGGCGCGGTCGAGGACCGCATTCACGTAGCGGTGGCCCTGCTCGGCGCCGAACTGGTGGGCGAGCTCCACCGCCTCGCTGATCACCACCCGCCACGGCACCTCCGGGCGGTTCATGAGCTCCCAGGTCCCCAGGCGCAGGATCGCCCGCTCCACCGGATCCACCGACTGGAGGCTCCGGTCCATGTGCGGGGAGACGGCCTCGTCCAGCGCCCCCAGGTGTTCGGGGACGCCGGTGAGGAGGTCGTGGAGGTACTCCAGGTCGGCACCGTCCGCCGCCGGCGTGGTGAGGATGTGCTCCTCCACCTGCCGGGGCGTGTTCCCGGTGAGCTGCCACTGATAGAGCCCCTGGACCGCGGCCATGCGGGCGCGGTGCCGTTCGCGGCTCGCCTTCATCCGCGGCCCTCCGGCGCCAGCTGGCGCAGGGCGTTGGCGGTCTCGATGGCGGCCATGGCCGCCTCGGCGCCCTTGTTGCCGGCCTTGGTCCCGGCGCGCTCGATGGCCTGCTCGATGGTATCCACGGTGAGGACGCCGAAGGTCACCGGCCGGTCCTCCTCCATGGAGACCGAGGCAAGCCCCTTGGTGCACTCCCCGGCGACGTAGTCGAAGTGGGGGGTACCGCCGCGGATGACGCACCCCAGGGCGATGACGCCGTCCAGCTCCCGGGCGCGCAGCAGGCGGCGCGCCGCCATGGGCAGCTCCCAGGCGCCGGGGACCAGGACCTCCTCCATGTCCGCCTCGCGGGCGCCGTGGCGGCGCAGGGTATCCACGGCGGCGCCGCGCAGGCGGTCCACGATGAAGTCGTTGAACCGGCCGACGACGAGGCCGAAGCGCAGGCCGGTGGCGTCGAAACCGCCCTCGTGGGTGGCGATGGTCATGGTGCAGTTCTCCTGGTCGTTTCCCCGGACGGCCGCTCGCCGTCCACGTATTCCACTACCTCCAGGCCGTAGCCGGAGAGGGCGTGCAGCCGCTTGGGTGCGGAGAGCACCCGCATGCGCTGCACGCCGAGATCGGTGAGGATCTGGGCGCCGATGCCGTAGGTGCGCAGGTCCTCGGCGCCCCCCTCGCCCGGCGCCTCGGCCCCCTGGTCGCGCAGCTCCCAGTCCTGAACGCGGTGGAGCAGCGCCCGCTCGTCCTCCGGCGGGCGCAGGATCACGGCGACGCCGGACTCCGCCTCGGCCAGCCGCGCCAGGGCGTCGTCCAGGGGCCAGCCGCACTCCGGCCGGCGGCCGAGGACGGCATCGCAGAGGCCGTCCTGGACGTGGACCCGGACCAGGGTGGGATCGGCCGGATCGGGCTCGCCACGCACCAGCGCCCAGTGCAGCCGGCCGTCGGTGGTATCCCGGTAGGCGACCATGCGGAAGTCGCCATGGGCGGTGGGCATGGTGGTCTCCGCCACCCGCTCCACGGTCTTCTCGTTGCGCAGGCGGTACTCGATGAGGTCCGCGATGGTCCCCATCTTCAGGCCGTGCTCCTCGGCGAAGGTCTCCAGGTCCGGCCGCCGGGCCATGGAGCCGTCCTCCTTGAGGATCTCGACGATGACCGCCGCCGGCTCCAGCCCGGCCAGCCGGGCCAGGTCGCAGCCGGCCTCGGTATGGCCGGCCCGGGTGAGGACGCCGCCGGGCTGGGCCATGAGCGGGAAGATGTGGCCGGGCTGGACCAGGTCGTCCGGGCCGGCGTCGGGGGCGACGGCGGCGCGCACCGTCACCGCCCGGTCGGCGGCGGAGATCCCGGTGGTCACCCCCTCCGCCGCCTCGATGGAGACGGTGAAGTTGGTGGCCTCGCCGGGATTGTTGTCGCTGACCATCAACGGCAGCTTGAGCTGGCGGCAGCGCTCCTCGCTCAGGGTCAGGCAGATGAGCCCGCGGCCGTAGCGGGCCATGAAGTTGATGTCCTCCGGGCGGACCCAGGAGGCGGCCATGACGAGATCGCCCTCGTTCTCGCGATCCTCGTCATCCATGATGACCACCATCCGCCCCTGGCGGAGGTCGTCGATGATGGCTTCGGTATTATCCAGCGGCATGGGGCCAAGTATCCGTGCGGTCGGGGGGGCGGGGCAAGGGCGATCAGCCGCCCAGGAAGCCGTGCTCGGCGAGGAAGGCGCGATCGATGCCGGCGTCGGGGTCGGCGGCGGCGTCCCCCAGGAGCAGCCGCTCCAGGTAGCGCGCCACCAGGTCCACCTCGATGTTCACCCGGGAGCCGGCGGTCCAGCCGTCCAGGGTAGTAGCGGCCAGGGTGTGGGGGACGATATTCAGGTCGAAGCGCGCCCCGTCCACGGCGTTCACCGTGAGGCTCACCCCGTCCAGGCAGACCGAGCCCTTGCGCGCCAGGTAGCGCGCCAGCTCCGCCGGCGCCTCCAGGCGGAAGCGCTCGCTCCGGCCCTCCGGCGTCCGCTCCAGGACCCGGGCCACGCCGTCCACGTGGCCGCTGACCAGGTGGCCGCCCAGACGGGTGGTAGGGAGCAGCGCCTTCTCCAGGTTCACCGACGCCCCGGGGGCGAGATCGCCCATTGCGGTGTGGGCCAGGGTCTCCCCGGAGACGTCGGCGACGAAGCGCTCGCGCCCCGCCTCCACCGCCGTGAGGCAGACGCCGTTGACCGCCACGGAGTCGCCCACCGCCAGGTCAGCGGTGTCCAGCTCCCCGGTAGCCACGGTCACCCGGCGGTCGCCGCCCCGCGGCTCCATGGATTCGATGCGGCCCACGGCCGTGACGATCCCGGTAAACATGTCAGCCCTCCTCCCGGCGGATCCAGAGCCGCTGGTCGTCCCCGAACAGCCGCCGGTCGACCACCTTCAGGGTCGTGCGCTCGGCCATGGAGGCCGGCTCCGGCAGGCGGAAAAGCCCCCGGGCGGCGTCGCCCAGCAGGTGCGGGGCCTGGTAGAGGACCAGCTCGTCCCACAGGCCGGCCTCCAGGAAGGCACCGGCCAGGGTGGCGCCGGTCTCCACCAGCAGCTCGTTGACCGCCTCTTCGGCCCCCAGGTGGTCGAGCAGCGGTTCCAGCCGGATCGCCCCGCCGTGGGCGGGGAGGCGGATGACCTCTGCCCCCGCCGCCGCCAGGGCGGCCTCGGCCCCGTCGTCGGCCTCGCCGACCTCCCCGGCTGCGGCCACCACCAGGGTCCGGCCGGGCTCGCGCAGCAGGGCGGCCTCCGGCGGCAGGGCCAGGTGGGGATCCAGGATCACCCGCAGGGGCTGGATTACCTCGCCCTCCACCCGGGCGGTGAGCCGGGGGTCGTCGGCGAGGACGGTGCCGATGCCGGTGACCACGGCCGAACTACGAGCGCGCAGGCGGTGGACATCGGCCCGGGCCGCCTCGCCGGTGATCCACTGACTCTCCCCGGAGGCCAGGGCGGTGCGCCCGTCCAGGCTGGCCGCCAGCTTGATCCGGACCCAGGGCCGGCCACTGCGCATGCGCCGGACGAAACCGGGGTTGAGGGCCTCGGCCCGCTCGCCCATGAGCCCGCTGGCCGTCTCCACCCCGGCCTCCGCCAGCCGTGCCAGCCCGCGGCCGGCGACCTGCGAATTGGGGTCCTCCATGGCCGCCACGACCCGGGCCACCCCGGCCCGGGCCAGGGCCTCGGCACAGGGCGGCGTCCGGCCGTGGTGGGCGCAGGGCTCCAGGGTGACATAGGCGGTGGCCCCCCGGGCCGACTCACCGGCGACCTCCAGGGCGTGGACCTCGGCGTGGGGCTCGCCGGCGTAGCGGTGCCAGCCCTCCCCCACCACCGAACCGCTGCGCACCAGGACGCACCCTACCCGGGGGTTGGGATCGGCGGTCCACAGCCCGCTCCCGGCCAGGCGCAGGGCCCGGGTCATGAAGGTATGGTCAGCGGCACTGAAAGGGGTCTCAGCCATCCTCGCCCCGCTCCAGCCGGTCGATGGTCTCGCGGAAGGCGCGGATGTCCTCGAAACTGCGGTAGACGGAGGCGAAGCGGACGTAGGCGACGTGGTCCATGGCCCGGAGTTCGTCCATGACCCACTCGCCCAGCAGGTCCGCGGAGACCTCGCGCTCCCCGCGGCTGTGGAGCTGCCGGGTGATCCGGCCCACAGCCGCCTCCACCTCGTCCGCCCCCACCGGCCGCTTCTCCAGCGCCCGCTGGATGCCGGCCCGGAGCTTGCCTTCGTCGAAGGTCTCCCGGGAACCGTCGCGCTTGACGATGCGCGGCATCGTCAGCTCGGCGGTCTCGAAGGTGGTGAAGCGCTCACCGCACTCCCCGCAGGCGCGCCGACGGCGGACCGCGTCGCCCTCTTGGGCGAGGCGCGAGTCCACCACCCGGGTATCGGCGGCACCGCAGAAGGGGCAGCGCATCCCGGCTCCCGGCCCCGTTCAGTTGCCGTAGACGGGGAAGCGCCCGCAGATCTCCAGGACCTTCTCCTTCACGGACTGGATGGTCGACTCGTCATCCATGTTGTCCATGACGTCGCACATCCAGCCGGCCAGCTCCCGGGACTCGGCCTCGCCGAAGCCGCGGGTGGTGATGGCCGGCGTGCCGATGCGGATGCCGCTGGTGACGAAGGGGGACTGCGGGTCGTTGGGCACGGCGTTCTTGTTCACCGTGATGTTGGCGCGACCCAGGGCGGCGTCGGCGTCCTTCCCGGTGAGGTTCTTCGGGGTCAGGTCGACCAGGAAGAGGTGGTTGTCGGTGCCGCCGGAGACGATGCGGAAGCCGCGGTCCACGAACACCTGCGCCATGGCGCGGGCGTTGTCGACCACCTGCTGCTGGTAGGCCTTGTAGTCCGGCTCCAGCGCCTCCTTGAAGGCCACCGCCTTGGCGGCGATGACGTGCATCAGGGGGCCGCCCTGGGTGCCGGGGAAGATCAGGGAGTTGAGCTTCTTCTCCAGGTCCGGGTTGGACTTGGCCAGGATGATGCCGCCACGCGGACCGCGCAGGGTCTTGTGGGTGGTGGAGGTCACCACGTCGGCGTACTCCATGGGGCTCGGGTAGACCCCGGCGGCCACCAGGCCGGCGACGTGGGCCATGTCCACCAGCAGCCAGGCGCCGACCTTGTCGGCGATGGCGCGGAAGCGGGCCCAGTCGACCAGGCGGGAGTAGGCGGAGAAGCCGCCGACGATCATCTTCGGCTTGTTCTCCACGGCCAGGCGCTCGACCTCGTCGTAGTCGATGTAGCCCTCGTCGGTGATGCCGTACTGCACGGCGTTGTAGATCTTGCCGGAGAAGTTCGGCTTGGCGCCGTGGGTCAGGTGGCCGCCGGCGTCCAGGCTCATGCCGAGGACGGTGTCGCCCGGCTGGCAGAGCGCCATGTAGACGGCGGCGTTGGCCTGGGAGCCGGAGTGCGGCTGGACGTTGGCGTAATCGGCGCCGAAGAGCTGCTTGGCGCGATCGATGGCCAGCTGCTCGACGATGTCCACGTGCTCGCAGCCGCCGTAGTAGCGCTTACCCGGGTAGCCCTCGGCGTACTTGTTGGTCAGCGCGGAGCCCTGAGCCTCCATGACCCGGGGGCTGGCATAGTTCTCGGAGGCGATGAGCTCGATGTGCTCTTCCTGCCGGGTGCGCTCGGCCTCCATGGCATTGAAGAGGTCGTCGTCGAAACCGGCAATCTTCATATCGTTCTTGAACATGGGGGATCCTTAATCGCGGTTGCGCCCGCGGTTCATCTGCGTGTCTTGGATCGCGCGCCTGCGGGCTTGGCTCGCGGTAGGCGGCGGCGCGTCCCCGCCACGGGGGATGCGGCCACGTGACCCTCCATGATAACGCAAATACCCCCGTTCTTCATGGTCCCCTGCTCAGTGCCCCAGCAACGCCTCCAGCACGGCGCGCCAGCCGGCGGCGATGTTGGGGTCGAAGTAGCCGCCGCCGCCCAGGGCCAGGAGGCGGCCGTGGCC
>JBNJED010000034.1:0-13464 GCA_051745535.1 Pseudomonadota bacterium | reverse complement strand
GGGACCCCGAGCCTGCTCTCGCCGGAGGCGGTGGACCGCCTCCTGGCCGGGATCCGCGCCCTGCTCAACCCGCCGCCGACCACCGAGATCACCCTGGAGGCCAACCCCGGCACCGCCGAGGCCGCCCACTACGCCGAGCTGCGTGCGGCGGGGGTCAACCGCCTCTCCATCGGGGTCCAGAGCTTCCGGGATGAGGCCCTCCAGCGGCTGGGCCGGATCCACGGCCGGCGGGAGGCGCTGGCGGCGGTGGAAGCGGCCCACGCCGCCGGCTTCGACCGGATCAATCTCGACCTCATGCACGGCCTGCCGGGGCAGACGCCGGCGGACGCCGCCGCCGACCTCGCCGACGCCATCGACCTGGAGACCGGCCACCTGAGCTGGTACCAGCTCACCCTGGAGCCGGGCACCGAGTTCGGCCGCCGACCGCCGCGGCTGCCGGCCGAGGACGACCTCGCCGCCATCCAGGACGCCGGGGAGGCACAGCTGGCCGCCGCCGGCTTCGACCACTACGAGGTCTCCGCCTTCGCCCGGCCGGGGAAGCAGTGCCAGCACAACCTCAACTACTGGCTCTACGGCGACTACCTGGGGCTGGGCGCCGGGGCCCACGGCAAGGTCACCGACCCCACGGCCGGGGATATCCGCCGCTACTGGCGCCTGCGCCGGCCCGAGGCGTGGCTGGAATCCGGCGGCGGTGAGGCGGCCGTGGCCGGGGAGCGCCACCCCGGCCGGCGGGAGATCGCCTTCGAGTTCCTCATGAATGCCCTGCGCCTGGCCGACGGCTTCCCCTCGGCGCTGTTCGCCGCCCGCACCGGCCAGCCGCTGACCGTGGTCCAGACGACGCTCCAGCAGGCGGAGGCCGACGGCCTCCTGCACTGGGACATCGAGCGGATCCGCCCCACGGAGACCGGCTGGCGCTACCTGGACGACCTCCTCACCCGCTTCCTGCCCGAGGAATAGACCCCGAGGAATGAACAGGAGACGGCCCCGCCGGCTTGCACGAAGTAGCATGGGCCCTATAACATTCGGAATGTGCATATACACAGGAGCGACCCTTGAGCGAGTCCACCCACGCGGAGACCGCCTGCATGAACCTGCAGGTCCTGCGGGTGAGCCACTACGTCCTCAAGTGCTTCGATGAGGCCTATCGCGAGCACGGCGTCCGCGCCACCCAGATCCCGGTGCTCATGCAGCTCCGGGGGCGGGCGGAGGCGACCGTGCGCGAGGTGGCCACGGCGCTGGAGTCCGAGCGCAGCGTGATGTTCCGCAAGCTGCGGATCCTGGCCGAGCGCGGCTGGGTCCAGGAGCTGCCTCGCGACACCGGCCGCGAGCGCCGCTACAGCCTCACCGACGACGGCGAGGCGCTGCTGGCGCGTACCGAGCCCGCCCGCGCGGCGGTCCAGGAGCGCCTCTTCGGCCGCCTCACCGAGGCCGAGCAGGGCCTCCTCCTCTCCCTCTGCGCCCGCCTGCAGGGGAGCGAGGAGGCCGACCCCGTTTCCCTATCCGAGCAGGAGTAACACGACCATGTTCGAGCAGATCGATTGCCCCGAGGCCCAGCGTCTGGTGGAGTCCGGCGCCCAGCTGGTGGACGTCCGCGGCCCCGATGAATTCGCCCAGGGCGCCCTGCCGGGGGCGAAGAACATCCCCGTCCAGGTGATGGCCCAGCAGGCCGGGGAGCTGGAGGAGCACAAGCCGGTGGTCCTCTACTGCGCCACCGGCGCCCGCAGCACCCAGGCCCAGATGCTGCTCCAGCAGCTGGGCTTCCCCGAGGTCTACAACCTCGGCTCCATCCAGAAATACTACACCTGCTGATGGAACTGACCTTCTTCGGGGCCGCCGGCGAGGTCACCGGCTCCTGCCACCTCCTGGAGGTGGGCGGCCGGCGGGTCCTGCTGGACTGCGGCATGATCCAGGGCGGACGGGAGGCCGAGGCGCGCAATGCCGAGCCCTTCCCCTTCGACCCCGCCTCCATCGACGCCGTCATCCTCAGCCACGCCCACATCGACCACAGCGGCCGCCTGCCGCAACTGGTCCGCCACGGCTTCCGGGGCCGCATCCACACCCACGCCGCCACCCGGGATCTCGCCCGAGTGATGCTGCGCGATGCCGCCTTCCTGGAGGAGAAGGACGCCGAACACGAGAGCCGGCGCCGGGCCCGGCGCGGCCAGGAAGGAGTGGAGCCGGCCTTTACCCGGGCCGACGCCACCGCCGCCGTGCGCCGGATGCACGCCCACCCGTACGGCCAGCCCCACGAGGTGGTCCCGGGGGTGACGCTCACCCTCCACGATGCCGGCCACATCCTCGGCTCCGCCACCGTGGAGCTGGAGCTGGCCGAGGGGGAGACCCGCCGACGCGTGGTCTTCTCCGGCGACCTGGGCCATCGCGGCGCCCCCATCCTGCGCGATCCCGAACCGCTGGAACGGGCCGACCTGGTCCTGCTGGAGAGCACCTACGGCGGCCGCAACCACCGGGACTGGGACGCGACCTGGGAGGAGCTGGCGGGGATCCTGGAACGCGCCCGCCACGACCGAGGCAACATCCTCATCCCCGCCTTCGCCGTGGGCCGGACCCAGGAGCTCCTCTACGTCCTCGACCGCCACTACGCCGAGTGGGGCGTGGACCGCTGGCAGCTCTTCCTGGACAGCCCCATGGCCATCGAGGCCACCGAGATCTACGCCCGCCACTGGAAGCTCTACGACGAGACCGCCCGCCAGTGGCGCGGGACGCAGGCCAACCCCTTCAAGCTGCCCAACCTCCACTTCTCGCGGACCGCCAACCAGTCCCGGGCCATCAACCGCATCCACAGTGGCGCCATGGTCATCGCCGGCTCCGGCATGTGTTCGGGGGGGCGGATCCTCCACCACTTCAAGCACAACCTGTGGCGGCGGGAGACCGAGGTCCTCATCACCGGCTTCCAGGCCCGGGGAACGCCGGGCCGCGCCCTGGTGGACGGGGCGCGGGAGATCCAGGTCTGGGGCGAGCCCATCCGGGTGGGGGCGAAGGTCCACACCATCGGCGGCCTCTCCGCCCACGCCGACAGCGACGGCCTGGCCGAGTGGTACGGCCGCTTCCACGGCCGACCGCCGGTGGCCCTGGTCCACGGCGAGGCGGAACAGCGCGACGCGCTGGCCGAGCGGCTGGAGGGGGAATACGACGCCCCGGTACTGACGCCGGGGCTGGGAGAACGCATGGATCTGGCAGACCCCGGCCGGCTGCTGCCGGCCGGGTAGCCGGGTTCAGCCGGCCAGGGGCTCCACGCGGCGGGCGGCGGGGCCGCCGGCCCCCTCCCCCTCGGTGACCCGGACGGGGCTGCCCAGGCTCAGGTGGGCGAAGCGATCGCCCCGGACGGCGCCGCTCTCGAAGTAGAGTTCGCGGCCCTCGGAGGTGGTAATGAAGCCGAAGCCGGCGTCGGGCTCCAGATCGGAGACCCAGGCCGGCACCGCCATGGGCGCCTCGCCGTGGACATGGTGGCTGCGCTGCTTGCGCCCGCGCGCCTTGAGACGACGCCGGGCGGCGTCGAAGGCATCCCGGATGGCGACGTAGAGGTCCTCCCGGGGCTCGCGGCGGATGACCACCTCCTCCCCGGGGACGGTAACGTCCAGGCGGACGTTGTGCTGGTGGCCCTTGTGCTGGTGGCGGTGGGGGGTCTCCACCACCACCCGACAGGCGATGATGGGCTGGAAGAAGCGCTCCAGGCGCTCGGCCCGCTCCCGGATGGCCGCCTCGATGGCGGGGGTGAGCTCCACGGAACGGCTGGTGATCTGCAACGGTTGCTTCATAGCGGTCCTGCCCTGTCCGGATGCCGGATCCGCCCCGGCCTGCGACAGCGACGCCGGCCCACGCCGACGGGGGCGGTGCCCCACCTACTGAAGCTAGTCGAACCCCCTGCCCGGTTCAAGCCGGTCGACTCCCTCTCCCGCCCGGCGCGTGATCCGGGCCACGATTCTCGCGCCGGGACCCTTCCCCGCTGCTACCACTGGACTACACTTGAGCAGATAACCCGGGCCGGAACGGCCCATCCTCAGGGAGGGAACCACCATGGTCTATCCCATCGTCGACACCACCCTGCATCTGGACCAGACCCTCTCCGCCCGGCAGATCGAGGCGCTGGAGCAGGCGCTCCACGCCCGGACGGGGGTCATCAGCGCCCGCGTCACCCTGCGCAACGCCCGACTGATCCTGGTGGAGTACAGCCCCTGCTGCTGCTCGGTGAGCGATCTGCTGCGGCTGCTGGACGGCCTGGGCCACCCGGCGCGAGTACGCTACGGCAGCGATCCGCCGGCCGGGACCCGCCTGCGCGAGTGCCAGGGGGTCCGCTGCCGGGCGTGATTCAGGAGGAGGACGAAGGGGAGTCGTCGAAGAAGCTCACCGGCTCCGAGAGTTCCTGGCGGCGGCTCTCGAAGTACTCCATGGCCTTGTTCAGGGCGTAGACCGGGGCCTCGCCCACGCTCTCCGGATCCGCGGCGCTGCGCTCCTCCTGGTAGAACTTCTGCATCGCCAGCAGGTGGAGGGGCAGCTCGCGCAGGAAGAGCCGGTTGCGGTCCATGAAGAACTGGGCCAGGGCATCCACCGCCTGCAGGCGCCGCCCCACGGGGAGGTCGTCCGGCCAGCGGGCGCGCAGTCCCGGCAGGGCCGAGCCCTCGTGGACCAGTTCGATCTCCACCGGCTCGGAGTCGGCCACCGTGCCGGTCTCCACCGCGACCTCGCCGAAGCGGATCCGGCCGTCGGCGCTGATCTCCTCCGGCGGCAGGAAGACCTTGCCCGCCATGTTCACCGCCCAGGTGGCGCGATCCTCCTGCCACTCGGCCACGCCGGCCTCGCCATGGCACTCGTGGAGGGTCGCCGCGAAGAGCAGGTCCCAGACCCAGATCTCCTCGTGCTCCGGCAGATCGTCGGGGATTTCGAGCATGACCCGGTCGTCGCCGGGGTAGCCGATGCGCAGGGTCGTCACATCTACCTCGCTTGCATGGGCGGGCGGGTGCCCGCAGTCTGTGGAGATACGCAGCGTACCCCCGAAGGCGCCCGGAAAAAACCATGGCCGGACACGACCATTCCCACGACGACCACGCCCACCACCATCACGCCCCGCCGAGCTCCACCCGGACCCTGCTCATCGCCGTGGGCCTCACCGGCGGATTCGCCGGCGTGGAGGCCATCACCGGCTGGTTGGCCGGCTCGCTGGCACTTCTGGGGGATGCCGGCCACATGGTCTCCGATGCCCTGGCGCTGGGGCTGGCGGCGGCGGCGGCGCGGATCGCCCGCCTCCCCGCCGGCCGCCGCCACAGCTGGGGTCTGGGTCGGGTGGAGGTCCTCACCGGCCTGATCAACGGCCTGTTCATGCTGGCCATCGTCACCGGCATCTCCGTGGAGGCGGTGCGGCGGCTGCTGGATCCGGGGGAGGTCGCCGGCGGCCCCGTCATGGCGGTAGCCGCCCTGGGGCTGGTGGTGAACCTGGTGGTCTTCTGGGTCCTCTCCCGGGGCGAGGGGGGCATCAACGTCCGCGGCGCCCTGCTCCACGTCCTGGGCGACCTGCTGGGCTCGGTGGCCGCCCTCATCTCCGGCGCCGTCATCCTCGCCACCGGCTGGACGCCGGTGGACCCGCTCCTCTCCCTGCTCATCGCCGCGGTGGTGCTGCGCGCCAGCCTGGCCCTGATGCGCGAGGCGCTGCACGTCGTCCTGGAGGGGGTCCCGGCGCACCTGGACCTGGAGGAGGTGGGCCGCGACCTGGCCGCCGACCCGGAGGTGGCCTCGCTGCACGACCTCCACATCTGGCAGGCCGGCTCGGAGATGGTGGCGCTGTCCGCCCACGTGGTCCTGCGCGACCCGGCGAGCTGGCCGGGGGTTCTGGAACGGCTGCAGGCGCGGCTGGCCGACCACTGGGGGATCACCCACGCCACCCTGCAACCGGAGGTGCCACCGGCCTTCCCCCTCCAGCGCATGGGAGACGGGACGGACGCGGATCCGGACCCGGCTCAGGCCTCGCCCTCGGGGGGCTGACCGGTCTGGACCCGCAGCCGGGCGATGGCCTCCCGGAGTTCATCCACCTGGGGGGTATGGACGTAGTTGAAGGAGTCCTCCAGCTCCCGGGCGGTGAAAGAGGCCTTCACGATCCCCGACTCGGTGATCAGATTCAGGGTGTGCTCATTCCGCCCCGGGTCCAGCTCCCCCAGGTCCCAGACCACCGAGACCGGCTCGATCCCGTCGGAGCGGAGCAGGTTGAAGGCCCACTCCCGGATCTGCTCGGCACCCTGCTCGCGCTGCTTGCGCTGTAGCGGACCGACCATGGGAGCCTCCTAGTCCGTACCCACGCCGGCGTCCCGGTCCTCGTCACCGGCGAGGATCCCCTGGACGCGCTCGATGAGTTCCCGCTGGATCCCCTCGTCCTCCGCCCGCCGCAGGGCCATGTCCCAGAGGGGGAAGAGGTTCTGCTCCTCGCGGCCCTCGTGCTTGGCCAGGCCGCCGGAGAGCATGCCCAGGAAGGGGGCCACCTCGCCGGCCTCGGGCCGGTCGTCCTCGAAGAAGGACTCGATCATGGTCGTCTCCTCGAGGATCTGGTCGTGCTCCCGGATCATCACCGAGGTCGGGTCGTTGCCAGCGGGGTCGCGCTCCACACGAAAGGTCGGGACGAGGATCAGGTTCTCGGCGTAGACGTGGCGGCGCAGGCTGACCCCGAAATCGACCAGATCCGTCCCGGCCGAGGCCACCTCGTTGCGATTGACCTTGTGCAGGGCCGAGGCGAAGAGGCGGTCGATGCGCTCGTGGTCCCAGGAGAGGAGCTCCATGAGGGAGGCGTCGTGTCGGTCGGAGCGGTGGTAGGCGCGCACCCGCCAGAGCGGCGGGCCCGACTCCACTACCTCCCAGTGGACCCGGTTGCGCAGCTGGACGCCGACCATCTCCATCATCAGGGCCGGCTCCTCCTCCACCAGCAGGTCCATGTAGTCGCCCGGGGCGAGGTGGCGAACCTGGTGGTAGGCGGCGATGCGGGCCGGCTGGTCACCGCGCTCGCGCAGATCGATGGTGGCGTGCTCCGCCATGGGGGGCCTCCGCGGTTGGCTGTCGGCCCAGCATAGCGGAGGCCCCTGCCCCGCTCAATCGGGCGGTTCAGTCGTCGGCGGCCCGGTCCAGGCGCAGGGCGAGGACGTCGCAGGGGACGCTCTGCAGGATGGCGCTGGCCGTGGAGCCCAGCAGCCGCTCCACGCCGTGGCGACCGTGGCTACCCACCAGCACCAGGTCGACGCCGTTGGCGGTGACGAAGTCGGCCACCGCCCGGCGCACGGAGCCGTAGAGGAGGTGGCGGCTCACCGGGGGCACCTCCAGCGCCTCCCCCAGGCGGTCCAGTCCCTGTTGGGCCGCCTCCTCCAGGGCCTGCTCGGTGCCGTCCGGGAGGCTCGGCATCATCTCGTAGGGGGGCGCCAGGACCGACGGCTCCAGGACGTGGACCAGGGAGAGCCGGGCGCCGAAGCCGTGGGCCAGCTCGCGGGCCCGGGCCCCGAGCTGGTCGGCCTCCGGCATGAAGTCGGCGGCCAGGAGCAGGTGCTGGTAGATGGCCATGGTGCCCTCCCGGGCTGTTGTCAGTGCAGGCTGCCCGCACTAGGCTAACGGGAATCCCAAGCAGGCACCCAAACTACCCATGAGTGACGAGCAGGACAACAATTCCGGCGAGAGTCAGGACAAGGGGCTCCGCCACATGGGCCCCGACCACAGCTCCCCCTACCCGGTGAGCCGGCTGGCCACGGCCTTCGAGCCGGTGGACGTGAGCAAGGAACTGGCCGAGGCGGACAGCCACCTGAACACCCGCGTCAGCGCCAAGCTCCAGGTCCTGGCCGACCAGATCCGATCCCTGCAGGAAGAGGCCCGCAAGACCCTGGAGGAGGCCCAGGAGGACCACGACCTCCACCGGGCGAAGTGCCACTTCCACCGCAAGCCGGGCCAGACCTACCACCTCTACGAGAAGGCCGACGGCAGCCGTTACTTCTCCATGGTCTCGCCCCGGGAGTGGGGCGGGAACCACCCCGACACCTACGTCAACTCCTACGTCCTCAACCAGGACATGTCCTGGACCCCGGCGGACCAGGTGGGCAAGGCCGAGGAGTCCCGGGAGATGGTCGCCAAGCTGCTGGAGAGCAGCGGCCCGACCTCCGGGGAGAGCTGAGCCCTCCCGCGGGGTGACAGGACCCCCGGTATCTGCAAGGCTTGGAAACGGGCGGAAGCCGCCGCCCGCGGCAATGGAGGCAGCCCAATGACCCTGAACATGGGAAACATCGACCGCGGTGTCCGCGCCGTCATCGGCGTGGTCCTCATCCTGCTGGTCTTCATGGGGCCGCAGACCCCGTGGGGCTGGATCGGGATCATCCCGCTGGCCACGGCACTGGTGGGCTGGTGCCCGCTCTACTCCCTCCTCGGGATGGATACCTGCGGCGGCCAGAAGACCTGAGCCGGGTCACTCGTCCTGGTAGTACCGGCGCATGGCGCCGATGAGGTAGATGCGGGTAAAGCCCATGGCGACCATCACCTCGGCGGTCTTGCGCGCCCGGGCGCCGGTATCGCAGTAGACGGCCACCGGCGTGGTCCGCTCGACCACGCCCAGGGGGCGCTTGATCCGCGGCCAGGGGGCATTCACCGCCCCCGGCAGGGCCTCCTCGGCGAATTCGCCGGGACTGCGGGTGTCCACCACCAGCGTCCGGCCACCATCCACCAGCGCCCGCGCCTCCGCCGGACTCAGGCGGACGGGACGGGGGCGTTCTCCTCCCGCTCCAGACATACGCCGTTGATACAGTAACGCTGGCCGGTGGGCGGCGGACCGTCGGGGAAGACGTGGCCCAGGTGGGCGGCACAACTGGCGCAGCGGACCTCGGTGCGCGCCATGCCCAGGCTGTGGTCGGTGTGCTCGGTCACCGCGGCGGGGTCCACGGGCTGCCAGTAGCTGGGCCAGCCGCTGCCGGAGTCGAACTTGTGCTCGCTGTGGAAGAGCGGGGCCCGGCAGCAGACGCAGCGGTAGAGCCCCGGGGTGTGGTCATCGTGGTAGGCGCTGGAGAAGGGCGGCTCCGTCCCGCCCTGGCGGCAGACCCGGTACTGCTCGTCGGTGAGCAGCACCTGCCACTCCGCCTCCGTACGTTCCAGGGGATCGCTCATGTTCGCCTCCGGGGTGTCGACCTTCCGCCATACGGCGGTCGTGCTAGGATAGAAGAGAGTCCCCGAGGAGGATAGGCTGTGGATACCGGCAGCATGAACGCCAGCCCCCTGACCACCCTGCTCCAGCAGCGCGACCCGAGCACCACCGGCGTCGGGTTGCAGCGTCAGGCGATGCAGGTCGTCGAGGCCAATGTCCGTGAGCAGGGCGACCAGATCCGGGCCACCATCCCGCCGGAGAGCCGGGAACTCTTCGAGAAGGGCCAGCCCAGCCACGTGGACCTCTACGCCTGAGCGTCAGACCAGGCTGATCAGCAGCAGCACGAAGAGGACCACCAGCCCCAGGGGCAGGAGCACGCCGCGCCAGTCCTTCTCCTTCTCGCGGCTCTGCTCCAGCATCCGCTTGGCGCCGGGAAAGAAGAAGAGCAGGATGAGCACGGCGGCCACGCCGAGCAGGATCTGTTCCCAGGTTGCCATCTCGCCGCCCATGTCTACCTCCGGGTCTGCGGGCCATGCGGGGTCGACGGACCCCGACGTCGTTCAATCCATCTCGGTCCCGGTGCGCGGCTCGCCCACTGGCTGGAGCCGGCCGTCGGCAATGCCGTAGACCAGACCGTGGACGGCCAGTTCCTGGCCACCCCCCCAGGCGTTGCGCACCACCGAGGTATGGCAGACGCTCTCCACCTGGGCGGCCACGTTGAGTTCGCAGAGCCGGTCCACGCGGGCGTCGAAGTCAGCGATGGCGGCCAGCTCGTCATCGTGCTCCCGGGCCACCCGCCGGACCTCCTCCAGCCAGTTGTCTATGAGGCCGTGGTCCACCTCCTCCTCCAGCGCCGCCCGCACCCCGCCGCAGCCGTAGTGGCCGGTGATCAGGATGTGGCGCACCTGGAGCACCTCCACGGCGTACTGGATCACCGACAGGGCGTTGAGGTCGGTATGGCCCACCAGGTTGGCGACATTGCGGTGGACGAAGACCTCCCCGGGCGCCATGTCCACCACCTGGTTGGCGGGGACCCGGGAATCGGAACAGCCGATCCAGAGGTAATCCGGGGCCTGCTGACTCGCCAGGGTCGAGAAGAACGCCGGGTCCGAGGCGGCCACGCCGTCGGCCCACTGATGATTGCGCCGGATGAGCGCGTGGATGTCCTCCACGGGATCGCCGCTCCTGGCCATCTTCACCCTCCCTTCAGTAGCAGGGGCGCCAGCAGCCGCTCCACCGGCGCATGGGCGTCCGTCAGGACCATGGGGTCGGCCACGGCGCGCTCCACCCGGGCGGTGACCCGCTCCCACTGCCGGGACAGACCGTGGCGGGAACGCAGCGGCGAGGCCGGCGGCGCCGTGTCGCTGGCAGTGAGCACGTAGGTCACGCGCGCCGGCTCGTCCCCCCCCGGCAGCCCCTGGTGCCAGACGTCCACGTGCTCGAAGACCCCCTCCAGGGTCCGGAGCAGGCTGGCCACCAGCCGCGGTTGTGGGTGGCGGTCGACGATGTTCAGGGTATACAACCCGCCCGGGCGCAGCCGCTCCCGGACCAGCTCGGCGAACTCCCGGGTAACCAGGTGGGCCGGCACCGCCACATCGTGGAAGACATCGCCGACCACCACATCGAACCGCTCGTCCTCCAGGCGGGCCAGCGCCAGCCGGGCGTCGCGATGGAGGACCCGCCAGCCGTCGGTGTCCACGAAGAGCGCCTCCTCGGCCACTCGGGTCACCGCCGGATCCACCTCCGCCACGGTTACCGAGGCGCCGGGATCCAGCGCCTCCAGGGCCCGGGGATGGGTGTAGGCCCCGCCGCCGGCGAAGAACCAGTCGGCCGAGGCCGGCTCCATGCCGGGCCACTGGCGCGCCACCTCGTCCATCAGGTGCAGATAGGGCGAGGCCAGCAGGGCCGGCTCCTGGCGATGATTGATGCTGTGCAGGAGGTGGTCCAGGACCAGGGCCCGGGCCTCCCCGAAGGGGACATCGCGGGTGGCATCCTCCACCCGGATGCAGAAGTAGGCGCTCTCCTCGTCGCAGGGGGAGACCAGCGCCTGCTGCTGCCAGGCCAGCCCCGAGAGCAGGAGGAGGAGGCCGGCCAGGGCCGCCCCCCGCCGCCAGGCGGCGACGAGGAAGGGCGCGGCCATGGCCGCCAGCACCAGCGCCGTCGCCAGGATGACGCCGTGGACGCCCACGGCGGGGATGAGCCAGTAGCCGGCGATGAAGGTCCCCGCGATGCTGCCCAGGGCGGCCAGCGCATGCATCCGCCCCACCACGTGGCCGGTGCGCCCGTCCAGCCCCAGGGCAAGGGTCGTGAGCAAGGGGGTGAGGATCCCCAGGAGGATCGCCGGGAGCAGGAAGAGCCCGCCGACCAGGACCAGGGTCGCGCCCAGGGGGCCCAGACTGCTGGCCCGGATGAAGGGACCGACCAGCTCCAGCAGCAGCAGGATGGCCAGGCTCGCCACCGCCGCCGCCCCCAGGGCCAGGCCGGCCGCCACCGGCCCGGCACCGCGGTCGGCCCAGCGACCGCCCAGCCAGTTCCCCGCCGACAGGCCGGCCAGGACCACCCCGATGATGGCGGTCCAGGTATAGAGGGAGCTGCCCACGTAGGGGGCCACCAGGCGACCGGCGGCGATCTCCAGGACCATGGTCAGGCCGGCGGCCAGGAAGACGGTGGCCCCGTAGGCGGCCAGTCTTCCACGGGCGTTTGGGGCGTCGCTGGGGTCGGTAACGCGGGCCACGGGTGATCCCTCCTTGCTTTGGGCCTATCCTATCATCTCCCATCGCCGCAACGCCCCGGGGAGAACGTGGCCCTTCGACGGTTCCTGCTGACCCTCTGCGCCCTGGCCGCAACCGCCCCGGCAGCCGGCGAGCCCGGCCGTACCACCGAGGCCCGGACCCTGGTCCTCACCGGCCCCGCCGTGGTCCGGGACGAACCGGCCGGGGCCCCGGTTACGGAATGGCGGCGGGGGCGGCTGGTCACCTCCAACCGGACGGCGGGGGAGTGGGTCCGCGCCACCGGCCACTTCCCCGACGGCGAGTGGGCACCGCTGGAGGGGCCGCACTGGCTCCACGCCAGCGCCCTGGAGGTCCGCGATGCCCCGCTCCCGCCCCGGACCTGGCGGCTGCGGGTCGCCGCCCCGCCCCTGCCCGACGACGGCACCCTGCCCCCTGCCGAGCTGGCCAGGGACACGCTGGTAACGGGCCGGGCGCACGGCGACGGCCGGGTCCGGATCACCGGCCACTTCCCCGATGGCGACTGGGCACCCCTGGCCTCCGCCGCCTGGCTCCCCCGGGCAGCCGTGGAGGATGTGGATGCCCCCCCGACCTACCCCCGACCCGACGGCTTCGAGCGCTGGATCCGGGTGGACAAGGACCAGTTCCGCCTGGAGGTCCGCGAGCGGACGCCGGCCGGCGAGGAGTACACCCTCTACACCACCGAGGTGGGACTGGGCATGGACCGCTGCCTCCCCGAGGAGCAGGGCGGGCGCTGCTACTTCACCGAACCGGGGGAGTACGAGGTCCGCTGGAAGATCCACCGGGCCGACGGCATCGAGTGGTGCATCCCGGAGTCCATGGCGGAGGAGCCGGAATACCGGGAGCACATCCGGCAGGGCGAGCGCTGCTTCGAGGGGGCGCTGGGCAAGCTGGCGCTGAACATCGGCGGCCCCTACGCCATCCACGGCACCAACAAACCCGAGGAGAGCCTGGGGCAGCAGGTCAGCCACGGCTGCATCCGCACGGCCAACGAGGCCATGGACCGCATCTGGCGCTACGTGGCCGAGGGGGACCGGGTGGTCATCACGGAGTAGCTTCGGGGGGCTCCACCCCCATGGCCTCCGCTGCCCGGAGCTTGGCCTCGATATAGGCGGCGTGGGGGAGGTAGAGCAGGTCGGCCACCTTGCGCAGCATCTGCTCCTCGTAGGGGTCGATGACGCCGTCGGCCCACGCCACCCGCCACATCCGCTCCAGCATGGCGGTCTTCTGGTCGGGGCCATAGGCGGCATGGATGAGGCGGGTAAAGTCGTGGTCGGAGCTGGCCTCCCGGGCCTCGGCATCGGCCAGGCGCATCAACTCCTCGGTCTCGGCGTCCGCCAGGCCGAAGACCTCGGCCAGGGCCTGGCGGGTGGCCGCCAGTTCTTCCTCATCACGCAGGCCGTCCACCCGTCCCACCTCCAGAAGCAGGGCCGCCGTGGCCAGCTGCAGACGATGATCATCGTCCTCGGCCTCCCCCCCGGCGGGGGCGAGGCGGTCGTCGAAGAATCGGCGAATGGCGTCGAGCATGTCCGCTTAGATGCGGAACCGCCCCACCAGTTCCTGCAGCTCCCGGGTGATCCGGGCGAGCTCGTCCCCGGCCTCGCTGCT
>JBNJED010000033.1:0-13597 GCA_051745535.1 Pseudomonadota bacterium | reverse complement strand
TCGTCGCCCAGGCTGGCCTCGGCGCGATGGCGCAAGGTGCGCAGGATCTCCGCGGAGACCTGGACCGGGGTGACGTCGCCGCCGGCGGTCCGGATGCGCGGCACCCCCGATTCGCCCTCGGCGACGAATTCATAGGGGAGCCGGTGGCCGCTGGCGCGGATGTCGTCCACCCCGCGGCCCATGAAGCGCTTCACCGAGACCAGGGTGTTCTCGGGGTCATCGGCGGCGGCGGCCAGGGCCGCGTAGCCGACCTCGGGCTCGCCGTCGGCGCGGTAGCGTACCGCCGACGGCAGGGTATGCCGACCCTGTTCGTCCGGCAGCGTCACCGCCTCGCCGGAGCGGACGGTGGCGACCAGGGAGTTGGTGGTCCCCAGGTCGATGCCCACCGCCAGCCGGTGTTCGTGGGGGGCCGTGGACTGGCCCGGTTCGCTGATCTGAAGGAGTGCCATGGTCTGCCCGTTGTCCTGTGGGTCGCGGTTTCGGGGGGCCGGCAGGCCGGTCAGGAGGCCTCGGTGAGGTCCTCGTCCACCGCGTCGGCCTCGGCCGCGAGCTTGTGGAGGAACTGGAGCTTGCGCACGCCGTCGCGCGCCCGCTCCAGGGCCTCCTGGGAGCCGTCGGCGAAGTCGGCGGCCAGCGCCTCCTGCTGCTCCCGGGCGGCGCCATCGACGGTCCGGCGCAGTTCGTCCAGGGCGGCGAAGGGGTCGTCGGCCTGGCGCACCGCGGCGAGCTGCTCGCGGAGCTCCATCTGCTGCATGAGGAAGGACGGATCCATGGTGGTATCCGTCTCGTCGTTCATGGGCAGGCCGCGCCGCTCCAAGAGGTGGCGGGCCCGGGCCACCGGGTCCTTGAGCACCCGGTAGCCCTCGTTGATGTTGGCCGCCTCCTCCACCGCCATGCGCCGCTGGCGATCATCGCCGTCGGCGTGGCGGTCGGGATGGGCCTCGCGCTGGAGTTCGCGGTAGCGCTCGGCCAGCGCCTCCCGGTCCACCTCGAACTGCTCCGGGAGGCCGAAGAGGCCGAAGTAATCAAGGCCGGCGGCCTCAGACATTGAAGCTCTCGCCGCAGCCGCACTCGTCGCTGACGTTGGGGTTGTTGAACATGAACCCCTCGTTCAGCCCCTCGCGGCCGTAGTCCAGCTCGGTGCCGTCCAGGTAGACCAGGCTCTTGGGGTCGACCACCACCTTGACGCCGTGATTCTCGAAGACCTGATCCTCGGGTTCGACCTCGTCGGCGAACTCCAGCACGTAGGCCATGCCGGAACAGCCGGAGGTACGAACCGCCACGCGAAGCCCCTCGCCCTGGCCGCGGTTGTCGAGATAGCGCCGAACGTGGTCGGCGGCCGCCTCGGTCATGGAGATCGCCATGCTCACCCCCTCAGGCCCCGCCCACGGCGGCTTCGGTGCTGCCCTGCCGGTGGGACTCGTAGTCCTGGATGGCGGACTTGATGGCGTCCTCCGCCAGGACCGAGCAGTGGATCTTCACCGGCGGCAGCGCCAGCTCTTCGGCGATGTCCGTGTTCCGGATCTGCTGGGCCTCCTCCAGCGTCTTGCCCTTCACCCACTCGGTGAGCAGGCTGCTGGAGGCGATGGCCGAGCCGCAGCCGTAGGTCTTGAACTTGGCATCCTCGATGACGCCCTCGTCGTTGACCTTGATCTGCAGTCGCATCACGTCGCCGCAGGCGGGGGCTCCCACCATGCCGGTTCCCACCGACTGGTCGCCCTTCTCGAAGGCGCCGACGTTGCGCGGATGCTCGTAGTGGTCGATGACCTTGTCGCTGTAAGCCATGTCCGTTACCTCGCTGAAAGCTAGTGGGCCGCCCACTCCACGGAGTCGAGATCGATCCCCTCCTTGTACATCTCCCAGAGGGGGGAGAGCTCACGCAGCTTGTCCAGGTTCTTGTGGATAACGTCCACTGCGTAGTCGATCTCCTCCTCGGTGGTGAAACGGCCCAGGGAGAAGCGGATGGAACTGTGCGCCAGCTCGTCGTTGCGGCCCAGGGCGCGCAGGACGTAGGAGGGCTCCAGGCTCGCCGAGGTGCAGGCGGAGCCGGAGGAGACCGCCAGCCCCTTGAGCGCCATCATCAGGGACTCGCCCTCGACGAAGTTGAAGCTCAGGTTCAGGTTGTGCGGCACCCGGCGCTCCATGTCGCCGTTGACGTAGATCTCCTCGATGTCGGAGAGGCCGTCGAGCATGCGGTCGCGCAGCATGCGCACCCGCTCGCTCTCGGCGGCCATCTCCTCCTTCGCCAGGCGGAAGGCCTCGCCCATGCCGACGATCTGGTGGGTCGGCAGGGTGCCGGAGCGCATGCCGCGCTCGTGGCCGCCACCGTGCATCTGCGCCTCGATGCGCACCCGCGGCTTGCGCCGGACGTAGAGGGCACCCATACCCTTGGGGCCGTAGACCTTGTGCGCCGAGAGCGCCAGCAGGTCGGCCTTCATGGCGTCGACGTCGATGGGCACCTTGCCGGCGCTCTGGGCGGCATCCACGTGGAAGACAACCTTGTTCTCCCGGCAGATCTCGCCGATGGCGGCGATATCCTGGATGACACCGATCTCGTTGTTCACGTGCATCACCGAGGCGAGGATGGTGTCCTCGCGCAGGGCATCACGGAACTTGTCCAGGTCCAGGAGGCCGTCGGACTCGGGGTGGAGGTAGGTGACCTCGTAACCGTCGCGCTCCAGCTCCCGGCAGGTGTCCAGCACCGCCTTGTGCTCGGTGGTCATGGTGACGATGTGCTTGCCCTTCTTCTGGTAGAAGTGGGCCGCCCCCTTGAGCGCCAGATTGTCCGATTCCGTCGCCCCGGAGGTCCAGACGATCTCCTTGGGCGAGGCATTGATGAGGTCGGCCACGTTGCCGCGGGCGGTCTCCACCGCCTCCTCGCTGTCCCAGCCGAAGGCATGAGAGCGGGAGGCCGGGTTACCGTAGAGGCCCTCGGCCGGCGTGAGGTAGCGGCACATCTGCTCCGCCACGCGCGGATCCACCGGCGTGGTCGCCGAATAGTCCATGTAGATGGGTTTAGTCATGGCCCTCTCCTGAATCCTGGAACCGCAATCGGTCCGTATTGTTTCCACGCCACCGTCGGCGTCAACCGGCGGTGGGCTTGTCCTCGGCTACCAGGGGCGTACCGCCCAGCTCGCGCTCCTGGCGCTCGGCCACCTCGCGCACCCCGCGCCGCTCCACCAGCTGGCCCAGGCTGATATTGCCCAGGAACTGGTAGATCTGGTCACTGAGGTCCGACCAGAGGTCATGGGTCAGGCAGCGCTCGTTGCCCTGGCAGTTGGCCTCGCCGGCGCAACGGGTGGCATCCACCTTCTCGTCCACCGCCGTGATGACCTCGACCACGGCGATCTCCTCCCCCGGCCGGCTGAGGCGGTAACCGCCCCCGGGACCGCGGGCGCTGTCCACCAGACCCCGCTTGCGCAGCTTGGCGAAGAGCTGCTCCAGGTAGGAGAGCGAGATCCCCTGCCGCCGGGAGATGTCCGCCAGCGTGATCGGGCCCTGGTCGTAGTGCAGTGCCAGGTCGAGCATGGCGGTCACTGCGTATCGCCCCTTGGTGGTAAGCCTCATGGCAAAATCCTTCCGTCTCTTGCGCGCTTGTAGGGGGTATTTTGCATGTCCTAGTAAAAAAGTCAACTATTCGGAGAGCCGCTGCTCACCTTCCTCGTCCCGCTCGGTGAAGACACTGCCGGCGTTGATCTCGCAGTCGGGGAGCTGCGGCATACCGTTCTCGTCGATCTCCCCGCCCAGCCGCTTGATGGCGCTGCACATCTCCTCCAGCCGGTTGTCGGTGGCGTGGAGGTGGTCGAGCATGCAGTTGATGGCGCTGGCCACCGGGTCGGGCATGTCCCGGGTGGTGCCGTAGGCGTCGAAGCCCATCTTGCGCGCCATGGCATCCCGGCGCTGCTGATGTTCGTCCGCCGGCGGCTCGCGGTTGACCACGCGACCGGGGATACCCACCACGGTGGAGCCCTCGGGGATATCCTTGACCACCACGGCGTTGGAGCCGATGCGCGAACCGGCCCCGATATCGATGGGGCCGAGGACCTTGGCACCGGCCCCCACCACCACGTCATTGCCCAGCGAGGGATGGCGCTTGCCACGATCCCAGCTCGTCCCGCCCAGGGTCACGCCGTGGTAGAGGGTGACGTCGTCGCCGATCTCCGCAGTCTCGCCGATGACCACCCCCATGCCGTGGTCGATGAAGAAGCGCCGGCCGATCCGGGCCGCCGGGTGGATCTCGATCCCGGTGAGCAGGCGGCTGATGGCGGAGAGCAGACGGGCGAGCCAGCGCAGCCGGTGGTTCCAGAGCCAGTGGGCGGCCCGGTGGTGGACCACGGCGTGGAAACCCGGGTAGGAGAGGACGATCTCCCAGCCGGAGCTAGCCGCCGGGTCGCGCTCGAAGATGCAGCGGATATCCTCGCGCAGGCGCTGGAACATGGTCCTCATTCCCTATCGTTCGACTCGGTGATTATAACGCCATCGTCGCCGCGACGCGCCCGTTTCTGGCCCGCCCGGAGGATCCCGCGCAGGAGATTGATCTCCTCCGCCGTGGGCCGGCTCCGGGCCAGCATCCGGCGCAGCCGTCGATCCACGGCGGTGCACCGCTCGGGATCGAGATAGCCCCACTCGATCGCGGCAGTCTCCAGGTGCTCCCGGAGGCCCTCCACCGCCGCCGCGGTGGCCGGGCCCTCCGCCGCCTCCGCCGCGGGGATGTCGGCCTCCAGCACCGCCGAACGCAGCTCCCAGGCGACGATCTGGACGGCCTGGGCCAGATTCAACACCGAGTACTTCGGGTTCGCCGGGATGTGGACCACGGCATGGGCCCGCTCCACCTCGGTATTGGTCAGGCCGGAGCTCTCGCGGCCGAAGAGCCACGCCACCTGCCCGCCGGCGGCCAGCTCCGCTGCTGCACGGCCGGCAGCGGTGCGGACATCCAGCGCCGGCCAGCCGTTGTCCCGGCCCCGGGCGGTGGTCGCCAGCACCAGCGTCGCCGGGGCGATGGCCTCGTCCAGGCCGGCGTGGACGGAGGCCGCCGCCAGGCAGTCCCGCCCGCCGGCGGCGCGGGCCACCGCCTCCTCGTCGTCGGGGCCGTGCTGTGGCGACACCAGCGCCAGGTCCGAGAGGCCCATGGCCCACATGGCCCGCGCCGCCGCCCCAACATTGCCGGGGTGGGTAGGCTCCACCAGCACCGTGCGCACACGCTCCAGGGACATGGGTATTCCTCACCGGGGTTTGCGGGATTTTCCCAGATCGGCGGTACCGCCGACAACGAAAGCGGCCAGCGGCCTCCTACAATCGGTGAAAGGCAGGCCCGGTCGCGCTACAATGGCCGGCTTGACCCAGCCAGCGGGAGGACTCCATGGATCCGATGCTCAATATCGCCGTTCGCGCGGCGCGCCGGGCCGGCAAGACCATCACCCGGGCCATGGGCAACGTGGAGCGCCTCAACATCGAGACCAAGTCCCACAACGACTTCGTCTCCGAGGTGGATCGCGCCGCCGAGCAGGCCATCATCGACACCATCCGCGACGCCTATCCCGCCCACGGCTTCATCGCCGAGGAGAGCGGGCTGCACGACGAGGACCGGGAGTCGGTCTGGATCATCGACCCCCTCGACGGGACCACCAATTTCCTCCACGGCTTCCCGCAGTTCGCCGTCTCCATCGCCCTGCGCCACAAGGGGAAGCTGACCCAGGCGGTGGTCTACGACCCCACCCGGGAGGAGATGTTCACCGCCAGCCGCGGCGGCGGCGCCCAGCTCGATGGCCGGCGTATCCGCGTCTCCGGTCGCCGGGGACTGGAGGGCGCCCTGCTGGGCACCGGCTTCCCCTTCAAGGAGCCGGAGCACCTGGACTCCTACCTGGCCATGTTCCGCGCCTTCCACCCCATTGTCGCCGGGATCCGGCGGCCCGGCTCCGCCGCCCTGGACCTGGCCTGGCTAGCCGCCGGTCGCATCGACGGCTTCTGGGAGATCGGTCTCAACCCCTGGGACATCGCCGCCGGGGTCCTGCTCATCCGCGAGGCCGGCGGCCTGGTGGGCGACTTCGAGGGCGGCGAGGCCTACATGGAGACCGGCAACCTGGTGGCCTCCTCGCCCAAGATCTTCCCGCCCATGCTCCAGACCATCGCCCCGCACCGCAGCGAGGCCCTCACCCGCTGAACCCCCGCTGACCTGACCGTTCTGGTGAACTATTCTTCACGGAGAGGAGTTGCGCACCAAGGGACAACGGGAGGAAGCCCATGCGGACCAGGAATCTCGCCTACATCGCCCCACCGGTGGCCGTCGTCCAGGCCGGCGGCGCCGGGATCCCGTGCGCGGGACCGGTGGGGCTGTTCTGGCTGGGCGGAATCGGGGCCATCGTCGCCGGCGCGGTGACGACGCACACCTGGATGGTGGGGCTGGGCCTCATCCTCTGGGCGCTGGCCGCCATCTGGGCCCGGGAAACGGTGGCCGCCATCCGCGAGGACCGCTACGACCTGCGCCGCGGCTGCCGCAGCGGTGACAGCACCCTGTGCCGCCAGGTGCCGCCGGAGGCCCAGGAGTCGGACCCGCTGGAGCAGTTCCGCGACGACGGAACCCAGGGCCGGTAGCGCCGAGCGCGCCCGGCGCTCCGGCGAAGGCCGTATCAGGGCATCTCGTCCTGATCGGCCCCTTCCTTCTCCACCGGCTGCAGGTCGGCCTTGCTGACCCCCAGCGCCAGGGCGGTGCTGGAGGCCACGTAGATGGAGGAGTAGGTCCCCACGATGACGCCGGCCAGCAGGGCGGCGGCAAAGCCGTGGATGATCTCCCCGCCCAGGAAGAAGAGGGCCAGAACCACCAGCAGGGTGGTCACGGAGGTCATCAGGGTCCGCGAGAGCATCTGGTTCAGGGAGGCATTGACCACCTCCTCCCGATCGCCCTTGCGCATGCGGCGAAAGTTCTCCCGGATGCGGTCGAAGACCACGATGGTGTCGTTGAGGGAATACCCGATCACCGCCAGCAGGGCGGCCAGGACGGTGAGGTCAAACTCGATCCCGAACAGGGCCAGCAGCCCCACCACGATGACCACGTCGTGGATCAGCGCCGCCACCGAGCCCACGGCGAAGCGGAATTCGAAGCGCAGGGCGACGTAGATGAGCACGCCGATGAGGGCGTAGAGCATGGCCAGGCCGCCGTCCTCGGTAAGTTCGTCCCCCACCTGCGGCCCCACGAACTCCACCCGGCGCATCTCCACGCCGGGGGTATCCTCGCGTAGTCGCTCCAGGACCCGGTTACTCAGCTCGGCGTCCGAGAGCTCCTCCACCGGGGGGACCCGGATGAGGATCTCCCGGGCGCCGCCGAAGGTCTGCACTGTGGCGTCCAGGCCACTGCCTTCCAGGGCGCCGCGGACCTCCTGGAGCTGCGGTGCCTCGGGGTAGCCCACCTCGATGAGGGTGCCGCCGGTAAAGTCGATCCCGAAATTGAGCCCCCGCACCGCCAGGGCGCCCACGGCCAGCAGCAGCAGCGCGGCGGTGAGCCAGACCGCCTGCCGGCGGCGGGCCATGAAGTCGATGGCGGGGATGCGCTGGAAGATATCCATGAGTGCCTCCCGCTTAGCCGATGGAGACCCGGTCGAGACGCTTCTTGCGCCCCCAGGTCAGATTGACGATGGCCCGCGTGAGCATGATGGCGGTGAACATCGAGGTGACGATGCCGATGGAGAGCGTCACGGCGAAGCCCTTCACCGGGCCGGTGCCGAAGCCGAAGAGCACCAGGGCGGCGATGAGGGTGGTGACGTTGGCATCGGCGATGGTCGACAACGCCTTGTCATAGCCGGCGGCGATACTCGCCTGAGGTGTGTTGCCGTTGCGGATCTCCTCGCGGATGCGCTCGAAGATGAGCACGTTGGCATCCACCGCCATGCCCACCGTGAGCACGATTCCGGCGATACCCGGCATGGTCAGGGTCGCCTGCATCATGGAGAGCACCGCCACGATGACCACCAGGTTGGCGGTCAGGGCCGCATCGGCCACCAGGCCGAAGCCGCGGTACCAGAAGACCATGAAGGCCAGGACCAGGACGAAGCCGACGATCACCGAGGCAAAGCCGCGGTCGATGTTCTCCGCCCCCAGGCTCGGGCCGACGGTGCGCTCCTCGACGATGTCCATGGGGGCGGCCAGCGCCCCGGCCCGCAGGAGCAGGGCGAGGTTGCGCGCCTCCTCGCTGGAATCCAGACCGGTGATCTGGAAACGGTGGGACAGCTCGTCGCGAATGCGGGCGACGTTGATGACCTCTTCCACCTTCTCGGTGTACTCCTCGGTCTCGCCGTCCGACGTCTCCCGGAACCGGGTCTCGTTCTCGATGAAGACCACGGCCATGAGCTCGCCGATGTTGTCCCGGGTGATCCGGCTCATCATGGCCGCGCCCTGGCCGTCCAGGTTGATGTAGACCGCGGGGCTGCCGCTCTGCTGATCCAGGCCCGAGGAGGCATCGGTGATAGCGTCACCGGTGACGATGACCCGCCGCTCCAGGAGGATGGGCTCGCCACTGCGCTCCTCGAAGAGGCGGGCATCCGGCGGCACCCGGCTGTCCTCGCCCACCGAGGGGCCGTGGTCGTCGTGGACCATGCGGAACTCCAGGGTCGCCGTGGCGCCCAGGATATCCTTGGCCCGCGCCGTGTCCTGCACGCCGGGTAGCTGGACCACCACCCGGCGGTCCCCCTGGCGCTGGATGATGGGCTCGGCCACGCCGAGTTCGTTCACCCGGCTGCGCAGGGTGGTGATGTTCTGCTTGAGCGCAAAGTCCCGCACCTCGCGGGCCCGATCCTCAGTGAGGCGCGCCTCCAGGCCCGGGCGGCCCTCGATATCGGCGGCCTCGACATCGAGTTCGTCGAACTCGGAGTCGAGATACTCCACCGCCTCGTCGCGGGCCTCTGCGTCACCGAAGGCGACCTGGATGGTCCCCTCCTCGCTACGCAGGACGGTGTAGCGCAGCCGCTGCTCGCGCAGGCCGCTGCGGAAGTCGCTCTCGTAGCGCTCCACCGCCGCCTGCAGGGCGGCCTCCATGTCCACGTCCATGAGGAAGTGGACGCCACCGCGCAGGTCCAGCCCCAGGAACATGGGGGCGGCCCCGAGGTCCCGCAGCCACTGGGGCGCGGCCGGCGACAGGTTGAGCGCCACCGTGAAGTCGGGCCCCAGCCGGGCGCGGAGGCGATCCGCCACCCGGCCCTGGACGTCGGTATCGTCCAGCCGCACCAGCAGGGCGCCGCTCTCCTGGCGCTGCACGGTGGCCTCGGTGGCATCCTCATCATCCAGGGTTTCCAGCACCGTCTCGCGAACGTCCTCATCCACGTCGGCGGTGTCCTCGGCGTTGATCTGGATGGCCGGGTCCTGGCCGTAGAGGTTGGGCAGGGCATAGAGCCCCGCCACCACCAGCACAGCGGCGATAAGGAGGTATTTCCAGAGGGGATAGCGGTTCATGCCCGCCTCAGGCGTCCTTCATGGTGCCCTTGGGCAGCACCGAGGTAATGGTGTCCTTCTGGACCTTGACCTGGACGCCGTCGGCCAGCTCCACGGTGAGGTAGGGGTCATTGACCTCCATCACCCGGCCGAGGATGCCCCCGCCGGTGACCACCTCGTCTCCCTTGCCCAGCTCGGAGACCATCTTGCGGTGCTCCTTGGCCCGCTTCATCTGCGGCCGGATGAGCAGGAAGTAGAAGAGGACGATGAGGATGAGCAGCGGCAGCAGGCTCTCCAGGAGGCTCGGCTGCTGGGCGCCGCCCTGCTGGGCCATGGCGTCGGCGATGAAGAAATCCATGTTTCTCCCCTGTTCGGTGGACTGCCCCGTATTACGGGGTTCTGAAAAAGGCCTGCGCCGGAGGCGAGCCAGCCGGCGCAGCGTCTATCGTGCCACTTCCGGCGCGAGCGGGATATCCCCGCCAGCGGATACGACCCACGGACACGAAGGGTGCCGTGCAGTATGCCATACCGCCCTAGCCCTGTGCCCGGCGGCCCAGGAAATCGGCGGCGAAGGCCTCCAGTTCCCCGGCGGCGATGGCTGCCCGCAGGTCGGCCATCAGGCGCTGGTAGAAGTGGAGATTGTGCAGCGTCATCAGCTCCGCCGCCAGGATCTCGCCGCACCGGTGTAGATGACGGAGGTAGGCGCGGCTGTAGTGCTGGCAGGTATAACAGTCGCAGGCCGGGTCCGCCGGGCCGGTATCCATGCGGTGACGGGCGTGGCGGATCCGCACCACCCCCTCGGAGGTGAACAGGTGGCCGTTGCGGGCGTTGCGGGTGGGCATGACGCAGTCGAACATGTCCACGCCGCGGCGCACCGCCTCCACGATGTCCTCGGGCCGCCCCACCCCCATGAGGTAGCGCGGCCGGTCGGCGGGCATGCGCGGGACCAGGTCGTCGAGGATGGCGTTCATGAGTTCCGGCGGCTCACCCACGGAGAGGCCGCCGATGGCGTAGCCGTCGAAGCCGATGGCCTCCAGGCCCTCCAGGGACTCGGCCCGCAGCTCCGGGTACATGCCGCCCTGGACGATGCCGAACAGCGCCGCCGGGTTGTCGCCGTGGGCGGTGCGGCTGCGCTCGGCCCAGCGCAGGGAGAGCTCCATGGAGGCCCGCGCCGTCGCCTCGTCCGCCGGGTAGGGGGTGCACTCGTCGAAGATCATGACGATGTCGGCGCCCAGGGCCCGCTGCACCGCCATGGACTCCTCCGGCCCCATGAAGATCTTCGCGCCGTCCACCGGGGACCGGAAATGGACCCCGGCCTCCTCCACCTTGCGCAGTTTGCCCAGGCTCCAGACCTGGAAGCCGCCGGAGTCGGTGAGGATGGGGCCGTGCCAGTTCATGAAGTCGTGGAGGTCGCCGTGGGCGGCGATGACCTCCGTCCCCGGCCGCAGCATCAGGTGGAAGGTGTTGCCCAGCACGATCCCGGCGCCGGTCCCGGCCACCTGCTCCGGGGTCATCCCCTTCACCGTGCCGTAGGTCCCCACCGGCATGAAGGTGGGGGTGGGCACCCGGCCCCGGGGAAAGCTCAGCTCGCCCGTGCGGGCGGGGCCGTCGGTGGCGTCCAGGCGGTATTCCACTAGGTCTCCCCCTGCAGGTTTGGCGGGGCGACGTCGGCCGCCGGCTCCAGGTACATGGCGTCGCCGTAGCTGAAGAAGCGGTAGCCTTCGGCGACGGCGTGGCGGTAGGCGGCCATGACGCGCTCGTACCCGCCCATGGCGCAGACCAGCATGAGCAGGCTCGACTCCGGCAGGTGGAAGTTGGTGAGCAGGGCGTCGGTGAACCGGAACCGGTAGCCGGGGGTGATGAAGAGGTCGGTCTCCCCGGCGAAGGGGGCGACCCGACCGCCCTCCCCCGCCGACTCCAGCACCCGCAGGCTGGTGGTCCCCACCGCCACCACCCGGCCGCCGGCGGCGCGCACGGCGTTGAGCCGCTCGGCGGTGGCGGCGTCGATCTCGGCGTACTCGCTGTGCATCCGGTGCTCGGCGAGGTCGTCCACGCGCACCGGCTCGAAGGTCCCGGCGCCCACGTGGAGGGTTACCGTCTCGGTGGTGATGCCGGCCGCCGCCAGCGCCGCCAGCACCGTGTCGTCGAAGTGCAGGCCCGCTGTGGGCGCGGCGACGGCGCCGGGCCGGCGGGCAAAGGCGGTCTGGTAGCGCTCCCGGTCCGGCTCGCCGGGCTCGCGCTCGATGTAGGGGGGCAGGGGCACCCGGCCGTGGGCCTCCAGGATGGCCAGGGGCGGCCGCGGGTCGTCGAAGGCGAGGAGGAAGTGGCCCGCCTCGCGCCCCTCCACGCGGGCGGTGACCGCCCCTTCCAGCTCCAGGGCCGTGCCCTCACCGGGGGTGCGGCTGGCGCGAACCAGGGCGCGCACCCGGCCGTCGTCGCGGATCCGCTCCACCAGCACCTCCACCTGGCCGCCGCTGGCCTTGCGGCCCAGCAGGCGGGCGGGGACCACCCGGGTGTCGTTGAAGACCAGGCAGTCGCCAGCGCGCAGGAGGGCGGGCAGCTCCCGGAAGGCGCGGTCGACGGGAGCCTCCCCGGCGAGGTCCAGCAGCCGGCTGGCGCTGCGCTCGGCGGCCGGCTGCTGGGCGATGAGCCCGGCGGGGAGGTCGTAGTGGAAGTCCTGGCGGCGCATGGCCGCGCAGTCTACTACGTCCGGCTCATCCCAGCAGCCAGGAATCGGGATCCCGGGGGGGCTGACGCTCGTCCGCCGCACGCAGTCCCCGGACACAGCGGACCACCAGCCAGACCGCCCAGAGCAGACCCACCAGCAGGGCCAGCGGGCCGGCCGGGACCATGAGCACCAGGAAGATGAAGCCCATGAAGAAGGTCCGGATCTGGAAGCGGAAGTGCTCCGCCAGCCAGTGGGGCGCGCCCCGGCGATAGATGAAGGCCATGACCACGCCCACCAGGGCGGTGATGCCGAAGACCAGGGCGACCAGGTAGAGGACGTAGACCACCCGGACGATGGTCAGCAGCCGCTCCTCCCCCTCGTCCTCTTCCCAGGGGGCCGCCATCAGTCCGACTCCTGCCAGTCCAGGGCCCGCTCCAGGAGCCCCTCAGTGGAGGCATCGAAGAGGCCGGGGGCCGCCCCGGCCTCCAGGTGGGGCAGGACCCGCCCGGCAGTCTGCTTGCCGAACTCCACGCCCCACTGGTCGAAGGCGTTGGTCCCCCACAGCACCGACTCCACGTAGATCCGGTGCTCGTAGAGGGCCACCAGGGCGCCCAGGCTCCAGGGATCGTGGCGGCGCAGGAGCAGCGTGGTGCTCGGCCGGTTGCCCTCCAGCACCTGGTGGGGCACCAGGGCCTCGATCCGCTGCTCGTCCAGCCCCTTCTCCCGCAGCTCCGCACGGGCCTCGTCGGCCCCCTTGCCGCGCATGAGCGCCCGGGTCTGGGCAAAGAAGTGGGAGAGCAGGATGCGGTGGTGGTCGGCGCGCCCCGGCGGCGGCTCGGCCACGGCGATGAAGTCGGCGGGGACGATACGGGTCCCCTGGTGGAGGAGCTGGAAGAAGGCGTGCTGGCCGTTGGTCCCGGTGCCGCCCCAGACCACGGCCCCGGTGGGATAGTCCACCGGCACCCCCTCCAGGGTCACCCGCTTGCCGTTGCTCTCCATGTCCCCCTGCTGGAGGTAGGCCGGCAGCAGGCCCAGGGCCTCGTCGTAGGGGAGGATGGCGTGGGTCTCCCGGCCCAGGACGTCGTTGTTCCAGACGCCGATGAGGCCGAGGATCACCGGCAGGTTCTCCGCCAGCTCGGCGTCGGCGAAGTGCTCGTCCATGGCCCGGGCCCCGGCCAGCAGCTCCTCGAAGGCCTCGGCCCCCAGGTAGAGGGCGATGGGCAGCCCGATGGCCGACCACAGGGAGTAGCGCCCACCCACCCAGTCCCGGAAGGCGAGGACATTCTCGGCATCGATACCGAACTCGGTAGCGGCGGCCGTATTGGCGCTCACCGCCACGAAGTGGCGCCGCACCACCTCCGCGGCATCGGCCTCCGGGAGCTGCCCCAGCAGCCACTCCCGGGCCGAGCGGGCGTTGGTCAGCGTCTCCTGGGTCCCGAAGGACTTGGAGGCGACGATGAACAGGGTCTCCGCCGGCTCCACCGCCGCCAGGACGGCCTCCAGGTGGCGCCC
>JBNJED010000032.1:0-13673 GCA_051745535.1 Pseudomonadota bacterium | reverse complement strand
CCGACGTAGTCCCACATGAAGCGGCGCAGCTCGTCCCAGTTGTGGGTAACGACCACCTCCTCGTCGGAGTCGGTGACCCGGGACTCGTCCCAGGCGGGCAGGGCGGGGGGCTCCGGCAGTGCCGCCAGCTGCCGGGCGATGTCATCCGCCACCGCCTGGCCGAAGACGACACATTCCAGCAGGGAATTGCTCGCCATGCGGTTGGCGCCGTGGAGCCCGGAGCAGGTCACCTCGCCGGCGGCGTAGAGGCCGGGGAGGTCGGTGCGGCCGGCCAGGTCCACCATGACCCCGCCGCAGGTGTAGTGGGCGGCCGGGACTACCGGCAGCGGCTCCCGGGTCATGTCGAAACCGTACTCCAGGCAGCGCCGGTGGATGGTGGGGAAGTGCTCGGTAATGAAGTCCGCCGGCTTGTGGCTGATATCCAGGAGGACGTAGTCCACCCCCAGCCGCTTCATCTCGTGGTCGATGGCGCGGGCGACGATGTCCCGGGGGGCCAGCTCGCCGCGCTCGTCGAAGCGGTGCATGAAGGGGGTGCCGTCGGGGAGCAGCAGCCGGCCTCCCTCGCCGCGCACCGCCTCGGAGATGAGGAAGTTGCGCGCCTCGCGGTGGAAGAGGCAGGTGGGGTGGAACTGGTTGAACTCCAGATTGGCCACCCGGCAACCGGCGCGCCACGCCATGGCGATGCCGTCCCCGGAGCTGAGATCCGGGTTGGTGGTGTAGAGGTAGGTCTTGCTGGCGCCGCCGGTGGCCAGGACCACGCTGCGGGCAGCCAGGGCGCGGACCTCGCCGTCGGGCCCCAGGACGTAGGCGCCCCGGACCCCGGGCTCGCCGCCGCAGCGGTGGTGGGTGATGACGTCCACCGCCATGGCGTGTTCGTGGATCTCGATATTGGGCGCGGCGCGGACCTGGTCCTCCAGGGTCGTCTCGATGGCGCGGCCCGTGGCGTCGGCGGCGTGGAGGATGCGGCGGTGGCTGTGTCCGCCCTCCCGGGTGAGGTGGTAGGTGCCGCCGTCGTCACCCACGGTGGTGAAGGGCACCCCCTGGTCGATGAGCCAGCGCACGGCCGCCGGGCCGCGCTCCACCACGCGGTGGACCGTGGCGGGATTGCACAGGCCGGCGCCGGCGGTGAGGGTGTCCTCCACGTGCTGCTCGGCGGAGTCGTCCTCGGCGAGGACGGCGGCGATCCCGCCCTGGGCCCAGAGGGTGCTCCCCTCGGCCAGGTCGGCCTTGGCCAGGAGGCCCACCCGCAGGTGGGCCGGCAGCCGCAGGGCGGTGGTCAGGCCGGCGGCGCCGCTGCCGATGATGAGCACGTCGTAACTGGTATGCGGGTTTCGCATGTTGGCGGATGACCCCTCTGCCGCGGCTGCGCTATGATGGGCTACTTGAGAGATCGTGCCCACCAGGGGGCCCAGAGTAGCCGAATGGCCGTCTCCGACGCGAACATCACCCTCCGCTTATCCGGATACGCCCGCCGGGCGTGCCGGCGTGGGGGCAGTCATGTCTGAGACCCACAGCGATGCCGAGCTGGTGGAGCGCGCCCGCACCGGCGACAAAGCGGCCTTCGACGCCCTGGTGCGCAAGTACCAGCACAAGATTACCAAGCTCGTGGGTCGGTATGTCGATGACCACGCCGAGGTCCTGGACGTCACCCAGGACGCTTTCATCAAGGCCTATCGCGCCCTGGACCGCTTCCGGGGGGACAGCGCCTTCTACACCTGGCTCTACCGGATCGCCATCAATACCGCCAAGAACCACCTGGTGGCCCAGGGGCGTCGTCCCCCGGGGAGCGATGTGGACGTGGATGACGCCGAGCAGATCGCCGGTTACGGCTCCTTCAGTGACGGGGCCACGCCGGAGCGTATGGCCCTGCGCGACGAGATCGAGCAGACGGTCTTCGACGCCATCGAGGCATTGCCGGAGGACCTGCGTACCGCCATTACCCTCCGGGAGCTGGAGGGGATGAGCTACGAGGAGATAGCCGCGGCCATGGATTGCCCCATCGGTACGGTCCGCTCCCGGATATTCCGGGCGCGCGAGGCTATCGAGAACCGACTGCAACCTTTGTTGTCGTAGAAGACAACGGGCAGAGATGAGGGTCGTCGAGCGCGACCGGGAAGGTACCAGCATGATACAGGATAGAGGCGAGGCGATTTCCGCCCTGGTGGATGACGAGGTCTCCACGCGGGAGGCGACGGCGGCGGTGGATTCTCTCCTGGACGACGAGGAGCTGGCCGCAAGCTGGGAGCGTTACCACCTGATCCGGGATGCCCTGCACCACAATCTCCCCGACCATCCCGAGAGCGAACTGGCCGCCCGGATCCGCGAACACCTGGAGGCGGAGCCGACCCCCCTGCGGTCGCGCCGCCGCCCCGACTGGCGCCATGTGGGCCGTCAGGCGGCCGGCCTGGCCGTGGCCGCCTCGGTAACGGTGGCGGTCTTCCTGGGGGTTTGGCAGGGGCCAGGGCAGCAGGCCCCCGAAAACGAGCCGGCCCTTACCGCCGAGGCCGAGCGGGGCGCGGCGGACTCCGGTCTGTCCCGGGTGGCCTCGGGCGGCGGGGGAGAGGCCGCCACCGGCGCGGCCGGCGAGCGCTCTGCCGCCAGTATTGAGCGCTACCTGGTCAACCACAGCGAATACGCCGGTTCCAGCAGCATGCGCGGGATGCTCCCGTACACGCGGGTAGTCGGCGGCGGCGAGGTACGGACGGTCCATGAGGGTCGCTGACAGCCTCCCCGGACTGCGCCGTGGACTGCTCGCGGCGGTGGCGCTGGGCGCCACCGGGGGAGCCGTCGCGGACGAGACCGCCGACCTCTGGCTGGAGCGCATGGCCGATGCCCTCCACGACCTTCGCTACGAGGGGACGTTCGTCTACCAGCACGGGGATCGGCTGCGCGCCATGCGTATCCTCCACGATACCGACAGCACCGGCGAGCGGGAGCGGTTGGTCGCCCTGGACGGGATCCAGCGCGAGGTCATCCGCAACGACGACCAGGTGACCTGCATCCTGCCGGACCGGACCTCCTTCGTCCTGGAGCGTCGGGCCCCCGGGCGGACCTTTCCGCCGGTCATGCCCCACGATGATGCCGACCTCGACCGCTACTACGCCTTCCGGCTCGGTGAAGCGGGACGGGTGGCCGGGCGCACCACCCAGGAGGTGCAGCTGGAGCCGCGGGACGACTTCCGCTACGGCTACCGCTTCCGCATTGACGATGACACGGGGATGCTGCTGCAGTCCGAACTCGTGGACGGTGAGGATGAGGTGGTGGAGCGGTTGATGTTCACCTCCATCGAGTTCCGGGACGCCATCGACCCGGCAGCGCTGGAGCCGGGGATCGAGGGCGAGGAGTTCATGTGGTATCAGCGTGGCCGCGAGGATAGCCCCTCTTCCACCGGCGAACCGCGCTGGGAAGCGACCACCCTGCCGCCGGGCTTCGAACTCGAGGACTATCGCCGCCACCGCGCCGGCGAGGCCGGAACCCGGGTGGAGCAGCTGGTCTTCTCGGACGGGCTGGCATCGGTATCGGTCTTCGCGGAGCCGGCGGATGCCGTCGCGACTCCCCTGGAGGGCCACTCCAGCCGTGGGGCGGTGAACGCCTTCGGCCGGGGCGAGGGGGATACCCGGATCACCGTGGTGGGCGAGGTTCCGCGGGCCGCCGTGGAGCGCATCGCCCAGGGAATGAAGCGCCGGGAGGAGCCATGATCGAGGAGCAGGCCCGCGTCGTGGAGCGCCACGACAACCGTATCCGGGTGGAGGTGGAGCGCCAGTCCACCTGCGGCCAGTGCTCCGCCCGCCACGGCTGCGGGACGGAGGTCCTGAGCCGCTATCTCGGTCGCCGCTCGGTCCGGCTGGAACTGGATGACGACACCGGCGCTGAGCCAGGGGACCGGGTGGTCCTCGGCATCGCCGAGGCGGCGCTGGTCAGCGGCTCGGCGGCGGTCTACCTGGCGCCCCTGGCAGCGCTGGCCGCCGCCGGGCTGGCCGGGGAGTCGCTGTTCGGCGAGCCCGGGGCCATCATCGGCGGCCTGGCGGGGCTCGCCGCCGGCCTCCTCTGGCTGCGCCGCTACGGGCAGCGGCTCGCCCGTGACCAGCGGCTCATGCCGGTGGTCCTGCGACGGCTGCCCGCGGGTGAGGCGCCGCTGCAATTCCATACCCCATCGTGAATCACCAAACAGGGCAGAATCCATGTCGATGAACGCACAGTTCCTGCGGGCGGCGGCCGTGGCCCTGCTCGCCCTCTTCCTGGTCGGCAGCGCTGCGGCTCGTAGCGGCCTCCCGGACTTTACCGATCTGGTGAAGGAGCAGAAGGATGCCGTGGTGAACATCTCCACCACCCAGAAGGTGGAGGGTGGGGGGATCCCCGGGATGCCGCCGGGGATGGAGATGCCCGAGGGCGGCCCCTGGGACGACCTGTTCCGCCGTTTCTTCGACGAAAGGGGCGAGGGGGGTGGGCCGCAGCGGGAGTTCGAGACCACCTCGCTGGGCTCGGGGTTCATCATCAGCTCCGACGGCTACGTGCTGACCAACCACCACGTCATCGCCGAGGCCGAGAGCATCCGGGTCCGCATGAGCGACCGCAGCGAATACGAGGCGGAGGTGGTGGGCTCCGATCCGCGCAGCGACATCGCCCTGCTCAAGGTGGACGCGGAGAATCTCCCCACCGCGGAAATGGACACCAGCGGCGAGGTGGAAGTGGGTGAATGGGTCATGGCCATCGGCACCCCCTTCGGCTTCGAGCATTCCGTCTCCGTGGGGGTTGTCAGCGCCCTGGGTCGCAGCCTGCCCAACGACGCGTACGTGCCCTTCATCCAGACCGACGTGGCCATCAATCCCGGCAACTCGGGCGGCCCACTCTTTGACCTCGACGGTGAGGTCATCGGCATCAATTCCCAGATCTACAGCCGCACCGGCGGTTACCAGGGTGTTTCCTTCGCCATACCGGCGGACGTGGCCATGGATGTCGTCCGCGACCTGCGCGAGGACGGCCGGGTTACCCGCGGCTGGCTCGGTGTCCTGGTCCAGGACGTGGATCGCGAACTGGCGGAGTCCTTCGGGATGGATCAGGCGGCCGGGGCCTTGGTGGCCCGGGTAGTGGCGGACGGTCCGGCCGCCGAGGCCGGCCTGAAGCCGGGTGATGTGATCACGGCGTTCAATGGTGAACCGCTTCCCGAGTCCGGCGCCCTGCCACCGCTGGTGGGCCGTTCCAAGCCGGGGGAGGAGGCGGAACTCACCGTCCTGCGCAACGGCGAGGAGCGCCACGTGGAGATCACGCTGGGCGAACTCCCTGAAGAAGAGGAGGGTGCCCGCGCTCAGGGGCGCCCGGGCCCCGGCGAGCAGGGGAGCGACCCCGACGGGGCCGACCGGCTCGGCCTGCGGGTGGAACCGGTCCCGGATCGGCTGCGCCAGCGCCTGGAGACCGACGGCGGCATCGTGGTAGCCGAGGTCACGGAGGGACCGGCCGCCCGGATCGGCCTGCGTCGGGGCGATGTCATCACCATGATCGCCGGGGAGGCGATCCAGGGCGTGGAGCACTTCCACGAGGTGGTCGCTGGCCTGGAGCCGGGGCGTCAGGTGCCGGTGCTGGTCCATCGCGGCCAGGGGCCGCGCTTCATGGCCCTGGAGGTCCCGGAGGCGGAATGAGCGAGGTTATCTTCTACAGCCGCGCCGGCTGCCACCTCTGCGAGGCCGTGGAGGCCGAGGTCACCACCGCGGCTCAGGCGGCTGGTCTGGCGTTTCGTAAGGTGGATGTGGATACCGACCCCGACCTGTTGGTGCAGTTCGGGGTGCGGGTGCCGGTGGTGGTTTACCGGGAGACCGTGCTGGACGAGGGACGGGTGGATCCGGCGAAGGTCCGGGATTATCTGGCAGCGGCCGTTGGGTTAGAATGAGCGCTTTCCGCCGTCCGGCGGGCGCAATCCGGTAGTCCCATGACCGCACAGTCGCATATCCGCAACTTCTCCATCATCGCCCACATCGATCACGGCAAGTCGACCCTCTCGGATCGCATCATCCAGCTCTGCGAGGGTCTCACTGAGCGGGAGATGCGCGAGCAGGTCCTGGACTCCATGGACCTGGAGCGGGAGCGCGGGATCACCATCAAGGCGCAGAGCGTCACCCTGGATTACACCGCCGCGGACGGCGAGACCTACCGCCTGAACTTCATCGATACCCCCGGCCACGTGGACTTCTCCTACGAGGTCAGCCGTTCCCTCTACGCCTGCGAGGGGGCGCTGCTGGTGGTGGACGCCTCCCAGGGCGTGGAGGCGCAGAGCGTGGCCAACTGCTACACCGCCATCGACCTCGACCTGGAGGTCATCCCGGTGCTCAACAAGATCGACCTCCCGGCGGCGGATGCCGACCGGGTGGCCCACGAGATTGAGGAGGTCATCGGCATTGAGGCGGCGGATGCCCCCCAGGTCTCGGCCAAGACCGGGATCGGCATGGAGGAGCTCATGGAACGGCTGGTGCGGGACATCCCGCCACCGTCCGGCGACCGCGAGGCGCCGCTCAAGGCGCTCATCGTCGACTCCTGGTTCGACAACTACCTGGGCGTGGTCTCCCTGGTGCGGGTCAAGGAGGGCCGGCTGCGCAAGGGGGACAAGATCACGGTCATGTCCACCGGTCGCAGCCACCAGGCGGACCGGGTGGGGATCTTCGCCCCGCGCATGAAGGATACCGAGATCCTGGAGGCGGGCGACGCCGGCTTCGTCATCGCCGGCATCAAGGACATCGACGGCGCCCCCGTGGGCGACACCATCACCCATACCTCGCGCCCGGCCGAGGAGCGCATCCCCGGCTTCCAGGAGGTCAAGCCGCGGGTCTTCGCCGGCCTCTTCCCGGTGACCACCGACCAGTACGAGGAGCTGCGCGATGCCCTGGGCAAGCTGCGGCTCAACGACGCCGCGCTCTTCTACGAGCCGGAGGTCTCCGACGCCCTGGGCTTCGGCTTCCGCTGCGGCTTCCTGGGCATGCTCCACATGGAGATCATCCAGGCCCGCCTGGAGCGCGAATACGATATCGACCTCATCACCACCGCGCCCACCGTGGTCTTCGAGGTGGAGACGGTGGAGGAGGAGGTCATCTACATCTCCAACCCCTCCGACCTGCCGCCGGTGAACCAGATCCTGGAGATCCGCGAGCCCATCATCGAGGCGACCATCCTGGTGCCCCAGGAGCACGTTGGAGCGGTGATCACCCTCTGCGTGGAGAAGCGCGGGGTGCAGAAGAACATGCTCTACCTGGGCAACCAGGTCCAGCTCACCTACGAGATGCCGCTCAACGAGGTGGTGCTGGATTTCTTCGACCGCCTGAAGTCGGCCAGCAAGGGCTACGCCTCCTTCGAGTACGACTTCCGCCGCTTCCAGGCCGCCGACCTGGTGAAGACCGACATCCTCATCAACAACGAGCGGGTGGATGCCCTGTCCACCATCGTCCACCGGGACCAGGCGGAGAGCCGGGGCCGGGCGGTGGCCGAGCGCATGAAGGACCTCATCCCGCGGCAGATGTTCGAGATCCCCATCCAGGCGGCCATCGGCAGCAAGATCATCGCCCGCACCACGGTGAAGGCCATGCGCAAGAACGTCACCGCCAAGTGCTACGGCGGTGACGTCACCCGCAAGCGCAAGCTCCTGGAGAAGCAGAAGGAGGGCAAGAAGCGCATGAAGAGCGTAGGGCGGGTGGACATCCCCCAGGAGGCCTTCCTGGCCGTACTGGACACGGGGGGCTCCAAGGACTCATGAGCCTCGATTTCCCGACCCTGCTGGTCCTGGCCACCGCCGTCACCGGTGCCATCTGGGCCATGGACGCCGCCTGGTGGGGGCCGGCCCGCCGGGCGCGTGCCGAGGAGGCCGCCCGGGCCGGCCGCGACGCCGGGACCGTGGAGCGCATCCAGCGCCAGTCCACGGTGGTGGAGTATGCCCGCTCCTTCTTCCCGGTGATCCTGGCGGTTCTGGTCCTGCGCTCCTTCGTGGTGGAGCCCTTCCGCATTCCCTCCGGCTCCATGATGCCGACCCTGATCACCGGCGACTTCATCCTGGTGAACAAGTACACCTACGGTCTGCGGCTGCCGGTTCTGCACACCGAGATCCTGGACCTGGGCGACCCCGAGCGCGGCGATGTCATGGTCTTCCGCTACCCCGAGGATCCCAGCGTGGACTACATCAAGCGGGTGGTGGGTGTACCGGGAGATACCATCGAGTACCGCGACCGCCGCCTCTACGTCAACGATGAACCGGTGGACATGGACTACCAGGGTCGCTACGAAGGGGACGGTGCCGGGAGCTCCATGACCGGCGCCCGGATCTACCGCGAGCAGTACGGCGAGGGGCTGGACCACGAGATCCTGCTGGAGGAAATGGGCAACAACCGCGAGGTCCGGACCCGGGTGCCGGAGGGGCACTACTTCGTCATGGGGGACAACCGGGACAACAGCCGGGACAGCCGCTACTGGGGCTTCGTCCCGGATGACCACGTCGTCGGCCGCGCCTTCCTGATCTGGATGAACTGGGATTCCGTGGACGGCACCGTCCGCCTGGAGCGCATCGGGGGAGGGGTCCAGTAGCATGGTCGCCGACATCGCCCCCCTGGCCCGACGGCTGGGCCACGACTTCGCCGACCCGACCCTGCTGGAGCGCGCCCTGACCCACCGCAGCAGCGGCAGCGCCAACAACGAGCGCCTGGAGTTCCTGGGCGACTCGGTCCTCAACTTCGTCATGAGCTGCGAGCTCTACGAGCGCTTCCCCGAGGCCAACGAGGGCGAGCTCTCCCGCCTGCGCGCCCTGCTGGTCAAGGGCGATACCCTGGCGCGGCTGGCCCACGGGCTGGGGCTGGGCGACTACCTGCGGCTGGGCTCCGGGGAGCGCAAGAGTGGCGGCCAGCGGCGCAATTCCATCCTTGCTGACACCGTGGAGGCCATCATCGGCGCCATCTATCTCGACGCCGGCCTGGAGCGGGCGAGCCAGGTCATCCATGCCCTGTATGACGGGGAACTGGACGAATTGCCGCCGCTCTCCCGACTGAAGGACCCCAAGACCCGGCTGCAGGAATACCTGCAGGCCCGCGGCCAGGAACGGCCCAGCTACGAGGTGATCCGGACCAACGGCAGCCACCACGATCAGCATTTCGAGGTCGCCTGCAGTGCGACCCCGCTGACGGAGCCGGCCATCGGCACCGGCGCCAGCCGGCGCAAGGCGGAACAGGCAGCGGCCCAGGCGGCCCTGGAGAGGCTCGAGGAATGAGCGAAGAGGCGTTCCGTACCGGCTTCGTGGCCCTGGTGGGTCGGCCCAATACCGGCAAGTCGACCCTGCTCAATCACCTGGTGGGGGAGAAGATCTCCATCACCTCCTCGCGCGCCCAGACCACGCGCCACCGCCTCACCGGGGTCAAGAGCGTCGACGACGCCCAGCTCCTCTACGTCGACACCCCCGGCATGCACAGCGGCGGCAAGAAGGCCGTGAACCGCTACATGAATCGGGTGGCGCGCAATGCCGTGCGCGACGTCGACGTGGTGGTCTGGGTGGTGGAGGCCCTGCGCCTCACCGACGAGGACGAGGCGGTGCTGGAGGCGCTCAAGCACGCCGAGGTCCCTGTAATCCTGGCGGTGAACAAGGTCGACCGGGTCCGCGACAAGCCGCGCCTGCTGCCCTTCATGCAGGATCTCACGGCGCGGCGGGAATTCGCCGCGGTGGTGCCGATCTCCGCGGAGAGCGGGGAGAATGTCGACGCCCTGGAGACGGAGATCGCCGCCCGCCTGCCGGAGGGGCCGCCGCTCTTCCCCACCGACCAGCTCACCGACGCCACCGAGCGCTTCCTCGCCGCCGAGCTGATCCGGGAGAAGCTCACCCGGCGGCTGGAGCAGGAGTTGCCCTATGTCCTCACCGTGGCTATCGACGAGTTCCGCGAGGAGGACCAGCGGCTGAACATCTCGGCCACCATCTGGGTGGAGCGGGAGAGCCACAAGGGCATCGTCATCGGCCGCGGCGGCACCGTGCTCAAGGAGGTGGGCCAGCGGGCGCGCAAGGACATGGAGCGCCTGTTCGACCACCGGGTCCACCTGGAGCTGTGGGTGAAGGTCCGCGAGGGCTGGTCCGACGACGAGCGGGCCCTGAAGAGTCTCGGCTACCGCGACGATGACTGACCGGGCGGCGCTGGAGCCGGTCTTCGTCCTCCACCGCCGCCCCTGGGGCAATACCAGCCTCATCGTCGAACTCCTCAGCCGCCATTACGGGCGCCTGGGGGCCGTGGTCCGGGGCGCGCGGCGGGGGCGGAGCCCCCGCTCCGCGCTGCTTCAGCCCTTCCACCCCCTGCTGACCAGCTGGTCCGGACACGGCGATCTCGCCACCCTGGGGACGGTGGAGGCCGCCGGGCGAGGCCTGGGGCTGGCCGGGGAGGCGAGCCTCATGGGGCTCTACCTCAACGAGCTCACCGTCCGGCTTACCCATCGCCACGACCCCCACGAGGCGCTCTTCGACGACTATCTCGCGGCCCTGGCCGCGCTCGCCGAGGAGCCGGGGGAGGCGCCGCTGCGCCGCTACGAGTACCGGCTGCTGGTCCATCTGGGCTACGCCCCGCCGCTCACCGTGGAGGCGGATACCGGCGCCGACGTCCAGCCGGGGGTCGACTACTGGTACCATCCGGGGCAGGGGCCGCGCCGGGCGGCCGGCAGCGGCCCCCGGGTTCCGGGCGCGGCGCTGCGGGCGCTGGCGGCCGACGACCTGGAAGATGCGGACCAGCTGCGGGCCCTGAAGCCGCTCATGCGGGCGCTGCTGGCCGAACACCTGGGGGATCGCCCGCTGGCGAGCCGCGAACTCTTTCGCCGCCGACCATCCCCCGGAGACGGGCAATCGGGAGAAGGGGAGTAATGGAGACCGATATCCACCTGGGCGTGAACATCGACCACGTGGCCACCCTGCGCCAGTCCCGGGGGACGCGCTTCCCCGACCCGGTGCAGGCGGCCTTCGCGGCGGAGCAGGCGGGTGCCGACAGCATCACCGTCCACCTGCGCGAGGATCGGCGCCACATCCAGGAGCGGGACGTGGAGATCCTCGCCTCGACCCTGGCCACCCGCATGAACCTGGAGATGGCGGTCACCGAGGAGATGATCGTCATCGCCGAACGGGTCCGCCCCGCCGACTGCTGCCTGGTGCCGGAGCGTCGTCAGGAGCTCACCACCGAGGGCGGGCTGGACGTCGCCGGCCAGCCCGGGCGTATCGCCGATGCCTGCCGACGGCTGGCCGCCGCCGGGATCCGGGTGTCGCTGTTCATCGATCCCGATCCGGTCCAGGTGAGGGCGGCGGCCGAGGCCGGGGCGCCGGCGGTGGAGATCCATACCGGCGCCTGGGCCGACGCCCCGGATGCGGCCACCCGGAGCGGGGAGTACGAGCGCGTGGCGAGTGCGGTGGAGGCGGGGGCCGCCGCGGGCCTGGCCGTCCACGCCGGCCACGGCCTCAACTACCACAACGTCGAGCCCATCGCGGCACTGCCCCCGGTGCGGGAGCTGAACATCGGCCACGCCATCATCGCCCGGGCCGTCTTCACCGGCCTGGAGGCCGCGGTGGCGGAGATGAAGCGGCTCATGCGCGGCGCGCGCGGATGATCTTCGGCGTCGGCACCGACCTGGTGGAGATCGCCCGCCTCCAGCGGGGCCTGGAGCGCTGGGGTGGGCGCTTCGCCGAGCGGATCCTCCATCCCACGGAGTGCGGCGAGGGGGCCGACTGGTGCCCCTCGGCCCGTCTGCTGGCCAAGCGGTTCGCCGCCAAGGAGGCCGCGGTCAAGGCCCTGGGGACCGGTTTTACCGGCGGTATCGGCCCCTGCGATATCGCCGTGGAGCACCACCCCGGCGGCCAGCCCCGGCTGGTCTTCCACGCCGCCGCCCTGGACCGGCTCCGGGTACGCCGTATCTGCCGCAGCCACCTCTCCCTCTCCGACGAACGCACCCACGTCAGCGCCTTCGTGGTCCTGGAACAATAAGGCCCATCCCCGCGCGGGGCCCTCTCGAACGCGGATCCATCTGTTATACCTTACGATGGATGTCGGGGATGGGGTGTGCAGTTTGGGGAATCTCACGGGTATCCGGAAGTGGCTCATCGCCATCGCGATCGCGGCCGGCTTCGCGATCCTGTTGCTCGAGCACCCGCTCTCCGGCCTGGCCGCGGGGGGGACGCTGGGGCTGGGCGCCGCTATGCTGCTCCGGGGCTCCCGCAAGGGGGGGAGGAGCGCACGGCGGGGGGTGACCGCCCTGCTGGCCTCGGTGCCGGCGGACGATCCCTATCGACTCCTGTTCGAGCAGAGTGCGGACGGGATCCTGCTGCTGGCCGACGGCGTCTTCATCGACTGCAATGACGCCGCCGTGGCCCTGCTGGGCTACCAGGACAAGTCGGAACTCACCGGGATGGGGCCCGAAGCCATCTCGCCCATTCGCCAGCCGGATGGCCGGGCCTCCGCCGAAAAGGCCGGCGCGATGATCCGGATCGCCCTGGCCGGCGGTACCAACCGCTTCGAGTGGCAGCATGTGCGCGCCGATGGCCGCGCCATCTGGGTGGAGGTCCTGCTCACCCGGATCCTCATCGGCGGGCGCCCGGTGATCCACACCGTCTGGCGCGATATCGATGCCCGCAAGCGGACGGAGGAGGAGGCGGCCCGGGCCCACGATTATCTCCAGTCCATCCTCGATAATTCCCCCGTGGGGATCGTCTTCCTGAACGGGGACCGCCGTATCGAGCGTTTCAATCCGGCCTTCCGGCGCCTGTTCGGCTATTCAGCAGCGGAATTGCAGGGACTTTCCACCGAGGTGCTCTACGCCCATACGGAGGATTTCCAGGAGCTCGGGTCGGCCGCCTATCCGGAACTCCTCTATGGCGGAGATTTCTCCACCAGCGTCACCCTGAAGCGGGCCGACGGGAGTGAATTTACCGCCGCCCTGTTCGGTCGCGCCGTCAATCCCGAGGCCCTCGCCGAGGGGTTTATCTGGGTCATCCAGGATATCTCGGCCTACGAACGGCTGGAGGCGGACCAGCGCCTCCTCGCGCGGGTTTTCGAATCCTCCCAGGCCATCATGATCACCGACGCCAACGAGGTCATCGAACGGGTGAATACCGCCTTCACCCGGATCACCGGCTATTCCGCGGAGCAGGCCATCGGGCGTACACCCCGGATCCTGAAATCGGGGCGCCACGGTACGGCCTTCTATGCGGGCATCTTCCAGGCCCTCCGGCGGGAGGGCCACTGGGAGGGAGAGGTCTGGAATCGCCGCGCCGACGGGCAGGTCTTTCCCGTCTGGGAGACCATCAGCAGCGTGCTGGACGATTCACAGACGGAGGTCGAGCACTATATCGCACTGTTCCGCGATATCAGCGATCAGAAACGGCTGGAGGCGGAGCTGGAGTATCAGGCGACCTTCGACCGGCTGACCGGTGCCTACAACCGGCAGGGCACCGAGACCTATCTCGAACGGGAACTCGAGCGCAGTCGCCGCCACGACCACGCCATGAGCGTGGCCATGCTCGACGTGGACTACTTCAAGGAGGTCAACGACCGGTTCGGCCACGATGTCGGGGACCGGGTCCTGCAGGCGATCATCCGGGGGACCCTGGCGTCGGTCCGGGAGACCGACCTGGTGGGCCGCTGGGGCGGCGAGGAGTTCCTGCTGGTCCTGCCGGAGACGGATGCCCCGGCGGCCGC
>JBNJED010000031.1:0-13702 GCA_051745535.1 Pseudomonadota bacterium | reverse complement strand
CTGGGCATGCTCCCGCCCTCCACCCGGCGGCGGAAGAAGACCACCGAGCCGGTGGTGGCGCGGACCTCCGGCTGGGTCCGCGCCCCCCAGAGCGGGATCCTGCGCTCCACCACCGCCCTGGGCGCCCGGGTCCATCGCGGCAGCACCCTGGGCATCATCGCCGACCCCTTCGGCGTACGCGAGGAGCGCATCGAGGCCCCCTGGTCGGGGGTGATCATCGGCCGGCTCAACATGCCGCTGGCCTACGAGGGCGACGCCCTCTACCACATCGCCCGCTTCGAGGGGCCCGACGAGGCGGAGCAGGTGGAGGCCTCCAGCAACGCCCTCTCCGACTGGGCCGGCGACGACGACGAGCCGCCCCTGGTCTAACGAGGTTCGCCGCGACCATGTCCGATCCCCACCGCCTCTCCGACCCCTACTACGCCCGGCGCGTGGCCGGCACCATCAACGGTCTGCTGAGCGATGTCATCGCCATCGGCCTGCTGCTGCTCTCCTTCAACTACATCCGCCTGATCCTCGAGTACCCGGAACTCCTCGGCGACCCCGAACTCTGGAAGCGGCTGGTGCTGCTGCTCCTGGCCATCGCCTTCATCGCCTACGACGTCCTCGCCTACAAGACCCATCTCGCCCTCCAGGAGGGGGAGACCCGGCCCGCCGACGGCGGCAGCAGCCCGCGCCGGGTCCTGGCGCTCTACTTCATCGACCTCTTCCGGATCGGCGTCTCCGCCTGGCTGCTGGCGGCGCTGGCCATCGGCGACCTGGCCGAAGACCCGCTGAACGCGGAGCTACTGGCAGAACTGGCCGTCGGCCCCTCGCTGTTCGCCACCGTCTTCACCTTCGTCGCCCTCTGGCACGCCACCATCGGACTCTGGTACGTGGTCGAGGGCTCCAATCGCCGCAACAAGCGCCTCCACGCGGCCTACGCCCTGGGCCACGCCGCCGCGGCGGCCCTCTTCGCCGGCCTGGCCCCCGCGACCTACGCCACTGCCAAGGACCTCTGGGACCTCGCCGCCACCGCCTGGCTGGCCCTGTTGATCGCCCTGGTCTATCGCACCCAGGTCCTGGCCTTCCTGCGCACGGACATGGAGCGCGCTCGCTAGCCCCCGGCGGGCATCTGTTACAATCCCGGACCTTCTCAACACCCCAGCGGAGCTTCGAGCGAACCATGGCGCAGTACGTCTACACGATGAACCGGGTGAGCAAGGTCGTCCCGCCCGGCAAGACCATCCTCGAGGACATCTCGCTCTCCTTCTTCCCGGGGGCGAAGATCGGTGTGCTCGGTCTCAACGGCTCCGGCAAGTCGAGCCTGCTGCGCATCATGGCCGGCGAGGACACCGAGTACGAGGGCGAGGCGCGTCCGCAGCCGGGGATCCGCATCGGCTACCTGCCCCAGGAGCCGCAGCTGGACCCGGAGAAGGATGTCCGCGGCAACGTCGAGGAGGGCGTGGGCGAGCTCAAGGCGCTGGTGGACCGCTTCAACGCCGTCTCCGAGCAGTTCGCCGACCCCGACGCCGACTTCGAGGCGCTCATGGCCGAGCAGGCCGAGCTGCAGGACAAGATCGACGCCGCCGGGGCCTGGGAGCTGGACCGCACCCTGGAGGTTGCTGCCGAGGCCCTGCGCCTGCCGCCCTGGGATGCCGACGTGAACAACCTCTCCGGCGGCGAGCGCCGCCGGGTGGCGCTGTGCAAGCTGCTGCTCTCCAAGCCGGACATGCTCCTGCTGGACGAGCCCACCAACCACCTGGACGCCGAGTCGGTGGCCTGGCTGGAGCGCTTCCTGGGCGAGTTCCCGGGCACCGTGGTGGCGGTGACCCACGACCGCTACTTCCTGGACAACGTCGCCGGCTGGATCCTGGAGCTCGACCGCGGCCGCGGCATCCCCTTCGAGGGCAACTACTCCGCCTGGCTGGAGAATAAGGAGAAGCGCCTGGAGCAGGAGGAGAAGCAGGAGAACGCCCGCCGCCGCGCCATGAAGGAGGAGCTGGAGTGGGTGAAGTCCAACCCCAAGGGGCGCCAGGCCAAGAACAAGGCGCGCCTGCAGCGCTTTGACGAGCTCGCCTCCCAGGAGTACCAGAAGCGCAACGAGACCCGGCAGCTCTACATCCCGCCGGGCCCGCGCCTGGGCGACAAGGTCATCGAGGCCGACCACGTGCGCAAGGGCTTCGGTGACACCCTGCTCATGGACGACCTGACCTTCCGCCTGCCCCCCGGCGGCATCGTCGGCGTCATCGGTCCCAACGGCGCCGGCAAGACCACGCTGTTCCGCATGGTCGTGGGCCAGGAGGAGCCGGACGCCGGCACCTTCGACGTCGGCGAAACTGTGGATCTGGCCTACGTGGACCAGTCCCGCGACACCCTGGACCCCGAGAAGACGGTCTGGGAGGAGATCAGCGAGGGCCAGGACATCATCAAGGTGGGCGACTACGAGGTGCAGTCCCGCGCCTACGTGGGCAAGTTTAACTTCAAGGGGGGCGATCAGCAGAAGCGCATCGGCGAGCTCTCCGGCGGCGAGCGCAACCGCGTCCACCTGGCCAAGCTCCTGCGCTCCGGCGGCAACGTCCTGCTCCTGGACGAGCCCACCAACGACCTGGACGTGGAGACCCTGCGCGCCCTGGAAGAGGCCCTGCTGGAGTTCCCCGGCTGCGTGGTGGTGACCTCCCACGACCGCTGGTTCCTGGACCGCATCGCCACCCACATCCTCGCCTTCGAGGGCAACTCCCACGTGGAATGGTTCGAGGGCAACTTCGCCGACTACGAGGCCGACCGCCGGCGCCGGCTGGGCAGCGACGCCGACCAGCCGGAGCGGATCAAGTACCGCCGCCTGCAGGGCTGAGAACGTGGAGCTGGGCGAGTTCCTCGACCGCGCCGCCCGGGTCCTGGAGCGGGCCGAGGCCTGGCTGCCGCCGGTGCCGGAGCCGGTGGACTGGGCCGCCACACCGGCGGCGCGCTGGCGCCCCCATCCCGCCGGCGGCGGCCACCTGGAGGCGATCACCCGCCCCGATCCGGTGAACCTCACCGACCTGCGCGGCGTGGACGAGGCCATCGCCCGGCTCACCGGCAACGCCGAGCAGTTCCTGGCCGGCGCCCCGGCCAACAACGCCCTGCTCTGGGGCGCCCGGGGCACCGGCAAGTCCAGCCTCATCAAGGGGCTGCTCACCGCCTACCGGGAACGCGGCCTGCGCCTGGTGGAGGTGGACAAGGCCGACCTCGTCCACCTCCCGGCCATCGTCGAGGGGCTGGCCGAAGAGCCCTACCGCTTCATCGTCTTCTGTGACGACCTCTCCTTCGACGCCGACGAGCGCGGCTACAAGGCGCTCAAGGTCGCCCTGGACGGCTCCCTGGCGGCCCCGCCGGCCAACGTCCTCATCCACGCCACCTCCAACCGGCGCCATCTGCTGCCGGAGAGCATGGAGGAGAACCGCCAGGCCCGGATGGTCGACGGCGAGATCCACCCGGCGGAGGCCACCGACGAGAAGATCGCCCTGTCCGAGCGCTTCGGCCTCTGGGTCCCCTTCCACCCCTTCTCCCAGGACGAATACCTGGCGGCGGTGGACCACTGGCTGTTCCACCACGGCCTGGAGGCCGACGCCGACCTCCACGAGGAGGCGCTGCGCTTCGCCCTGGAGCGGGGCTCACGCTCCGGCCGCGTGGCCGCCCAGTTCGCCCGGGACCGGGCCGGCCAGCAGGCGCTGGCCGGCGGCGACACGACGGATAGCTGACCTACCCCGAGGGACAACCGCCCCGGGAATTGCTAGACTCCAAAGGAATCGGAACGCGGAGGTCGTCATGGCCCGGATGTCCCTGGAACAGGTCCGACCCGGCATGGTGCTGGCCAGCCCCGTCATGGGCGCCAACCAGCGGGTCCTGCTGCGCGCCGGCGTACGGCTCACCCGCAAGCACCTCCAGAGCCTGGCCAGTCTCGGCTTTACCCAGCTGGACATCCGCCAGGCGGAGCCGGCCGCTCAGGACGAGGAGCCGGCGGAGGCCCGGCCACAGCGCCGCCGGACGAGCCAGCAGCAGCGCCCGCGGCCCAGCCGCCCGGCGCCGCGGCCGACCACGCCCCGGCGGGAGCGCATCGCGGACAAGCCCATCCTGGACCACGTCCCCGACGAGCCCATCCCGGAGCGCGCCCGGGAGGTGATGAGCACGCTGGAGGTCAGTCGGCCGGCCAGCCGCTCCCTGCACGAGCGCACCAACGCCGATCCCGAGACCGCCCGTCAGGCGCGCGCCATCTCCGAATCCCTGCTCGCCCACACCCGCCACGCCGAGGGATCGGCGCTGGGTGAGGCCCTGCAGCGGGCGGCGGCGCGCCGGCTGGGCGATGGCCAGGGCGAGGAAGGCGCCGGCGCAGCCCCGCAGCCCGCCGGCGAGGCGGAGGCCACCAGCGACCCGCTGGAGGTCCGCAACGACGCCCTCAAGGACCTCATCGCCGGCCAGTTCGGCCGCCGGCCGAGCTAGCCCTCCAGGCAGTTCTCCCGAATGGCCGCCTCCAGGGCGGCGACATCCTCGCAGGCCGCCAGCGCCTCCGGTGCGAGGCACGGCGTCAGCACCCCACCCTCGCGCACGAAGACCGCCGGCAGCCCCACCGGCGGCTCCCCGTACTGCTCGCGGAACTGGTCGCGGTGGAGGAACTCCGCGGCCAGCGGCAGCCCCTGCACGAAGGCCTGCCACTCCTCGCGGACGCTGAACAGCCCGTAGGTGATCCGGCAGAGGTCGCACTGGTAGGTCTGCGGCGAGAAGAGCTTGTGGCCGATGTCGGCCACGGTATTGAAGAGCCCGCTGTCGGCGTTGTAGACGAAGACCAGGGCCCGATCCGCTTCATCGGCCATCCTGCACCTCCCCTTCCGGGTCCGATGACTTCAGCCGCGGTGGAAGGCCGCCACCCCGGCCATGCGCCCGAGCTTCGCCGCCAGGACCATCCAGGGCGCGCCGTGGAGGACCAGGTCGAAGATATCCACCGGGTCATTGAGCTCCCCGGCCGAGAGCATCTCCAGCTTCTGCCACAGATGCGGCTCGGGGACGAAGGGGGCGAGCCCCAGGGTCAGCGCCACCAGCAGCACGATGGGCAGCGAGAGATTGTCGAGCCAGTTCACGAGAGCCTCCGGGGATTGTCGACGAGATCCGGGAAGGCTGCCAGATCCGCCGGCGTATCGATATCCCGCAGGGTCGGCAGCTCCTCCATGCGCAGGCCGGCCTCGGTGGCGCGGGCCCGCGTGGCCGCCGCGACCTCCGGCCCGCCCCAGGGGATGTCCTGGAAGAGCGCCGGCGCCGGCCGCCGCAGGCCGATGAGGTAGTAGCCGCCGTCCTCGGCCGGCCCCAGGACGGCGTCCGCCCCCGCCTCCAGGGCCGCCAGGGCGGAGGAGAGGACCCCGGCGGTAAGCCCGGGGCAGTCGCTACCCACCAGCACCGCCGCCGGCGCGCCCTCGGCCAGGGCCGCCTCCAGGGCGCCGGCCATGCGCGCCCCCAGGTCCGCCCCCGACTGGACGCGCAGGGCAAGACCCTGCTCCGCGGCGCAGGCGGCGAGGAGGGGGTGGCCGGTATCGGGGTGGCACCACAGCTCCCGGTCTGCACCCGTGACGCCACCCACCGCCGCCACGGTCCGCCGGAGCAGGGTGGCGTGGAGGTCGGCGGCGCCAACCTCCCCCAGCGCCGGGATGAGCCGCCGCTTGGTCCGCCCCGCCACCGGCGCCCGGGCGAAGACCTGGATCCGGGGTTGGTGACCGCTCACCGGTACCACCGGGCCAGCACCCGCGCCGGCACGCCCAGGAAGAAGGCCAGCCGCAGCCCCCACATGAGCAGGATGGTCCGGGCCACCCCGCCCTCCTCCCAGCGCCGGCTGGCGGTGGTCAGCGCCGGTCGCAGGCAGGCCGGCCAGCCGGCCCGGCGCCGCAGCCGGCGGGAGAGCTCGACATCCTCCATGAGCGGCAGCGCCGGCCAGCCGCCGACGGCGGTGAGGGCCGCGCGGGTGACGAAGATCCCCTGATCGCCGGTGGCGATGCCGGTGAGGCAGGAGCGGCGGTTCATGAGGGCGGCGATGACGCGGAAGACCCAGCGGCGGCCGGAGAGGCGGACATCGAAGCGCCCCCAGCGCCGGCCGGCGGCCACCGCGGAGCGCAGCGCCGCCTCCGCCCCCGCCGGCAGCCGGGTATCGGCGTGGAGGAACCAGAGCAGCTCCCCGCTGGCCGCCGCCACGCCGGCCGCCATCTGGCCGGCTCGGCCGCCATCGGCGGTGAGGACCCGGTCCGCGCCGGTCCGCGCCAGGTCCGGGGTGCCGTCGACGCTCCCGCCGTCGACCACGATGACCTCCGCCCCGGCGGCGCGCAGCGGCGCCAGGTCGGCGAGGAGGGCCGGTAGTGCCGCCGCCTCGTTGCGGGCGGGGATGACCACGGACAGCCGCATTCAGCCGGCGGCCAGGGCGCCCCCGCAGGAGGAACCCTGGCCGGCGGTGCAGCCGTAGCAGTGGTCCGCCACGGCGATAGGCTCGCCGTCGACGTCGCGCTGGAGCAGATCGGCCAGGTGGACCGGCCCGCCCCCGCCCAGGTGGAGGCCCAGCATCTGGTTGAAGTCGCAGTCGTAGACCTGCCCCTGCCAGTCGACGCTGATGAGGTGGCGGCACATCACCGCCGCCAGGTTCTCGTCGCGGTGGGAACCGCGCAGCAGCGCCATGTAGTCGTCGAACTGGCCGCGGCTTACCAGGGTGGAGCCGAAACGCTGGATGGGGAGGTTGGCCAGGGCCAGGAGGTGGTCGAAGACGATCCCGAAGCGCCCCTGCAGCTCCTCGCGATAGGCCGCCTCCAGCGCCCCCTGCTCCGGCGGCAGATGGGGGCCGCCGGGGTTGTAGACCAGATCCAGCCGGTGGCGACCGTCACCGCTGCCGTAGCCTCGCTGGTTGAGCAGCCGCAGGGCCCGGATGCTGCCGTCGTGGACCCCCTCGCCGCGCTGGGCGTCGACGTTCTCCGCCTCGTAGCAGGGCAGGGAGGCGACCACCTCCACGTCGTGGTCGGCCAGGAAGTCGGCCAGGTCCTCGTGGCCGGGCTCCAGGAGGATGGTGAGGTTGCAGCGGTCGCGGACATGGACGCCCCGTTCCCGGGCCGCGACCACCAGCCGCCGGAACTCCGGGTGGAGTTCCGGGGCGCCGCCGGTGAGATCCAGCTCCCGGACCCCGCTGGCCTCCAGGAAGGCGATGACGGTATCCACCGTCTCCGGGCTCATCATCTCCGTGCGCTTGGGACCGGCGTTGACGTGGCAGTGGAGACAGGCCTGGTTGCACTGGTAGCCGAGGTTGACCTGCAGGGTCTGCAGCGCCCCCCGGCGGATGGCCGGGAAGTCGCTGGTCTTCAGGCGGTGCAGGGTCGCGTGCATGGCCCCTCCCCTCAGCGGATCCCGATGATGCTGTACCCCTTCTGGGTATAGCCGATATTGGAGATGTAGGTATTCCCCACCAGGTTCACCTCGTCCCGGATGGCGTCGGCATCGGCGCCGTAGACCTGGGTGGCGATGGAGCAGGCCTCGGCGCGCACGCCGTCCAGGGCCAGGAGCTTGTCGAGGTTCTCGTTGAACTGCTCCACCTGGTCCAACTCCTCCAGCGGCACGGACTCCAGGTCCTCGGTGAGGAAGTGGACGTTGCGGCCGTGGAAGGCCAGGACCATGCGCGGCTCGATGCCGTGCTCCTCCAGGTCCCGGTAGGTCTGGCGGATGACATTCATCTGGCCGGCCAGCTGGCTGGGCTTGGAGAGGGTGATATCCCAGATGACATCGCCGTTCTCCACCCCCTCGAGGGCGCGGTCGTTGTTCGGCTCCGCGGCGGCCAGGGAGGGGACCAGCAGGGCCAGGGCGACCAGCAGGGTAGCGGGCTTATTGTACATCTCCTTCCTCCTTCTTCGAGTTGTCGTCTTTCAGTATGGACCATCAGCCCCTGGAAGGGGCCCCCTCGCCGGCCCGCCAGGCGGTCATGCCGCCCCGGACCACGGCCACCTCGGGATAGCCCTGGGTGCGCAGCATGCGGGCCGCGGTCAGGGAGCGGCGGTCGGTTTTGCAGACCAGGGCCAGGGGCCGGTCCGCCGGGATCTCGTCCAGCCGGCCCTCCAGCTCGTCCAGGGGCAGGTTGAGGGCGCCGTCGATGTGGCCGAGCTCGCCCTCGAACTCGTCGGGGCCGCGCACGTCCACCACCACCGGCGGCTCCTCCCCCTCCAGGCGCCGGGCCAGCTCCGCGGCATCCACCCACTCGGAGGGCCCGCGCATCCGCTGGACCAGCCGCGGCAGGAAGGCCACCGCCGCCAGCAGCCCCAGGGCGATGAGAGCGGTCTGGATGGCGGTCTCGCCCCCGGCCACCGCCTGGCGACCGGCGTAGCCCACGTAGGTGTAGGCCAGCGCCCCCGGCGCCATGCAGATGGCGGTGGTCAGGGCGTAGGACACCAGGGGGATCCGGGTCAGCCCCAGGGCGTAGTTGAGCAGGTTGAAGGGGAACAGCGGCACCAGCCGGGTGAAGGCGACGAAGCGCCAGCCCTCCGCCTCCACGCCGTGGATGAGCTTCGCCAGCCGGCCGCCGGCGCGCCGGGCCACCCAGTCCGAGGCGACGTAGCGCGCCACCAGGAAGGCCAGGGTCGCCCCCAGGGTCGCCCCGGCGAGGTTGAGCAGCGTCCCCCACACCGGCCCGAAGAGCGCCCCCCCGGCCAGGGTCATCACCGACCCGGGCACGAAGAAGACCGCCCCCAGGGCGTAGACCAGGATGAAGAGCACCGGCCCCATCCAGCCCGCCGCCGCGACCCAGGCCTCCAGCGCCGCGGGGTCGATGCGGTCGCGGTTGAGCAGGACCACGGCGATCCCCGCCGCCAGGACGACGACCAGGAGGATGCGCAGCCACCGCCCGCTCACGACTGGCCTCCGGAGAAGCGGCGATTGATGGCGTACTCGCCCACCGGCCCCTTGAAGGGCAGGACCAGCATCCCGGGCAGGTAATCGCACTCGCGCACCTCGCGGATATTGTGGAGGCCGATGGTCATGCCCTCATGGCCGGCCCGGGGCTGGTCGCGGTAGGTGCCCAGCAGCCGGTCCCACCAGGGGAAGTTGAAGCCGAAGTTGGAGTTGGCCTCATCCCCCTCCACCGAGTGGTGGACCCGGTGCATGTCCGGGGTGACCACGAACAGCCGCACGATCCGGTCCACCGCGAGGGGCATGCGGATGTTGCTGTGGTTGAACATGGCCGTGGCGTTAAGCAGCACCTCGAACAGGACCACCGCCACCACCGGCACGCCCAGCAGGATGATGACCCCGAACTTGATGACCATGGAGAGCAGGATCTCGATGGGGTGGAAGCGGGCGCCGGTGGTCAGATCGAAGTCCAGGTCGGCGTGGTGCATCCGGTGGACCCGCCACAGCGCCGGGATGGCGTGGAACATCACGTGCTGGACCCAGATGGCGAAGTCCATGAGCAGCACCCCGGCGATCACCGCCAGCCACCAGGGGACCCCCCAGAGGTGGAAGAGGCCCCAGCCCTCGCTGGCGGCGAAGGCGGCCACCCCCACGGCGGCAGCGGGGAAGATCAGGCGCAGCAGGATCGTATTCCCCACCACCAGGGTGATATTGTTCGTCCAGCGCACGGCGCGGGTGAGCAGGCGCGCACGCCGGGGGGCGAAGACCTCCCAGGCGGCCATGAGCGCGAAGATGCCGATGAAGGCCGATAACCGGATGGTCGGCTCGTAGGTGGCGATGAACTCCTGGAATCCCATGGTGTACTCCTCCGGGGTATACCCCCTGGTAGCGATCTCTTATTCTGAACTATTCCAGTGATTACTGGATTAATGCTGTGACGGACCCTGCCCCATGTCAAGCAACGACTTCAAGAAGGACCTCTTCGAGCAGTTCGCCCGCGTCGCCAAGTCCCTGGCCAGCGGCCACCGGCTGGAGCTGCTGGAGCTGCTGGCCCAGGGGGAGCGCAGCGTGGAGGCGCTGGCGAACACCGCCGGGCTGAGCGTGCGCAACACCTCCCAGCACCTGCAGCAGCTCCGCCAGACGGGCCTGGTGGCGAGCCGCAAGGAGGGCCTGCACGTCTACTACCGCCTGGCCGGCGACGACGTGATCCAGCTCACCGAGTGTCTGCGCCGGGCGGCGGAGCGCCATGTGGCGGAGGTCCGGGAGCTGGTGGACACCTACCTGACGGTGAAGGACCGCCTGGAGCCGGTGCCGGCGCCGGAGCTGCTGGAGCGGGCGCGACGCGGGGAGATCACCGTCCTGGATGTGCGCCCCGAGGAGGAGTACGCCGCCGGCCACCTCCCGGGGGCGGTGAACGTCCCCCTGGCCGACCTGGAGCAGCAGCTCGACGCGCTGCCGGCGGATCAGGAGGTGGTGGCCTACTGCCGCGGCCCCCACTGCGTCCTGGCCTTCGAGGCGGTGGAGCGGCTGCGCCGGGCCGGCCGCGAGGCCCATCGCCTGGCCGACGGCTTCCCGGAGTGGAAGGCCGCCGGCTACCCGGTGGAGGGGGGCCGGGGGGACGACGATTGAGCCAGGGCGCCGCCACCTTTGACGTCGTCGTCATCGGCGCGGGGGCGGCCGGGCTCATGGCGGCGGCCACCGCCGGCGCCCGCGGCCGGCGGGTGCTGGTCATCGACCACGCCGAGCGGCCGGGCAAGAAGATCCTCATGTCCGGCGGCGGTCGCTGCAATTTCACCAACCTGGAATCGGGGCCGGAGCACTTCCTCTCCGACAACCCCGACTTCTGCCGCTCCGCCCTGGCCCGCTACACCCCCTGGGAGTTCCTGGCGCTGGTGGAGGGCCACGGGATCCCGTGGGTGGAGAAGGCCGCCGGCCAGCTTTTCTGCCGCGACTCCAGCCGCGACATCGTGACCCTGCTGGAGCGGGAGAACCACGCCGCCGGCACCACCCTGTGGCTGAAGACCCGCGTGGAATCGGTGGAGGCGATGGAGGGCGGCTACCGGCTGGCGACCTCCGCCGGGCCCGTGGCCTGCGAGTCGCTCATCATCGCCACCGGCGGCCGCTCGGCGCCGAAGATGGGCGCCACCGGCTTCGGCTACGCCGTGGCCGAGCAGTTCGGCCTGACGGTGCTGCCCACCCGCCCCGCCCTGGTCCCCTTCACCCTGGACGAGGGGCTGCGCCGCCAGCTCTCCGAACTGGCCGGGGTGAGCATCCCGGTGGAAGTGGCCGCCGGCGAGGCCGCCTTCCACGAGCCCATGCTCATCACCCATCGCGGCCTCAGCGGCCCGGCCATGCTCCAGGTCTCCGGCTTCTGGGAGCCCGGCGAGGCGCTGACCATCGATCTGCTCCCCGGCGAGGCGGCCCTGGAGCTGCTCCGGGAATGGCGGGAGCAGCACCCCGCCCGTTCCCTGGATCGGCTGCTGGCCACCCGCTTCCCCCGCCGCTTCGCCCGGGGGCTGGCCGCCCTGCACGGCTGGAGCGGACCCCTGCAGGGCTACTCCAACGCCGACCTGGAGCGGGCGGCGGCCACCCTGGCCGGCTGGCGCCTGGTGCCGGCGGGCACCGAGGGCTGGCGTACCGCCGAGGTCACCCTGGGCGGGGTGGATACCCGCGCCCTCTCCTCCCGCACTTTTGAGGTCCAGGGCCGGCCCGGCCTCTATTTCATCGGCGAGGTGCTGGACGTCACCGGCCAGCTGGGCGGCCACAACTTCCAGTGGGCCTGGGCCTCCGGCGTCGCCGCCGGTCGCCACGCCTGATTTCCGGAACCCGAGGATAGCGAACGATGCTCGAAGCCCTTCCCCTGACCCTGACCGAATGGCTCCTGGCCAGCCTGGTGCTGGTAGGCGGGGCGATCGTGCAGGGTTCAGTGGGTTTCGGCGTGGCCCTGGTGGGGGCGCCGCTGCTCTTTCTCGTGAACCCCGCCCTGGTGCCGGCCCCCATGCTCATCGCCGGGCTCTTCCTGCCCGCCCTCATCCTGATCCGGGACCGCGCCGGACTGGAGATGGGCCCCGTGGCCTGGGCCGTGCCGGGCTTCATGGGGGGCTCCATACTGGCCGGCGGCGTGGTGGCCGCGCTGCCCGAGGGCGGCCTGGCCCTGGTCTTCGGCAGCCTGGTCCTGCTGGCGGTGGCCCTGAGCGCCCTGGGCTGGGCCCCCGCGCACCCCCGCCGTGGCCACCTGGCGGCGGCCGGAACGCTGGCCGGCTTCATGGCCACGGCCACCTCCATCGGCGGCCCGCCCTTGGCCCTGGTCTTCCAGCACGCCTCCGGCCACCGGCTGCGGGCGACCCTGTCCGCCATCTTCGTGCCCGGCGGCCTGTTCGCCCTGCTCTCCCTGGCGGCGGTGGGCCGCTTCGGGGCCACGGAGCTGACCCTCGGCCTGTCACTGCTACCCGCCATCCTCGCGGGCTTCTGGCTATCCAGCTTCACCGCCCACGCCCTGGACCGCGCCTGGCTGCGCCACGCCGTGCTGGCCGTCTCCGCCCTGGCCGGGGCAGGCGCCGTGGCCCGGGCGTTCATCTGAGGAATCGTTGAATGAACCGGACCCGGGTCACCCAGTCACCCGGCTATTTCTTGGCCTTCATAAGTCTCGACATGCCTGCCCCCCGCCATCCCAGGTGATAAACCCGGCACGAAGCAAAGATTTTGACATGCCGCGCATGGCTTGCTCATACAACATGTAACGGCTTAATCCGGTCCACCTCTTTCTTGACTGACTGCGCCGCCGTCCAGAGATCGACCGATCGCTGCGCATTCAGCCAGAACTCCGGAGAGTTACCAAACAGACGAGCGAGCCGAAGCGCCATTTCCGGACTGACAGCACGGCGCTCCCGCAGTAATTCATTGACTGACTGGCGAGAGACACCCAGAGACTCCGCCAATCCCGCCACGGTCAGGCCATAGTCAGGCAGGAAATCCTCTCTCAGCATTTCACCAGGGTGAGTCGGCTTGCGCTGCATACCGGCAGTATTAGGTATCGTCATAGTCATCACCTCGATCAGTGGTAGTCGCACACTTCGACCTCATACGCATCACCATCCTCAAAACGAAAGCAGATGCGCCACTGCTCGTTTATTTGTCATGTCCCACACCCTCCAGCGGTACTATGCGCCCCTCCGACTCCCGCACCGGCCGGCGTCGACTTCGGCTCTCGCCTTATACATCGCCGTTGGTGGTCTGCCCACCACCGATGCGGGTCTCCCGCCCTGCACTGTCGTTCCTCCGTTGCATGCCGCCCCTGCTACCCCGGCAGATCCGATGGGCCGCTCCCGTTGTCCGGGCCCATCGACGGCAGCCTTCCCCTTCTGACCACAGGGTCGGCATCTGCGTATAAGTGACGAGGCTACTCGTAGGTTCGCTTGCGCTACGGCCTGCAACTCCGCTTGCGGATACTCACGACCCCTGATCGCTCAGACGCCGCATCCACTTACTGGAGAGGTGTACGGGCAAATCCTCCCGTGGGACTCCAACCCACTGAAACAACAGCCGATAACGGCATACGGTCAGGTCTTGTATTATCATAACCATTCGATCGCAAGCTCTAGACGGTGATGCCCCCCTGGAGCATTCTTCTGGGGCGATACTGGCCTTCCCGAAAGTCGTTCACCCCCGTTGTGTGGCCGGGTCGGTTGTCGTCTATATTCGAGAGGGGCGGCAGCGCCGGGAGGCCGGCAGCCAGGCCGCCTGCGCGCCGTGGCGACACGGTATGCGAACCTCGGAACCGGAGAGCGAGATGACGGAGCAGCACAATGCCGGCCAGTGCCCGGTGATGCAC
>JBNJED010000030.1:0-13767 GCA_051745535.1 Pseudomonadota bacterium | reverse complement strand
AGTGGCGTCCTTACGCACTGCAACACCGGCTCCCTGGCCACCGGCGGCTTCGGCACCGCCCTGGGCGTCATCCGCACCGCCCACGCCGCCGGCCGGCTGGCCTCGGTCCACGCCGGCGAGACCCGCCCCTGGCTCCAGGGGGCGCGCCTCACCGCCTGGGAGCTGGTGGCCGACGGCATCCCGGTGGAGCTCATCGCCGATGGCGCCGCCGCCGCCCTCATGGCCTCGGGGGCGGTGGACTGGGTCATCGTCGGCGCCGACCGGGTGGCCGCCAACGGCGACGTGGCCAACAAGATCGGCACCTACTCCCTGGCCGTGGCCGCGCGCCACCACGGCGTCGGTCTCATGGTGGTGGCGCCGCGCTCCACCCTGGACGCCGCCACCCCCTCCGGCGCCGATATCCCGGTGGAGGGGCGCGACCCCGAGGAGCTGCTGGCCTGCGGCGGCCATCGCATCGCGGCCGAGGGGGCCGGCGCCTGGAACCCCGTCTTCGACATCACCCCGGCCTCCCTGGTGGACGTCCTGGTCACCGAGGCCGGGGCCGTGGAACGACCCGACAACGAGGGGATCGCCCGTATCCTGGCGGCCCCCGCAAGCGAGGAGGAATCCCCATGACCGACCGCATCGACGACCAGACCCGCACCGAGATGGAGGCCGCCGCCTTCCGCGGCCTGGTGCGCCACCTCCAGGAGCGGACCGACGTCCAGAACATCGACCTCATGAACCTCGCCGGCTTCTGCCGCAACTGCCTGGCCAAGTGGTACAAGGCGGAGGCCGAGGCGCGCGGCGTCGAGATGGACTACGAGACCGCCCGCGAGGCGATCTACGGCATGCCCTACAGCGAGTGGAAGGAGAAGTACCAGGCCGAGGCCTCCCCGGAGCAGCAGGAGCGCTTCGAGGAGACCAAGCCCTGGCACGCCAAGATCAGCGGGCATAACTGAATCGGTTCCCCACACCAGGCTGTCGGGGGCGGCATTCTGGCGGTTGGAGAGGGCAAGCATCGTGAATGCCTTGATCAGGCTTCGTCCCCGGGCGGGCAGGGTGTCCGCAGGGCCTCGGCGGCCATGGATGGCCGCCGTGGAGCGCCATGGACGGTCCTCGCGTCCCTGCGGACACCCTGCCCGCCCGGGGACGGAGCCGCCCGAAAGCGAAGTCTGCCGGGTCGGTATCGATGTGCCGAACGCCGTGCCCGCATGGTAGAATCACGCGAATTGGCATGACCCACCCGAACCAGCGGTAACGGACCGTAGAGCGAGGCCTGATGGAAGAGTTCGCCCGCGAGATCCTCCCGATCAATATCGAGGAGGAGATGAAATCGTCCTACATGGAATACGCCATGAGCGTCATCGTAGGACGGGCCCTGCCCGATGTTCGCGACGGCCTCAAGCCGGTCCACCGGCGCGTGCTCTATGCCATGCACGAGCTGGGCAACGACTGGAACAAGCCCTACAAGAAGTCCGCCCGCGTCGTCGGCGACGTCATCGGTAAGTACCACCCCCACGGCGACTCCGCCGTCTACGACACCATCGTCCGCATGGCGCAGCCCTTCTCCCTGCGCTATCCGCTGGTGGACGGCCAGGGCAACTTCGGCTCCATCGACGGCGACAACGCCGCGGCCATGCGGTACACCGAGGTGCGCATGGCGCGCATCGCCCACGAGCTGCTGGCGGACATCGACAAGGAAACCGTCGACTTCATCCCCAACTACGACGAGTCGGAGCACGAGCCGGCCCTGCTGCCCACCCGGGTCCCCAACCTCCTGGTCAACGGCGCCGCCGGCATCGCCGTGGGCATGGCGACCAACATCCCGCCCCACAACCTGGGCGAGATCACCAACGCCGCCCTGGCGCTCATCGACGACCCCGAGGCCACCGTCACCGACCTCATGGAGTACGTCCCCGGCCCGGACCTGCCCACCGCCGGCGTCATCAACGGCACCCGCGGGATCCGCGAGGCCTACGAGACCGGCCGCGGCCGCATGCACATCCGTGCCGCCGCCGAGGTGGAGACCGACAACCAGGGCCGCGAGCGGATCATCGTCAGCGAGCTCCCCTACCAGGTGAACAAGGCGCGGCTCATCGAGAAGATCGCCGAGATGGTCAAGGAGCGCCGCCTGGAGGGGATCAGCGAGCTGCGCGACGAATCCGACAAGGAGGGGCTGCGCGTGGTCATCGAGATCAAGCGCGACGCCTCCGGCGACGTCGTCCTCAACAACCTCTACCAGCACACCGCCATGCAGTCGGTCTTCGGCATCAACATGGTGGCGCTGGTGGAGGGCGAGCCCCGGGTCCTCAACCTCAAGCAGGTGCTGGAGGCCTTCCTCCGCCACCGGCGCGAGGTGGTCACCCGGCGGACCGTCTACGAGCTGCGCAAGGCGCGCGACCGCGCCCACGTCCTCGAGGGGCTGGCGGTGGCGCTGGCCAACATCGACCCGGTCATCGAGCGCATCAAGGCCGCCCCCAACCCCGCCGAGGCCAAGGAGAGCCTGCTGGCCGAGCTCTGGGCCCCCGGCGTGGTCTCCGACATGCTGGAGCGCTCCGGCGCCCACGCCTCCCGCCCCGAGGGGCTGCCGGCGGGCTTCGGCCTGGTGGAGGGCGGCTACCGCCTGTCGCCCACCCAGGCCCAGGCCATCCTGGACATGCGCCTGCACCGCCTTACTGGCCTGGAGCAGGACAAGATTACCGGCGAGTACGAGGAGATCCTCACCACCATCGCCGACCTGCTGGCCATCCTGGAGCAGCCCGGCCGCCTCATGGAGGTGATCCGGGACGAGCTCACCGAGCTGCGCGACCGCTACGCCGATGCCCGCCGCACCCGGATCCAGGAGGCCTACGAGGACCTCTCCCTGGAGGACCTCATCACCCCCGAGGAGATGGTGGTGACCCTCTCCCACGAGGGCTACGCCAAGTCTCAGCCGCTGTCCGGCTACCGCGCCCAGCGCCGCGGCGGCAAGGGCAAGTCGGCGACCTCCTTCAAGGAGGAGGACTTCATCGACCAGCTCTTCGTGGCCAACACCCACGACACGCTGCTGTGCTTCTCCAGCCGCGGCAAGGCCTACTGGATGCGGGTCTACGAGCTGCCCCAGGCCGGCCGCGGTGCCCGCGGCAAGCCCATCGTCAACCTCCTGCCCCTGGAGGAGGACGAGTACATCCAGACGGTGCTGCCCATCCGCGAGTTCTCCGAGGGGTGGTACCTCTTCTTCGCCACCGCCAAGGGCACGGTGAAGAAGACGCCGCTGGCCGACTACTCCCGCCCGCGTTCCACCGGCATCATCGCCCTGGACCTGCGCGACGGCGATTCCCTGGTGGGGGTCGGCCTCACCGACGGCGCCCGGGACATCCTGCTCTTCAACAGCGCCGGCAAGGCCATCCGCTTCCCCGAGGACGAGGTCCGCGCCATGGGCCGGACCGCCGCCGGGGTGCGCGGCATGCGCCTGGCCGACGAGCAGCGCATCATCGCCCTGCAGATCGGGGACGAGGCCGGCTGCCTGCTCACGGTGACCGAGCACGGCTTTGGCAAGCGCACGCCGCTGGCGGAGTTCCCGCGGCGCGGGCGCGGCGGGCAGGGCGTCATCGCCCAGCAGGTCACCGAGCGGACCGGTCCCCTGGTCGGCGCCGAGAGCGTCGGCGAGGAGGACGAGATCATGCTCATCAGCGATCGCGGCACCCTGGTGCGCACGGCGGTGGCGGAGGTCAGCACGCTGTCGCGCAACACCCAGGGGGTCAAGCTCATCAGCCTCGGGGCCGGAGAGCGCCTGGTCGGTATCGAGCGGGTCGAAGAGGCCGACGCCGATGCCGAGGGCGAGGCCGCCGAGGACGACGAAACCTAAGACCTTTCAGGAGCCCTAACCATGGCACGAGTCTACAACTTCAGCGCCGGCCCGGCGGTCCTGCCGGAGCCCGTCCTGCAGCGCGCCCAGAAGGAGCTGGTCGAGTACGGCAATGCCGGCATGTCGGTGATGGAGATGAGCCACCGCGGCAAGGACTTCATGGCCATCGCAGAGAAGGCCGAGGCCGACCTGCGCGAGCTCATGGGGATCCCGAGCAACTACAAGGTGCTCTTCCTCCAGGGCGGGGCCAGTCAGCAGTTCTCGTCGGTGCCGCTGAACCTCGCCGCGCCGGGCCAGAAGGTGGACTACATCAACACCGGCTCCTGGTCCAAGAAGGCCGTGGCCGAGGCCAAGCGCTACACCCAGGTCCGGGACGCCGGCACCACCGACGGCACCAACGTGCCCACCCAGGCGGAGCTGGACCTGGATCCGGAGGCGGCCTACGTCCACTACACCCCCAACGAGACCATCCAGGGGCTGGCCTTCGACTACATCCCGGATACCGGTGATGTCCCGCTGGTGGCGGACATGTCGTCGACCATCCTCTCCCAGCCCATCGACGTGAGCCGGTACGGGGTCATCTACGCCGGGGCGCAGAAGAACATCGGCCCCGCCGGCCTCACCGTGGTCATCGTCCGCGAGGACCTGGTGGGCCGGGCCCGCGAGGACACGCCGGTGCTGCTGGACTGGAAGACCCAGGTGGACGCCGATTCCATGTACAACACCCCGCCGACCTACGCCTGGTACCTGGCGGGCCTGGTCTTCGAGTGGCTCAAGGAGCAGGGCGGGCTGGACGGCATGGCCGCCATCAACCGGCGCAAGGCGGAGAAGCTCTACGCCGCCATCGACGACTCCGGGATCTACTCCAATCCGGTGGCGCCCCATGCCCGCTCCTGGATGAACGTCCCCTTCCTGCTCAACAATGCCGACCTGGACAACCTCTTCCTGGAGGAGGCGGCCAAGCAGGGTCTGTGCACCCTCAAGGGCCACCGCTCCGTGGGCGGCATGCGGGCGAGCATCTACAACGCCATGCCGGAGGAGGGGGTCGACGCCCTCATCGACTTCATGGCCGACTTTGAACGGCGGCGCGGCTAGTACCCGCGCCCGGGAGCGCAATCAATGTTCCAGATCCGCACCCTCAACAACATCTCCGCCCGGGGCCTGGAGCGCCTGCCCCGGGATCAGTACGAGGTGGCCTCGGAGATCAACCGGCCGGACGCCGTCCTGGTCCGGTCGGCCAACATGCACGAGATGGAGATCCCGGAGACCGTGAAGGCCATCGGCCGCGCCGGTGCCGGGGTCAACAACATCCCCGTGGATGCCATGAGCCAGCGCGGCGTGCCGGTCTTCAACGCCCCCGGCGCCAACGCCAACGCCGTGAAGGAGCTGGTCATCGCCGCCATGCTCATGGGGGCGCGCAACCTCACCCAGGCGTGGGATTACACCCGCAAACTCCAGGAGAGCGGCGAGTCGCTGACCAAGGCGGTGGAGGACGGCAAGAAGCAGTTCGCCGGCTTCGAGCTCCCCGGCCGGACCCTGGGCGTGGTGGGGCTGGGCGCCATTGGCCGCGCCATCGCCGATGCCGCCCTGGCCCTGGGCATGCGCGTCATCGGGTACGACCCGGGCATCACCGTGGAAGGGGCTTGGCAGCTCTCCGCCGAGGTGGAGCGGGCGCCCAACGTGGACGCGCTCTTCGCCAAGTCGGAGTTCGTCACCTTCCACGTGCCGCTGGTGGACGCGACTCGCCACATCCTCAACGCCGAGCGGGTGAAGACCCTGCCCAAGGGGGCGGTGATCCTGAACTTCGCCCGCCACGGGATCGTGGATGACCACGCCGTCATGCAGGGGCTGGACAGCGGCCACCTGGGCGCCTATCTCTGCGACTTCCCCAGCGAGACCAACCGCCACCACCCCAAGGTGGTGGCGCTGCCCCACCTGGGCGCCTCCACCGGGGAGGCGGAGGACAACTCCGCCATGATGGTGGCCGACGAGGTCCGGGACTACCTGGAGGACGGCAACGTTCGCAACTCGGTGAACTTCCCCGAGACGGTCATGGAGCGCGTGGAAGGGGCCTACCGCGTGGCGGTGGTCAACAGCAACGTGCCCAACATCCTGGGCCAGGTCTCCACCGACTTTGCCGACGCCGGGCTCAACATCCTGGACATGATCAACAAGTCCCGGGGGGAGCTCGCCTATACCCTGGTGGATGTGGACCAGCCGGTACCGGAGTCGGCCCTGGAGGCCATCCGCGAGACCCCGGGCGTTCTCTCGGTACGCATCCTCTAGGACATGGCCGACGACACCGGCAACCTCGAGGGGCGGCGCCAGCGCATCGACGCCATCGACGCCGAGCTCCAGGCGCTGCTCAACGAGCGGGCCCGGCTGGCCGGCGAGATCGCCGAGGTCAAGCGGGCCGAGGGCGTCGGCGATGCCGGCTTCTACCGCCCCGAGCGGGAGGCCCAGGTCCTGCGGAGTGTTCGCGAACGCAACCAGGGCCCGCTCCCCGATGACGAGGTGGTCCGGCTCTTCCGCGAGATCATGTCCGCCTGTCTGGCCCTGGAACGGCCGCTCACCGTGGCCTTCCTGGGCCCCGAGGGGACCTTCACCGAGGCCGCCCTGGATCGCCACTTCGGCCAGTCCGTGGCGCGTGCGCCCATGGGCTCCATCGGCGAGGTCTTCCGCGAGGTGGAGGCGGGGACCGCCCACTACGGCGTGGTCCCGGTGGAGAACTCCACCGAGGGGGTCGTGACCCACACCCTGGACCGCTTCGTCCACTCCCCCCTGGCCATCTGCGGGGAGGTGGTGCTGCGCATCCACCAGCAGCTCCTGGCTACCCCGGGGACCACGCTCGAGGGCATCCAGCGGGTCTACAGCCACCAGCAGTCCCTGGCCCAGTGCCGGGAGTGGCTGGATACCCATCTGCCGGAGGCCGAGCGGGTGGCGGTGGCGAGTAATGCCGAGGCGGCCCGGCAGGCGGCCGGGGAGCCGGGGGCGGCGGCCATCGCCGCGGCCGCCGCGGTCGACCACTACGACCTCGCCGTGCTTGCCGCCAACATCGAGGACGAGCCCGACAACACCACCCGCTTCCTGGTCATCGGCCCCGAGGAGGCCGGGGCCAGCGGGGCGGACAAGACCACCCTGGTGGTCTCCGGGCGCAACCGCTCCGGGACGCTCCAGGCGCTACTTGCCCCGGTGGCGGCCCACGGCCTCAACCTTACCCGGGTGGAATCGCGGCCCTCGCGCCAGGCGGTCTGGGAGTACCTCTTCTTCCTGGACATCGAGGGCCACCGAGCGGATCCGGCGGTGGCCGCGGCCCTGGCGGAGCTGGAGGCGGAAGCCTCCTTCTATCGCATCCTCGGCTCCTACCCCCAAGCGGCAACCTGATAAGGCCCATGAGCGATATTACCGACTACGCCGCCGCCGGTGTGCGCGGCCTGGCCCCCTATAAGCCGGGCAAGCCGGTGGCCGAGCTCCAGCGCGAGTACGGCGTGAGCGATGCCATCAAGCTCGCCTCCAACGAGAACCCCCTGGGCGCCAGCCCCCGGGCCCGGGAGGCGGCGGCCGCCGTGCTGGACGAGGCGGGGGTCTATCCGGATGGCGGCGGCTTCGCCCTGCGCCGGCGGATCGCCGACCACCACGGCGTGGCCCCGGAGCAGGTGACCCTGGGCAACGGCTCCAGCGACCCCCTGGCCTTCGCCGTGGACGTCTTCGTGACCCCGGGTGACGAGGTGGTCTACTCCGCCCATGCCTTCGCCCTCTACCCGCTGCTCACCCGGGCGGCGGGGGCCCGGGGCGTCGAGGTCCCGGCGACGGCCGGCTTCGGCCACGACCTGGAGGCCATGGCGGCGGCGGTTACCGACCGCACCCGGGTGGTCTTCGTGGCCAACCCCAACAATCCGACGGGGACGCGGGTCGGCGCCGAGGCCCTGCGTGCCTTCCTGGAACGGGTGCCGGGCCATACCCTGGCCGTGGTGGATGAGGCCTACTTCGAGTACGCCCGGGACCTCGACCCCGACTACCCCGATGCCAGCGCCTGGCTGGACGACTTTCCCAACCTCCTGGTGACGCGGACCTTCTCCAAGCTCCACGGCCTGGCCGGCCTGCGCGCGGGGTACGGCGTCTCGTCGCCGGCGGTGGCCGATCTGCTCAACCGTGTCCGGCCGCCCTTCAACGTCAACGCGCCCGCCCAGGCGGCGGCGCTGGCGGCCATGGACGACGCCGACCACCTGGCCGCCAGCCTGGCGGTGAACCACGAGGGGATGGCGCAGCTCGAGGCCGGCCTCCGGGAGCGGGGGCTGGACTGGATCCCGTCGGTGGGCAACTTCCTCACCTTCGATACCGGCGGGGATGCCGATGCCATCCACGAGGCCCTGCTGCGCCAGGGGGTGATCCTGCGCCCCATGGGCGAGTACGGCCTGCCCCGCCATCTGCGCGCGACCATCGGCCGGGCGGCGGACAACGACCGCCTCCTGGCCGCCCTGGACCGCGCCCTGGCGGAGACGGGGCGGCGCTGATGCACCTGGGGCGGCTGGTCCTCATCGGGGTGGGGCTCATGGGCGGCTCCCTGGCGGCGGCGCTCAAGCGGGCGGGTGCCGTGGGCGAGGTCGTCGGCCTGGCCCGGGAGCCCGGCGAGCTGGCCGACGCGCTTGAGCTGGGGCTGGTGGACCGGGAGGAGACCGACCCCGCCACCGTCCTGGCCGGCGCCGATGCCGTGGTAGTGGCGACACCGGTGGGGGCGGCGGAGGCGGTCTTCACGCGGATCGCGCCCCACCTGCCGTCGGGGGTCCTGCTCACCGACATGGGCAGCACCAAGGGCAGCGTCATCGCCGCCGCCCGGGCCGTCTTCGGCGTGCTGCCGCCCGGCTTCGTCCCGGCCCACCCCATCGCCGGCACCGAGGCCAGCGGCCCCGCCGCCGCCGACGCCACGCTCTTTCGCGGCCGCCGGGTCATCCTGACCCCGCACGGGGAGAGTTCATCGGGGGCGGTGGCCGCGGCCCGCGCGATGTGGGAGGCGGTAGGGGCGGAGGTGGTGGAGATGGAGGCGCACCATCACGACGAGGTCCTGGCCGCCACCAGCCATCTGCCCCACCTGCTCGCCTACGCCCTGGTGGACTCCCTGGCCCGGCGTGACGACAATGACGAGGTCTTCGACTTCGCCGCCGGGGGGTTTCGCGATTTCACCCGCATCGCCTCCAGCGACCCGGTCATGTGGCACGACATCTGCCGCGCCAACCGGGAGGCCCTGCTGCCGGCGCTGGCCGGCTTCCGCACCGAACTGCAGCGGCTGGAGACGGCGGTGGCCGAGGGCGACAGTGACTATCTACTGACGGTCTTCCGCCGAGCCAAGGCCGCGCGGGATCGCTTCATCGAGGGGAACGAATCATGACGACCGGTGGACGCACCCTGGTCGCCGAACCGGGCGGCGCGCTGGGCGGGGCCCTGCGCGTACCCGGCGACAAGTCCATCTCCCACCGGGCGGTGATGCTCGGCGCCATCGCCGACGGCACCACCGTCGTCGATGGCTTCCTGGGCGGGGCGGACAACCGCGCCACCATCGCCGCCTTCCGCGCCCTGGGCGTGGCCGTGGAGGGGCCCGACGAGGACCACCGAGTGGTGGTCCACGGCGTCGGCCGCGACGGACTGCGCGCCGCCGACCACCCCCTGGATCTGGGCAACTCCGGTACCTCCATGCGACTACTGGCCGGTCTGCTGGCGGCCCAGCCCTTCGATACCACCCTCACCGGCGATGCCTCCCTGACCCGCCGGCCCATGCGCCGGGTCACCGAGCCGCTGGCGACCATGGGCGCGGTCATCGAGACCGGCGCCGAGGGCACCCCGCCGCTGACCATCCGCGGCGGGCGGGCACTCACCGGCATCGACTACGACCTGCCGGTGGCCTCCGCCCAGGTGAAGTCGGCCCTGCTGCTGGCCGGCCTCTACGCCGAGGGGACCACCCGCGTCACCGAGCCGGCCCCGACCCGCGACCACACCGAGCGCATGCTCGCCGGCTTCGGCTATCCCGTGGAGCGGGGCGAGGGCAGCGCCGCGGTCACCGGCGGCGGACGGCTGCGGGCGACCGAGGTGGACGTCCCCGCCGATATCTCCTCGGCGGCCTTCTTCCTGGTGGCCGCCTCCATCATCCCCGGCTCCGAGCTGGTCCTGGAGCACGTGGGGGTCAATCCCACCCGCACCGGGGTCATCGAGATCCTGCGCCTCATGGGCGCCGACATCCGCGAGGAGAACCGCCGCGAGGTGGGCGGCGAGCCGGTGGCCGACCTGCGCGTGCGCGCCGCCGACCTGCACGGCATCGACATCCCCGAGGCGCTGGTGCCGCTGGCCATCGACGAGTTCCCGGTCCTCTTCATCGCCGCCGCAGCCGCCCGCGGGACCACCCGCCTCACCGGCGCCCGGGAGCTACGGGTGAAGGAGAGCGACCGCATCCAGGTCATGGCTGACGGCCTGGCCACCCTGGGCGTGGCGGCGGAGCCGGCCGAGGACGGCATCACCATCACCGGCGGCCCCCTGGGCGGCGGGTGCGTGGCCAGCCACGGCGACCACCGGATCGCCATGGCCTTCGCCGTGGCCGGCGCCGTGTCCGGCGCCCCGGTCACCATCACCGACTGCGACAACGTCGAGACCTCCTTCCCCGACTTCGCCGGGGCCGCGCGGGCGGTCGGCCTGGCGGTGCGGGAGGCAGGGCCCGACGAGTACTGAAGACGAGGAGTCCCGGCATGCCCCGCAGCGAACCCATCCCCGTGATCACCGTGGACGGCCCCGGTGGTGCCGGCAAGGGGACCATCGCCCAGGCCCTCGCCCACCGGCTGGGCTGGCACTTCCTGGACAGCGGTGCCCTCTATCGCCTGGTGGCCCTGGCCGCCGACTGGCACGGCATCGACCTCGACAACGAGTCGGCGCTGATCCCCCTGGCCGGCCACCTGGATGTCCACTTCGTCGCCCCCGAGGAGGATGGCGAGGAGGCCCGGGTCTACCTGGAGGGGGAGGAGGTCACCGGCGCCATCCGAACCGAGGCCGTGGGCGCTGGCGCCTCCCGGGTGGCGGCGCTGCCGGCGGTGCGGGAGGCGCTGCTGGGCCGCCAGCGCGACTTCCGTGAGGCGCCGGGGCTGGTCGCCGACGGCCGCGACATGGGGACGACCATCTTCCCCGAGGCGCCCCTGAAACTGTTCCTCACCGCGTCCGCCGAGGAGCGCGCCCGGCGGCGGTATAACCAGTTGAGCGACAAGGGGTTGGATGTTACCCTTGCCGGCCTTGCTGAGGAGATCCGCGAGCGGGATCGACGCGATTCCGAGCGCAGCGCCTCCCCGCTGAGGCCGGCCGAGGATGCCGTGGTGGTGGATACCACCGACATGGACATCCCGGCGGTCCTCGCCCGGGTCGACGACCTCTGCCAGCAGTACCTCGGGCTCCCGCCCGGTGCGGTGGCCGGAGGCAGCGAGTAGATTTTCAGGGGGCTCCGCCGCGGGCGGAGCCGGGTCCACCAACCCGCGTCCGGTTCGCCGGCCGCGGTCGCAACGACAAGGCCGGCGCCGCCGGCGGAGAGACCAGACAACATGAGCGAAAGCTTTGCCGAACTCTTCGAGGAGAGCCTGCAGAATACCCAGATGCGCCCCGGCGCCATCATTGAGGCGGAAGTCCTCGAAGTCCGCCCCGACTACGTCGTCGTCAACGCCGGCCTGAAGTCCGAGGGCATCATCCCCGTCGAGCAGTTCAAGAACGAGGACGGGGAGATCCAGGTCCAGGAGGGTGACACCGTCGACGTGGCGCTGGACGCCGTCGAGGACGGCAGCGGCGAGACCCGGCTCTCCCGCGAGAAGGCGAAGCGCGCCGCCGCCTGGACCCGCCTGGAGAAGGCCTCCGAGGCCGACGAGACGGTCACCGGCCAGATCGTGGACAAGGTCAAGGGCGGCTTCACCGTCGACGTGGGCGAGCTCCGCGCCTTCCTGCCGGGCTCCCTGGTGGACGTCCGCCCGGTGCGCGACGCCACCTACCTCGAGGGCAAGGACCTGGAGTTCAAGGTCATCAAGCTCGACCGCCGCCGCAACAACGTCGTGGTCTCCCGCCGCGCCGTGGTCGAGGAGGAGCACTCCGAGGAGCGCGAGGCGCTGCTGGAGAACCTTCAGGAGGGCGCGCAGCTCAAGGGCATCGTCAAGAACCTCACCGAGTACGGCGCCTTCGTCGACCTCGGCGGCGTGGACGGCCTGCTGCACATCACCGACATGGCTTGGAAGCGGGTCAAGCACCCCTCCGAGGTGGTCAACGTCGGCGACGAGATCGAGGTCAAGGTCCTCAAGTTCGACCGCGAGCGTCAGCGCGTCTCCCTGGGCCTCAAGCAGCTGGGTGCCGATCCGTGGGAGAACATCGCCCGCCGCTATCCCGTGGGCACCCGCCTGTTCGGCAAGGTGACCAACCTCGCCGACTACGGCGCCTTCGTGGAGATCGAGGAGGGCGTCGAGGGCCTGGTCCACGTCTCCGAGATGGACTGGACCAACAAGAACATCCACCCCTCCAAGGTCGTCCAGGTGGGCGACGAGGTGGAGGTCATGGTCCTCGACATCGACGAGGAGCGCCGCCGGATCTCCCTGGGTATCAAGCAGTGCATCAACAACCCCTGGGAGGAGTTCGCCGCCACGCACAATCGCGGCGACCGCGTCACCGGCCGGATCAAGTCCATCACCGACTTCGGCATCTTCGTCGGCCTGGACGGCGGCATCGACGGCCTGGTCCACCTCTCCGACATCTCCTGGAACGAGGAGGGCGAGGAGGCCATCCGCAACTTCAAGAAGGGCGATGAGGTCGAGGCGGTGGTCCAGTCCGTGGATACCGAGCGCGAGCGGATCTCCCTGTCCATCAAGGCGATGGAGCAGGACCCGGTCTCCGCCTTCGTCTCCGCCCACAGCAAGGGCCAGCCGGTGGCCGGTACCATCACCGAGGTGGATGCCAAGGGTGCTACCGTGGACCTGGGCGACGATGTCATCGGCTATCTGCGGGCTTCCGAGCTCTCCATGGACCGGGTGGAGGATGCCCGGACCGTGCTCTCCGAGGGCCAGGACATTGAGGCGGCCTACGTCGGCGTGGATCGCAAGAACGGCACCGTGAACCTCTCCGTGAAGGCCCTGGAGTCCAAGGACAACGACCAGGCGGTGAAGGACTACGGTGCCACCGGCGAGGCCACGACCAACCTCGGCGATCTGCTCAAGCAGCAGATGGAAGAGGGCAAGGACGAGGACTAGTCCGGACCACCGGGAGGTCGCCCTGCGGGGCGGCCGGCTTTGAATCGAGGCAGGGAACGAGTCATGACCAAGTCGGAACTCATCGAGCGTCTCGCCCGCAGTCAGAATCAGCTCCCCTACAAGGATGTCGAGCTGGCGGTGAAGACCCTGCTCGACCAGATGGCCGGGAGCCTGGCCAACGGCGAGCGCATCGAGATCCGCGGCTTCGGCAGCTTCTCCCTGCACTACCGGCCGCCGCGTACCGGCCGCAATCCCAAGACCGGGGAGCCGGTGGCACTGGGGGCGAAGTACGTCCCCCACTTCAAGCCGGGCAAGCAGCTCCGGGAGCGGGTGGATAACGCGGCCTCCGGGGAGGACTAGCCGGTAGGCGAGACCCGGACGGGTCTTCGAGCGAAGGGGCGGGTGGCCAATGGGCCATCCGCCCCTTCTTCGCTCGGGGGCTCAGTTCGCGAGCAGGGCGGGGACCGCCTCCGGCGGACCGGGACGGGCCAGCCCGAAGCCCTGGCCGAGTTGGCAGCCGTGGGCCCGGAGGTAGGCCGCCTGGGCGTCGGTTTCGATACCCTCGGCCACCACCTCCATGCGCAGGTTCTGCCCCATCTCGATGATACTGCGCAGCAGGCCCTCGGAGCGGTCCGACTGGCCGATGGCCTGGATGAAGGTGCGATCCACCTTCAGGGTGTGGAAGGGGAA
>JBNJED010000029.1:0-13806 GCA_051745535.1 Pseudomonadota bacterium | reverse complement strand
CGCCGATCCCGATCCCGAGGTCGCCACGCGGGCGCTCAATGCGGGGGTGGAGGGGTGCGTCCGCCAGCGCCCGGAGCAGTACCAGTGGTGCTACCGGCGTTTCGGCCATATCCGGGGCTGGAAGCCCTACCGGAAGGGGGGCGCCAGGGGCGCGCCCCCCGCGACGGATGGCGGGGCGCGCGGCTAGTCCGGGGGCTGATCCAGGTTTCGCCCGATGCGCCACGCGGCGATGGTCGGCACCACGGCCGCCACCGCCAGCGCCGTGGAGAGCGCCAGGAAGGAGGAGACGGGCAGCCCCAGGACGATGAGCTGGAAGGCCATCCAGGTCGACAGGGTGGTCCCCGCCCAGATGAGGACCAGGGCCAGCGCCCAGCGCGGTGCCCGGTGCAGCGCCAGGGCGGCGACCGCCCCCGTAGCCAGGGTCAGGCCGCTGGCGATGAGCAGCAGGTCGTAGTCGCCCCGTACCGTCAGTTCCACCAGCAGGGCGAGGATCCCGGGGACCAACAGCAGGGCGGTCATGGCCGCTCCACCCCCTCCGGCACCGGGTGGCGCTCCCGTTCCGGCAGTTCCAGGGGGATCCGCCCATCCGCGCCGGCCGTCCGCGGCCCCTCCACCAGGCCACCGAGGAACAGCCCCGCGGCACCCAGTGCGACCAGGAGCAGGAGCAGAAGGAGCAGCCCGGGGAGGCGGGAGCGGCCCCGACGGCCGCCCGACTGAGGCGTGAGATTCCAGTCCTCGCGCTTGCGGCTCATGCTGCATCCTCCCTGTCGGCCCTGCGGCGCGGCTTGTAGGGGCTGACCACCCCCTCGGGCCGGGTCTTGAACCAGCGCAGGGTCCACATGTACTGGGCCGGGTCCGCTGCCACCAGCCGCTCCAGGGCGGTATTCATGGCGGTGGCATCCTGCTCGGCGTCCCCGCTGGGGAAGCCCTCCAGCGGCGAGTCGAACCGCACCCGCCAGCCCGAGCCATCCCGCTCCGAGTACCCCATGCAGGGGATGGCCCGCGCCCGGGCGATCTTGGTCAGCCGGCCCAGGCTGGTGAGCGTGGCCTTGGGCTCGCCGAAGAAGGGGGCGAAGACCCACTCGCTCCCCGGCACGTGGGCCAGGTCCTCGTCGGGCTGGTAGTAGAAGGCCAGCCCGGCGCGCATGTCCTGGAGGATGGGTCGCAGCCCGGCATCCCGAAGGTAGACCTTACCCTGGAAACGGGTCCGGCCCCGGGCGATGAGCCAGTCGACGATGGGGTTCTTCATCCGCTGCATCATCCCCACCGTGGGCAGGCGGCGGGTGATGGCCACGCCCAGGGCATCCAGGGCGGCGCTGTGGCCGGTGAACATGACCACGTTGTGGCCGTCGCGGAGCGCCGCCTCCACGTGCTCCCAGCCCTCGACCCGGATGATGCGGTCCAGGTAGCGGGCCGGCGCCCACCACAGCAGGGCGTAGTCCAGGGAGGCCTGGGCCATGACCCGGAAGCTGTCGCGGGCCACCTCGGCGCGCTGCTCCTCGCTCCAGTCCGGGAAACACAGGCGGAGATTGGCCTCCACCACGTCGCGCCGGCGCTCGTTGCGCCGGTACCAGTAGTTGCCCACCCAGCGGGCGAGGCTGCGCCGCACGACCCTGGGCGCCAGGGCCAGCAGGGCGAAGAAACCCAGCCCCAGCCAGGTGGGCCAGTAGCGCGGCCCCAGCCAGGCCGCCTGGAAACGGGGACGGTGGCCGCCTTCGAGCTGCTCGTTCATCGCGCCTCGCTATTCAGCCGCTCGATGAGGCTGCGCGCCCGCCCGAGGTAGGCCGTCCCGAACAGGTTCAGGTGGTTGAGGATATGGTAGAGATTGTAGAGGTCCCGGCGGACGCCGTAACCGGCATCCCGGGCCCAGGCGGCGTCATAGGCGGCATAGAAGTCCCGGGGGAAACCGCCGAAGAGCTCGGTCATGGCCAGATCCGCCTCGCGGTCCCCGTAGTAGACCGCCGGGTCGAAGATCACCGGGTCGCCGTCGGCGGTGACATCCCAGTTCCCCGACCAGAGGTCGCCGTGGAGCAGGGAGGGCACCGGCGTGTAGTCGGTGAAGAAGGCGGGCAGCCGCTCCAGGAGCTCGTTACCGCCGTCGCGCACCTCCCGGCCGTAGCCGTTGCGCTCGGCGAGATCCAGCTGGAAGCCCAGCCGGCGCTCGCGCCAGAAGGCGACCCAGTCGGCCATCTCGCCGTTGGGCTGGGGCGTGGCGCCGATGGTGTTGTCCCGGTGCCAGCCGAAGCGCTCCCGGGTCCGGCCGTGCATGGTGGCCAGGCCCTCGCCCAGCCGCCGGACGGTGGCGGCGTCGGAGCGGCCGCCCAGGGGCAGGTACTCCATGACCAGGTAGACCTGGTCGCCGGCCACGCCCCAGACCACCGGCTCTGGGCAGCGCACCGCCTCGGCGGCGGCGATCTCCGCCAGCCCCTCGGCCTCCGCGTAGAACATCTCCGCCTCGCTGGCGCGATTGAACTTCACGAAGAAGCGGCGGCCGTCCTCCGCCTCCACCCGGAAGGCGGCGCTGATGCAGCCGCCCCCCAGATTGCGCTGTTCGGCCATGCGGAAGGGGCGGCCGGTGGCCGCCTCGATGCGCTCGGCGATGGTATTCCAGGCCGTCATATCCACCTCGTTCCTCCGATCCGGGCATAATACTGCAGTTGTCCCACGTCGACGATAGGCTTGCCCCCATGGCCCGTACGCTCTACCCCCTCTGCGACCGCATCGGCCTCTCCTCCGTGGAGGCCGTGGTGCGCGACTTCGCCCGGCGCCAGGCCGAAGACCCGATCCTCGCCCCCTGGCTCGCCCACGCCGCCAGCGATGAGGAACACCTAGCCACGGTCATCGACTACTGGTGGACCGCCATGGGCGGCCGCCTGGACCGACCGCCGCGCCCGGTGGACATGATGGGTCGCCACGCCGATCTGGCGCTCACCGAAACGGCGCTGGCCCGCTGGCTCGCCCTGTTCGAGGCCACCCTGGCCGACCACCTGGAGGCGGCCGAGGTCGAGGACTGGACCGCCATGGCCCGGGCCATGGGGGAAAAACTCCGTGCAAGTGGCCTGATCCACCCCGATTAGGGGCGGTTATGCACACCCGCGCCCCCGGCTCATCGCCCTTGACAGCCGTCGGAACCGGCCCGTCACGGAAACTCAATAACTTATAATTTACGCCGCCTATTCAGTTAGTTACAGCCACCGGTCAGCAGTTGACCATACTGGCGAGGCCCGCTCCACGACAGGGCTCCGCCCGCATCCCCGCATGTTTTCAACAGAGTTATCCACAGGTTGTGTGGAAAACCCGACCCGCGGCGGTGCTACCATGCCGCCATGGCCGATCCCGTCCTCCACGTCGCCGTTCCCTCGCCGGTACGCCGCCTCTTCGACTACCTGCCACCGGCCGGGGAGGACCCGGCGTGGATGGCCCCGGGGATGCGGGTGCGGGTCCCCTTCGGCCGGCGCCGGGTGGTCGGGGTCATCGCCGGGGTGGACGGGAACAGCGACCTCCCCCGGGCGAAGCTCCGCCACGCCGAGGCCGTCCTGGATGGCCGCCCCCTGCTCACCGACGACACCCTGGCGCTCCTCCACCGCGCGGCCGACTACTACCACCACCCGCCGGGGGAGGTCTTCGCCGCCGCCCTGCCGGTGCGGCTGCGCGACGGCCACCCGGCCCGCCCCGGCGGCCCCCCGCGCTGGTGGCTCACCGCCGAAGGTGCGGCGGTGGACCCGGCCGAGCTGGACGGCCGGGCCCCGGTGCAGGGGGCACTGCTGCGCCACCTGGCCCGGGGTGCGGCCGGACCCGATGACCTCTCGGCCGCCCATGCCCGCTGGCGGGACAGCCTCCGGCGGCTGGAGGAGCGCGGCTGGGTGGAGCAGGGGCGGGACTCCTGTCTGGAGCCGCCCGGCGAGGCCACGGGGGGCCCGGAGGCGGGCCCCCACCAGGCCGCCGCCATCACCGCCATCACCGAGGCGCTGGACGGCTTCACCCCCTTCCTCCTGGAGGGGGTTACCGGGTCCGGCAAGACCGAGGTCTACCTCCGGGCCATCGAGGCGACCCTGGCCACCGGCCGCCAGGCCCTGGTCCTGGTCCCCGAGATCGGCCTGACGCCGCAGGCCCTGGCCCGTTTCCGCCGCCTGGGGGTCCCCCTGGCGATACTGCACTCCGGCATGAGCGACGGCCAGCGCGCCTGCGCCTGGCTGGCCGCCCGCCACGGCGAGGCGCGGGTGGTCATCGGCACCCGCTCGGCGGTGTTCACGCCGCTGCCGCAGCCGGGGCTGGTCATCGTCGACGAGGAGCACGACCCCTCCTACAAGCAGCAGGAGGGCTTTCGCTACTCGGGGCGCGACCTCGCCCTGCTGCGCGGCCAGCTCGCCGGGGTGCCGGTGGTGCTGGGCTCGGCCACGCCCTCCCTGGAGAGCCTCCACCAGGCCAACGAGGGGCGCTATCGACGCCTGGAACTGCCGGAACGGGCGGCCGGGGCCGTCGCCCCCGAGGTGGAGCTGCGCGACCTGCGCGGCCGCACCCTGGACGAGGGGCTGGGCCAGCCCATGATCCAGGCGGTGGAGCGGGAGCTGGCCACCGGCGGCCAAGTGCTGCTCTTCCTCAACCGGCGCGGCTACGCCCCCACCCTGCTCTGCCACGACTGCGGCTTCGTCGCCCACTGCGAGCGCTGCGACGCCCATCTCACCTTCCACCAGGGGCGCGGCCGGCTGCGCTGCCACCACTGCGGCGCCGACCAGGCGGTGCCGCCGGCCTGCCCCGCCTGCGGCAGCCTGGACGTGCGCGCCCTGGGCCTGGGGACCGAGCGCATCGAGCGCGCCCTGGAGCGGCTCTTCCCGGAGACCGGCGTGGCCCGTATCGATCGCGACTCCACCCGCGCCCGGGGGCGCATGGAAGAACTCCTGGAGCAGGCGCACAGCGGCGAGGCGCGGATCCTCCTGGGCACCCAGATGCTGGCCAAGGGCCACCACTTCCCCGAGGTCACCCTGGTGGGGATCCTCGATGCCGACCAGGGCCTCTACTCCGCCGACTTCCGCGCCGCCGAGCGGCTGGCCCAGCTGGTCACCCAGGTGGCCGGACGCGCCGGGCGCGCCGAACGCCCGGGCCGGGTCCTCATCCAGACCCACCACCCCGACCACCCCCTGCTCCAGCGGCTGGCCGAGTCCGGCTACGCCGCCTGCGCCGCCGAGGCGCTGGCCGAGCGCCGCACCGTCGGCCTGCCCCCCTTCAGCCACCTGGCCCTGCTGCGCGCCGAGGCGCCGAAGGCCGAGCCCCCCCAGGCCTTCCTCGCCGCCGCCGCCCGCGCCGCCGGTGACCCGGAGGGGGTCCTGGTGCTCGGCCCCGTCCCCGCCCCCATGGAGCGCCGCGCCGGCCGCTACCGCGCCCAGCTCCTGCTCCAGGCCGATCGCCGCGCCGACCTCCACCGGCTACTGGCCGGCTGGCTCCCCGAGGTGGAGGCCCTGCCCGAGGCGCGCCGCACCCGCTGGTCCCTGGACGTCGACCCGGTGGACCTCACCTAAGATGGCGACGCCCGGTAGCTCTGTCGGGGTGTGGACTGGTCAGGGCGGTCGGCACGAGTCCCGGTTGCCAGGTACGCCGTAAAGACATCCCTGTCGGCTCGACGGCAGCATCCCTGCTGCCGACGACCTGGCAACCGGGACTCGTACCGCCCGCCGGGCCTGTTCAAGGGCCGCACACGGACTACCGGCCCGACTTCGTGACGGCACGCTTGTACGTTAGAATCGCCGCTTTCCAGTCCCGCCAACGAGGCCCCCATGAAGGCGCACCTTCGCGACCAGTTCGAGACCGCCATCGCCGCTTTGCAGGCGGAGGGCACCGTCCCCGCCGAGATCCCCGGCTGGACGCTGGAGCGGGCGCGCGACCCGAGTCACGGCGACTTCGCCTGCAACGCCGCCATGGTCATGGCCAAAGCGGCGGGGATGAAGCCGCGCGACCTGGCGGAGCTGGTGGTCGCACAGCTGCCGGCCTCCTCCCGGGTGGACCGGGTGGAGATCGCCGGGCCGGGCTTCATCAACCTCTTTGTGGCCCCGGCGGCCTACCACGAGATGGTCGGCGAGGTGCTGGACGCTGGCGAGGCGTGGGGGCGCTCCACGGTGGGCGAGGACCGCCGGGTCCAGGTGGAGTTCGTCTCCGCCAACCCCACCGGGCCGCTCCACGTGGGCCACGGGCGGGGGGCCGCCTACGGCGCCGCGGTGGCCGACCTGCTGGCCGCCGCCGGGTTCCGGGTCCACCGGGAGTACTACGTCAACGACGCCGGCCGGCAGATGGACATCCTCGCCGCCTCGGTCTGGCTGCGCTACCTGGAGGCCCACGGCGAGTCCGTCCCCTTCCCCGCCAACGGCTACCGCGGGGACTACGTCCACGCCATCGCCGACCGGCTCACCCGGGCCGAGGGGCCGACCCTGGTCCAGCCGGCGGAGCAGGTCACCGCCGACCTCCCGGCGGACGAGCCCGCCGGCGGCGACAAGGAGGCCCACATCGACGCCCTGGTGAGCCGCAGCCGGGAGCTGCTGGGCGAGGGCGGCTACCAGCGGGTCTTCAACACCGGGCTGGGCTACATCCTCGAAGACATCCGCGAGGACCTGGAGTCCTTCGGGATCGTCTACGAGGAGTGGTTCTCCGAGCGCAGCCTCACGGAGACCGGGGCCGTGGATGCGGCGCTGGACCGGCTGCGCCAGCGCGGCCACCTCTACGAGGCCGACGGCGCCACCTGGTTCCGCGCCACCGGCTTCGGCGATGACAAGGACCGGGTGGTCATCCGCGACAACGGCGACCGGACCTACTTCGCCTCCGACATCGCCTACCACATGGACAAGCTGGAGCGCGGCTTCGACTGGGTCATCGACATCTGGGGCGCCGACCACCACGGCTACGTCCCCCGGGTCCGCGCCGCCCTGGAGGCCATGGGCGAGCCGGTGGAACGGCTGGACATGCTCCTGGTCCAGTTCGCCGTCCTCTGGCGCAGCGGCGAGAAGGTGCCCATGTCCACCCGCTCCGGGGAGTTCGTCACCCTGCGCGAGCTGCGCGACGAGGTGGGCGCCGATGCCGCCCGCTTCTTCTACGTCATGCGCCGCTGCGAGCAGCATCTGGACTTCGACCTGGATCTGGCCAAGTCCGAGAGCAGCGACAACCCGGTCTTCTACATCCAGTACGCCCACGCCCGGGTGCACAGCCTCCTGCGTCAGATGGCCGAGCGGGGCTGGCAGCACGACGAGGCCGGCGGACGGGAGCACCTCCACCGGCTGGAGAACGAGCACGAGCAGACGCTACTGGCGCGCCTGTCCCGCTACCCGGAGGTGGTGGAGTCGGCGGCGCTGTCCCACGAGCCCCACCAGCTCGCCAACTACCTGCGCGAGCTCGCCGGCGACTTCCACACCTGGTACAACGCCCACCCCATCCTGGTGGAGGAGGCGTCCCTGCGGGATGCCCGCCTGGTCCTGGCCCGCGCGGTGCGACAGACCATCGCCAACGGCCTGGGCATCCTCGGGGTCTCGGCCCCGGAATCCATGTAGGGAGCCGCATCGATGGCAACGCAGAAGCGCAAGGGTAGCGGCAACAAGGGGCGCGAGGGGGCCCCGGCCTGGGCCTGGCTGGTGGTGGGCCTGCTGGTGGGGCTCTTCGTGGCCCTGCTGGTCCACCTCCAGGGCCAGCGCGAAGACGACGGGGAGAGCGCCACCGGCCGCGCGGGCGAGCAGGATACCCGCGCCGTACGCCAGCCCGATTCCGGAGAGGGGCCGGGGGGGCCGGGAGAGTCGAAGTTCGACTTCTACTCCATCCTCCCGGAGATGGAGATCCCGGTGCCCGAGCCGGAGGAGCAACCCAGCGAGCCCCCGGAGGGCCGCGAAGAGGAGGAGACCGACGTCGCCCCCGACGAGGAACCCCCGGAACTGGGTGAAAACGAGGCATGGGCGCTGCAACTCGGTTCATTCCAATCCCAGGAGGATGCCGACCGCTTCCGCGCCCGGTTGAGTCTCCTGGGGCTGGAACCCCATATCAAGGAGGTCACCATCGACGGTGCCGACTGGTACCGCGTTCGCCTTGGCCCCCTGCGCCGGGCGGAAGAGCTGCAGGCGGTCCGCCAGCGGCTGCGCGAGAACGAGATCGACGCCATGGTGCTGAAGCTGCAGCAGACGGACTAGACCCCACGGAGGAACCGCCATGAATCGCACCAAGACCCGCCTGGCCTTCGGCCTCGCCGCCGCGCTCACCGCCGCACCCGCGGCCGCGGCCGAATCGCCGCTGGGCTACCTGAACATGACCGGCGCCGTCGCCGACATGGAGAACCTGGACAACGGCCTCTCCGGCGTCCTCGGCCTGGGCTTCCCGCTGGACAACGTCGACCCGAACCTCAGCATCGAGGGGGAGCTCTCCAAGAGCGTCATCGCCCCGGAAGACGACGGCCCTGGCGGCGATCGTGACTACTTCACCCTGGGCGGCTTCGCCGCCTATCGCATGCCGGTGACCGACTCGGTTGCCCTGCGCGGCCGGGCCGGCCTGGTCCATCTGGACTGGGAGAATGACTTCACCGCCGATGACGAGCTGGGCGTGGCGGTCGGCGTGGGAGCCACCTGGCGGCTGCAGGGCAATTTCGACCTGCTGGGCGAACTCACCATCATGGATACCGACCCGGACCTGAACCACTTCTCCGTGGGGGTCCAGTACTGGCTGGATTGAGCCGCCAGCCGGGCGGGGCCCCATGATCTGGGTCATCGGCGGCGCCCTGCTGCTGGCCCTGCTCTTCGGGCCCCAGTGGTGGGTCCGGTGGGTCATGCGCCGCCATTCCCGCCCCCTGGAGCGCCTCCCCGGGACCGGGGGCGAACTGGCCCACCACCTGGTGGACCGCTTCGGCCTCGACGGCGTGGCCGTGGAGACCACCGAGTCCGGCGACCACTACGACCCCGAGGCGCACACCATCCGGCTGACACCGGATGTCCACGACGGCCGCTCCCTCACCGCCGTGGCCATCGCCGCCCACGAGTTCGGCCACGCCCTCCAGCACCACCGCGGCTACGCCCCCTTACTGTGGCGGGGCCGGCTGGTCTCCGCCGCCGGCGCCGCCCAGCGGGTGGGCAGCGGGGCGCTCATGGCCCTGCCGGTGGTGGGGGCGGTCACCCGCTCGCCGGCCCTCATGGTCCTGTGCGCGGTGGTCGGCATCGCCGGGCTGGCCGCCGGGGTCGCCGTCCACCTGCTCACCCTGCCGGTGGAGACCGACGCCAGCTTCGGCCGCGCGCTGCCCATCCTGCGGGAGGGCGAGTACATCCGCCCCGAGGAGGAGCGCAAGGTCCGCTCGGTGCTGCGGGCGGCGGCCCTGACCTACGTCGCCGCCGCCCTGGGCAGCCTGCTCAACCTCGCCCGGTGGTGGACCCTGCTCCGGGGCGGGCGCCTGATCTGAAAATCTGGGCTAGCCGTCGGCCGGCTCGTCCCGCCCCGGCCGACGGCGCTCGGCGATCCACCGCCCCAGCTCCGCCTGCGGCATGGGCCGGGCGTAGTAGAAGCCCTGCCCCTCCCGGCAGCCCTCCTCCAGCAGCGCCGTCTCGATGGCCCGGATTTCCACCCCCTCGGCGATGACCGAGAGCGAAAGGCTCTGCCCCAGAGTCACCACGGACCGGACGATGGCGCGATCGGCGCTGTCCTCGAGCATATCGCGGACGAAGGACTGGTCGATCTTCAGCCGCTGGACCGGCATGTGCTTGAGATAGGCCAGCGACGAGAAACCGGTGCCGAAGTCGTCCACGGCCAGGTGGACCCCCAGGTCGCGGAGGCCGTAGAAGGTCTGCAGGGCCCCGTCCCCGGCGAAGACGGCCTCGGTGACCTCCAGCTCCAGGCACTCGGGCGGCAGGCCGGACTCCTCCAGGACCGCCTGCACCCGCTGGACCAGGTCGCCGTGGTGGACCTGGATGGCGGAGATGTTCACCGCCAGCCGGCCCCGGGTGACGCCCTCCCGGCGCATGGCCTGGAAACCGCGACACGCTTCCCGGAGCACCCAGTCCCCCACCTGGAGGATGAGGTGGGTCTCCTCCGCCACCGGGATGAACTCGCCGGGGGAGATGGGGCCGAGCTCCGGGTGCTGCCAGCGGACCAGCGCCTCCATGCCGGCGGGCTCACCGCTCTCCAGGTCCACCTGGGGCTGGTAGACGACGTAGAGCTGCCCCTGCTCCACCGCCTGGCGCAGATCCATCTCCAGCCGCCGCTTGTGGTCCACCGCCTCGGTGAGCGCCCGGGTGTAGAAGCGGACCTGGTTGGGGCCGGCCGCCTTGGCCTGGAACATGGCCGAGTCGGCGTTGCGGACCAGGGTGGCGGTATCGGTCCCGTCGTCCGGGTAGAGGCTGATCCCGATACTGGCGTCCACCCCCAGGTCGTAGCCCTGGACCGGGAAGGGACCGTCGCTCAGCCGGGCCAGCAACCGGCGGGCGACGCGCTCCGCCGCCTGGCGGTCCGCCACCTCGGGGAGCACCACGGTGAACTCGTCCCCGCCCACGCGCGCCAGGGTGGCGTCCTCCGGCAGGGCCCCCTGCAGCCGCAGCGCCACGGCCTGCAGGAGTTCGTCGCCGATAGGGTGGCCCAGGCTGTCGTTGATGGTCTTGAACCGGTCCAGGTCCAGGAAGAGGACCGCGGCCGGCTGCCGCTCCCCCGCCTCGTCGCGCAGGACCCGGCGCAGGCGTTCCTGGAGCTGGAGCCGGTTGGGGAGATCGGTGAGCGGGTCGTGGTGGGCCAGGTAGGCCAGGCGCTCCTCGGTCTCCTTGAGCGCCCGTTCGCGCCGGCTGACCTCCTCCGCCATCTGGTTCATGGCCCGGCCGAGCTGATCGGTCTCGTGGGTCCCCAGCTCGGGGATGCGGTAGTCATACTCCCCCCGACGAAAGGCGCTGACCCCCGCCATGACCTGGCGCAGGGGGCTGGCAAAGCCGCCGCGGAAGAAGCCCAGGCTGACCGGCACGACCAGGAGGACCGCCAGGGCCAGGGCGCCGCCGACGACCCCCCGGGCCGTGGCGACCTCCTGGCCGAGCAGCGAGCGGTTGTAGAGGGCGCTGAGGTGGACGGCCTCGCCGGCCTCGTCGATGAGAGTCCGGCTGCGAACCAGGTAGTTCTCGCCCATGTGGGCCGCGTCGGCCTCCCCGCCGATGAGTAACGGCGGCCCGCGCCCCGCGGCCACGGGGTCGGGGGCATCCGCCGGCCCCAGGATCAGGCGCCCCGAATGGGCAAAGAGGGCGAAATCCAGGTCCGGCGCGGCCGCCATGCGGGCGATGGCCGCCTCGTCCATGGCCACTCCCAGTCGCAGCACCCCCACCTGCTCCCCCTCCCCGGAACCGCCCTGGGTCAGGGTGACCGGGCGGCGTACGGACTGGACGAGCGTCCCCTCCCGAATCCGGTACGTAGGCTCGAAGGTCGCACGCCCGCCCGGCTGCACCCGGGGCTCGAAGGGGAGGGTCGCCCCGTCCCGCTCGTGCCACTCACCCCCGGGATGGCGCAGGAGGACCCGCCGTTCACCCCCCTCCCGGGTAACGATGATGAGGTTCAGCCCCTGGCCCTCGCGCGGGGGGAAGGCGACGGCCACGAGCTCGCCATCGGCCCGGCGGACACAGGCCGTGGTCGCCGCCGTGGTCTGGACCACCTCCTGGAGCTGGCGCACCAGCTTCTTCTTCTCGGGATTGAAGATGAGGGAGCGGGGTTCGTCCGGGTCCTGGTAGCGGGAGAGGAGATTCAGCGAGGCCACCACCGGCTCCATGCGGGCGAGCCGGGAGGCCACCGCCGACAGCTCCTCCGCCTGGGTGTTCAGGTTGAAGGTGAACTCGTGGAGGGCATCCCGGGTCGCCTTGCGCCCGAAATCCTCGTGGACCTCGTGGAGGTAGCGGTCGATGAGGACCCCGACCACCGCCAGGGGGACCAGCGCCGTCACCAGGAGCAGCAGGAAGAGGCGGGTATGCAGCGAGCGCTTCACGGTTGCGACTCCCCGAAGATGGGCGTCACCTCGTCGACGTTGGCGGCGGTGACCCGGCGGGAGTCCAGGACCACCCGGCGTGGCACCTCCTCCCCTGCCAGCAACCGCAGCGCCAGCTCCCCACCCTGGGCGCCGCCGGTGGGATAGGTGAAGCTGGCCAGCTGCTCCCCCGCCCGGATGGCGGCGCGGGCCTCGGCGATGTAGTCGATGCCGGCGATGGCCACCGAGGCCGGATCGATGCCGGCCCGGCGCAGGGCGAGCCGCGCCCCCTCCGCCATGGAGTCGCTCTGGGCGAAGATGGCGTCGAAGGGGAAGCCGTCGTGACGACGGATGAGCTGGTCGACGGCGAGGATGGCGTCGCCGCGGAGGTAGTTGGCGGTCCGGGTGGTCACGGTGATTCCCGGCCGTTCCGCCGCCAGTTCCCGGAAGGTCTCGGTCCGATGGCGGGTCGGGGTCGCCCCGGGGACGCCCCGGAGCATGAGGATGCGCCCCTCGCCGCCGAGTTCGTCGAAGAGGAGGCGGGCCAGGCGGCGCGTGATGGCGCGATTATCGGGGTGGATGAAGCTGGTGTAGGCGTCACTGGTGGTGCGCCGATCCAGGAGGATCACCGGGATCCCCTCCGCGCGGGCCCGGCGCAGAACCGGATCCAGTAGCCGCGCGTCGGCGGGGCTGGTAATGAGCACATCGACCCCCCGCCGGATCTGGCGATCGATGTGCAGCGCCTGGACGGCGGCCTCCCCCCGGGCGTCGGTGACCCGGAACTCCACCTCCGGATGGCGGTCGAGGACCGCCTCCACCGCGGCCACCTGGGCCCGGCGCCAGTCGTTGCTGAGGTCGTCCTGGGCGAAGGCGACCACGCCGGATACCGCGCCGGCAGCCGGACACATCCCCAGCGCCAGGATGCCGCCCAGCAACATGATCCGGATCCGCCCGTTCCCTGTGCGGCTCGATGGGGTCCCGCGCAATGGCCTCTTTCCCGGATGGAATTCATGGGAAATGCTACCCGGGGGGGCATGCCCTGTCGACGGTTTCCCCCCGACGACGAACTACCCCCTACAATCCGGGGTGGAACCCTTCGCCCCGGCCGAGCGTGTCTCCCCCCATGCAGCGACTCTGGAACCGCCTCGTCCACGGCCCCGACAGCTTCGAGGCCGTCGTCGGCCCCCACGTGGACCACCTCTACCGGCTGGCCTGGCGCCTGACCGGCAGTGCGACCGATGCCGAGGACCTGGTCCAGGACCTGCTCATCAAGGTCTACCCGCGCCGTGACGAGATCCGGGCGCTGGATGCCCCGCGCCCCTGGCTGGCGCGCGCCCTCTACCGGCTCCATGTCGATCGCTGGCGTCGGGCCGGGCGCTCGCCCCTGGTGGAGGCGGTCCCGGGGGAGGACGGCGAGGATGTCATCGACGCCAGCGCCGATACCGGACCCGGCCCCGAGGCACTGGCCGGCCGGGAGCAGGATCGCGAACGCCTCGCCGCCGCCGTGGACCAGCTCAACGCGGACCAGCGCGCCCTGGTCCTCCTCCACGATGTCGAGGGCTACACCCTCAACGAGCTGGAGACCGTGCTGGAGGCCCCGGTGGGTACCCTGAAGTCCCGCCTCCACCGGGCCCGCGCCAATCTCCGCCAGCACCTTGCCGTGGAACCTTTGGCAGGCGACGGGCGTGTTACCCCCCAGAGGTGAATGGACATGAACTGCCAGGACGTACAACGCGATCTCGACGAATTCCTCGACGGCACGCTCGACGGGTCGACGCACTCGGCGACGGCGGCCCACATCGAGGACTGCGAGGGCTGCCGACAGGCACTGGAGGAGACCCGCCGACTGCGCACCGCCCTGGCGGCACTCCCCG
>JBNJED010000028.1:0-13922 GCA_051745535.1 Pseudomonadota bacterium | reverse complement strand
CAAACTTTCGACAGCAGCCAGCTTTTCAGTGATATCCATATGCAGCAGGCTTGACCTTCAACGGAGTATCTACACGGAGGTATTCACGGCGTCCCTGGCCAACCTCCACCCGCCCCGGGAAAGGCCCCTGCCCGCCACCGCAGCCGAGCGGGGATCCCGGGCCGAGATGGCACCCCCCGGCCCGTCGGCGGTATCCTCGCCGGGGAATCCCTCGAGTCCACCATCCGGAGTCGCCATGGCCGCCAAGCCCCTCGTCCTCGTGGACGGGTCCTCCTACCTCTACCGCGCCTTCCACGCCATGCCGGCGCTGACCAGCTCCGCCGGCGAGCCCACCGGGGCCACCTACGGGGTGATCAACATGCTCCGGCGGCTGCTGCGCGAGTACGAGCCCGAGCGGATGGCCGTGGTCTTCGATGCCCCCGGGAAGACCTTCCGCGACGACCTCTACGCCGACTACAAGGCCAACCGGCCGCCCATGCCCGATGAACTCTCCCGCCAGGTGGAGGCCATCCACCAGCTGGTGGACGCCCTGGGTCTGCCCCGGCTGGTGGAAGACGGCGTGGAGGCCGACGACGTCATCGCCACCCTGGCGCGCCAGGCCGCGGCCAGCGGCACCGAGGTGCTGATCTCCACCGGGGACAAGGACCTGGCCCAGCTGGTGGACGACCACATCACCCTGGTGAACACCATGAACGACACCGTCCTCGACCGCGAGTCGGTGCTGGAGAAGTTCGGCGTGCCGCCGGAGCGCATCGTCGACTACCTCGCCCTGGTGGGGGACACCTCGGACAACATCCCCGGCGTGGAGAAGGTCGGGCCCAAGACGGCGGCCAAGTGGATCAACGAATACGGCGACCTGGACGGCGTCATCGCCGCCGCTCCCGACATGAAGGGCAAGATCGGCGAGAACCTGCGCAACGCCCTGGAGCGCCTGTCGCGCAATCGCGAACTGGTCACCGTCCGCGACGACCTGGCGCTCGACCGCGGCCCCGCCGACCTGGCCCGCGGCGAGCCCGATCCCGATGCCCTGGAGAGCTGGTACCGCCGCCTGGAGTTCCAGGGCTGGCTCTCCGACCTGCTGAGCGGGCGCGGCCCGGAGGCCCGCGGTGATGGCGGCGGCGACGGTGATCCGGCCGGGGAGTCGGGGTCCGGGGAGCGGGCGGAGACCGAGGTGGTGCGCGACCGCGAGGCGCTGGATGCCTGGGTGGAGCGGCTGAAGACCGCCCGGGTGGTGACCCTGGATACGGAGACTACCAGCCTGGAGGTCATGCGCGCGGAGCTGGTGGGGATCGCCGTGGCGGATGGCGACGGCGCCGCCTACATCCCCGTCGCCCACGCCGACCCCGGCCCCGACGGCCAGCTGGACCGGGCGACCGTCCTGGACGCCCTGCGCCCGGTGCTCACCGACCCCGAGCGGCCCAAGCTGGGCCACAACCTCAAGTACGACCTCTCCATCCTCGCCCGTGCCGGGGTGGAGCTCGCCGGCGTCGATCACGACACCATGCTGGAGTCCTACGTCCTGGACAGCACCGGTAGCCGCCACGACCTGGATACCCTGGCGCTGAAGCACCTGGGGCGGCGGACCACCTCCTTCGAGGAGGTCGCCGGCAAGGGGGCGAAGCAGGTGACCTTCGACCAGGTCCCGCTGGAGACCGCCGCCCCCTACGCCGCCGAGGATGTGGAGGTCACCCGCGACCTCCACGCCCGCCTGTGGCCGGAGCTCCAGGGGGAGGCACGGCTGGCGGCCCTCTACCGCGATATCGAGATGCCGTTGGTGCCGGTGCTCGCCCGCATGGAGCGCCGGGGGGTGCGCATCGACCGCGACCTGCTGGGGACCATCTCCGCCGAGCTGGCCGAGCGCATGGGCGAGCTGGAGCGCGCCGCCCACGACGCCGCCGGTCAGGCCTTCAATCTCGCCTCGCCCAAGCAGATCCAGACCATCCTGTTCGAGGAGCAGGGCCTGCCGGTGAAGCAGCGCACCCCCAAGGGCCAGCCCTCCACCGCCGAGGCCGTGCTCCAGGAGCTGGCCGACGACGGCTGGGAGCTGCCCCGGCTCATCCTGGAGCACCGCGGCTACGCCAAGCTCAAGTCCACCTACACCGACAAGCTCCCCGAGCTCATCAATCCCGAGACCGGCCGGATCCACACCTCCCTGCACCAGGCGGTGACCGCCACCGGCCGGCTCTCCTCCGCCGATCCCAACCTGCAGAACATCCCGGTGCGCTCCGAGACCGGTAAGCGCATCCGCCAGGCCTTCATCGCCGAGGCGGGCCATCGCCTGGTGGCCGCCGACTACTCCCAGATCGAGCTGCGGATCATGGCCCACCTCTCCGGGGACGAGGGGCTCAAGCGCGCCTTCGCCGCCGGGGAGGACATCCACCGCGCCACCGCCGCCGAGGTCTTCGACACGACCCCCGACCAGGTGGGCGACGACCAGCGCCGCGCCGCCAAGGCCATCAACTTCGGCCTCATCTACGGCATGTCCGCCTGGGGGCTGGGTCGCCAGCTGGGGATCGAGCGCGAGGAGGCCCAGGGCTACGTGGACCGCTACTTCGAGCGCTACCCCGGGGTCCGTACCTACATGGACGAGACCCGCGAGCGGGCGCGCAGTCAGGGCTACGTGGAGACCGTCTTCGGCCGCCGTCTGCACCTGCCGGAGATCCACGCCGGCAACGCCCAGCGCCGTCAGTACGCCGAGCGCACCGCCATCAACGCCCCCATGCAGGGGACGGCCGCCGACATCATCAAGCGCGCCATGATCGAGGTGGAGGCGTGGCTGCAGCAGCCGGATGCGCCGCCGGCGCGGATGGTCCTCCAGGTCCACGACGAACTCATCCTGGAGGTGGAGGCGGGCCACGAGGCGGCGCTGGAGGCCGGGCTGCGCGAGCGCATGGCGGCCGCCGCCGATCTCGACGTCCCGCTGGAGGTGGATGTGGGCGTGGGCGCCAACTGGGGCGAGGCGCACTGATTTCGGGGTCTGCGGAACTCCCGCCGCCGGTCGCGGTCCCACCGGACAAGGTGGCAACGCGCCGATGACGGGAAATCCTCCCCACCGCCCCTGCGGGCGGCCATTACCCCGCCTTCCCCCTCCCCGGAAGGCGGGGTTCTTTTTGTCCGGCCCTCAGCCGCCGGGGGCGCGGTCGAGATCCAGGTCGAGCCAGGCCCCCACCGTCGCCCGCGCGGCCTCCACCCCCTGGCCGTGGGTGGCGGAGAAGGGCAGCGCCATGGTCTCCGGCCAGTCGGCCAGGGCCCGCTCCATGGCGGCCCTGGCCTCGCCCTGCTTGCCGCGGCCGAGCTTGTCCGCCTTGTTCAGCAGTACCAGCACCGGCAGGTCGGCGCCGCCGGCCCAGTCCAGGAGCTGGCGTTCCTCGTCGGCCAGGTCCCGGCGGATGTCCATGACCAGGACCAGCCCGGCCAGGGATTCCCGCTCCGCCAGATAGCGGCCCAGGGTCTGGTCCCAGTGGGCCCGGAGCTTGTCCGGCACCTTGGCGTAGCCGTAGCCCGGGAGGTCGGCCAGGCGCCGCTCGGGGTCCCAGGCGAAGATGTTGATCTGCTGGGTCCGCCCCGGCGCCTTGGAGACCCGGGCGATATCCCGGCGCCCGGTGAGGCGGTTGAGGGCGCTGGACTTGCCGGCATTGGAGCGCCCGGCCACCACCACCTCGCGGCCCTCGTCGGGGGGGAGCTGGTTCAGGCGGTGGGCGCTGACCACGAAGTGGAGCGGTTGCGGTGGCTGGCTCATGGGGCGATTCATCCCTTGCGCTGGATCAATTTCCACTCGGGGGGCTCGGTTGACCCGTTCCCGGGGGTGGGATAAGGTTTCGGCGGTTTTTGACCCGCCCGGAGGAGTCGCGCCCGCCCATCATAGCCGGGCTGGTCCGTTGGCGGGAAGCGCTTCCGGGGTGCCGGGAACAGGTTTCAACGTTGGGGACAGATCATGAAAAACACAGCGATTGCAGCACTCTTCCTCATGGGGGCCGCGACCAGCGCCCAGGCCATCGACGGTGACCCCGAGGCCGGCAAGGAGAAGTCCTCCACCTGCGTGGCCTGCCACCAGGAAGACGGGAACAGCAAGGACTCGCAGTACCCCAAGATCGCCGGGCAGCATGCCGACTACCTGTTCAAGCAGCTCAAGGAGTTCAAGGCGCAGGAGACCCGTTCCAACTCCCAGATGACCGGCATGGTTTCCGGCCTGGACGAGCAGGACATGAAGGACCTGGCTGCCTATTTCTCCGACAACGAGATGAGCAGCGGCGAGGCCGACGAGGAACTGGTGGACCAGGGGCGGCAGATCTACCGTGCCGGTGCCGAGGCCGACGGGATTCCGGCCTGCATGGCGTGCCACGGCGCCGCCGGCAAGGGCAACCCGGCGGCGAACTTCCCGCGCCTAGGTGGCCAGCACAGCGAGTACACCGTCACCCAGCTCGAGGACTTCAAGGCGGGTGATCGGCGCAACGACGCGGGGCAGATGATGCGTAACATCGCCGACAAGATGTCCGCCGAGCAGATGGAGGCCGTCGCCTCCTATATCGAGGGTCTGAGCGAGTAGGACCCCGTTGCCGCATCGGTGGTAAGAGAAGGGGCGGCCCCGGGGGGTCGCCCCTTTTTTCGATCCCCTTCCCCTGGCTCGTGCAACTCCGTATCGTCGGCGCTGTCTGACGAAACCTGACACAAGAACCCAAACGGCTATCCGGATGTCCCAGACCAACCGACCCCGCAAGTCGCTCTCCGCCGCCTGGCTGGAGTTCCTCGGCTCCATGAACCTCGCCGTGACCCTGCTCATGGTGGTGGCCATCGCCTCGGTCATCGGCACGGTGCTCCAGCAGGGCCAGCCCTGGCAGGACTACCAGATCAAGTTTGGCCCCTTCTGGTTCGATGTCTTCCGGGTGATGGGGCTCTACGACGTTTACGGCTCCCTCTGGTTCCTTGCCATCATGGGCTTCCTGCTGGTCTCGGTGAGCGTCTGCGTCATCCGCAACGCCCCGCAGATGCTGCGCGATATGCGCAATTTCCGGATGGATGTCCAGGGCAAGTCCCTGCGGCTGATGCACAACAGCCGGACCTTCGACGAGGGGGAGGCCCCCGCGGCGGTCACCGAGCGCGCCCGGAATACCCTCCAGGGCGCCGGCTACCGCGCCCGCACCAAGGATCACGGCGACCACGTGGTGGTGGCCGGCATGCGCGGCTCCTGGAACCGGCTGGGCTACATCCTTACCCACATCTCTATCGTCATCATCTGTGTGGGTGCCCTGGTGGACGGCAACCTGCCCCTGAAGCTCGCCGACATGACCGGGCGGGTGGAGCTGGAGACCCGGGATATCCCTGCCTCCCAGGTGCCGGATGCCGCCACCCTCGGGCCGGACAACCTCTCCTTCCGCGGCAACGTCACCATCCCCGAGGGGGCGTCGGCGGACCTGGTCTTCCTGAACATGCGCAACGGCTACTTCGTGCAGAAGCTCCCCTTCGACGTGGAACTGGAGCGGTTCCGGGTGGAGCACTACGAATCGGGCCAGCCCAAGTCCTTCGAGAGCGACCTGGTTCTCCACGACCCGGAGCTGGACGAGCCCATCCGCAAGACCATCTCGGTGAACGACCCGCTCATCCACAAGGGCTATGCCATCTACCAGTCCAGCTTCACCGACGGCGGCTCGCAGCTGGAGCTCGATGGCTATCCGCTCATGGGCGGCGACGGCGAGCCCTTCGACGTGGACGTGAAGGTCAACAATTCCGCCACCATCACCGCCGGCGACCAGCAGTGGAGCCTGGAGGTGGACGGCTTCGACCTCTACAACGTGGAGCCGGCGGCCGAGGGCAGCGACAGCAAGTTCCGCAATTTCGGGCCCAGCGTGACCTACCGTATTCGCGACGAGTCGGGGAATGCTCGGGAGTACGAGACCTACATGGCACCGGCGGAGTTCAACGGCCGCTCCTACTACATGACCGGGGTGCGCACCCAGAAGGGCGAGCCCATGCGCTGGCTCCACGTGCCGGTGGACCCCGAGACCGGGGGCGTGGAGCGCTTCGTGGAGCTGCGCAATCGCCTCCAGGACGATGAACGGGTGCGCGATGCGGCCGAGGCCTTCCTGGACGAGAACATGGGCGACGCCCTGGGCGACCGGCGCCAGGGGATCCTGCGCAGTACCGTGGGGATGGTGGACGCCTTCGTCCGCGGCGGGCTGGACGCCATGCTCGCCAATGTCGAGGAGATGGCCGGTAGCGAGGAGGAGGCCCGGCGGATGGGACAGCTCTACCAGCGCGTGCTCGACGGCGTCGTCCGCGAACTCTACAACGAGATGCTGGCGGAGCGGGAGCGCCCCACGGGCCAGGAGATGACCGAGGCCGATGCCGCTTTCTACAGCGATGCCCTGGACGCGATGACGGCGCTGCCCTTCTTCGGCGCCCCCTTCCTGCTCAAGCTGGATGACTTTGATCACGTACAGGCGTCCGGGTTGCAGATCGGGCGAGCCCCCGGCAAGAATACCGTCTACCTGGGCAGTGCCCTGCTGGTCGCCGGCATCTTCCTGCTCTTCTACGTGGCCCATCGCCGCGTATGGGTGCGGGTGGAGGCTACCGAAGGCGGCAGCCAGGTCACCGTGGCCGGCAGTACCAATCGCAACGCCCGGGACTTCGTCGGGGAGTTCCGGCAACTGGCCGACCGGATCCAGGGGGTCGAGAACCCCGGATCCGGCGACCGCACCTGAGGGGGGCAACCATGTCCGTGAGCCAAGAAGCTGCCATCCATCCCGATCAGGAGCCGTCGCCCTGGCGGCCCGAGGGCCTGTTCGACTGGATCTGGCTGGCGATCATCATCGCCGGCACCATGGCCGCGTGGTATGCGCTGGGCGACTACATGAACGGCTACGAGGTGGGGATCCTTATCGGAACCGCCATCGCCCTGGTGCCGCTGGGCTGGTACTGGCACGCCTTCGGGCTCCTGCTGCTGGCGGTGGCGGCGCTCTCCCTGTCCGCCGTGGGGCTCTACGGTCGCGACCTGGGGGCGGCGGAGGAGAACTTCTTCCTCGTCTACCTCATCAGCAGCCAGTCGGCCATCATGTGGATGAGCGCCCTCTACGTGCTCTCCACGGCGACCTACTTCATCGGGCTCTTTGCCAAGTCCCCCTTCACGGAGAAGACCGGTTCCGCCATGGTCTGGGCAGGAACCGCCATGGGGCTCACCGGGCTGATGGTGCGCTGGCGGGAGTCCCACCTCATGGGGCCGGATATCGGGTACATCCCGGTCTCCAACCTCTACGAGGTCTTCATCCTCTTCGCGGTGGTCACCGCCCTCATCTATCTGCACTACGAGCGGCGCTACGCCACCCGTGCCCTGGGCGGCTTCGTGATGCTGGTGGTCTCGGCGGCCATCGCCTTCCTGCTCTGGTACCACTTCGACAAGGGGGCCCACGAGATCGAGCCGCTGGTGCCGGCCCTGCAGAGCTACTGGATGAAGATCCACGTGCCGGCGAACTTCATCGGCTATGGCGCCTTCGCCCTGGCGGCTATGGTGGGCGTGGCCTACCTGGTCGTGGACAGCCTGCGTCAGCGCGGCCACCAGGGGCCCATCCTCTCCCGGATGCCGTCGCTGGAGATGATGGACGACGTCATGTACAAGTCCATCGCCCTGGGCTTCGCCTTCTTCACCATCGCCACCATCCTCGGCGCCGTCTGGGCGGCGGAGGCGTGGGGCGGCTACTGGTCCTGGGACCCCAAGGAGACCTGGGCGCTCATCGTCTGGCTGAACTACGCCGCCTGGCTGCACATGCGCTTTACCAAGGGCTGGCGCGGCCGGCCGCTGGCGTGGTGGTCCGTCATCGGCCTGTTCATCACCCTCTTCGCCTTCCTGGGGGTGAACATGTTCCTCGCCGGCCTCCACTCTTACGGCGAGCTGTAGGCCGGGCGGCGGGGCGAGCGCCCCGCCGTCGCTCCTGCCGTCTCAGCGGCGGCCGATGCCGTAGAAGTACTGGTTGAAGGTGGCCACGTCGGTGGAGACCTGGCGGAAGAGGTGGTCCAGGCTGACGATGGCGTGCTCCAGGAGGTTCACGGCGATGAAGGGGTGCTCCAGCCGCAGGCGGGAGTACATCACCCGCGGCAGGCGCAGGACCCGGGTCTCGCCGGAACGGGCCTCCATGCGGACCGAGCGCGGCTGGCGGTCGAAGAAGGACATCTCCCCCATCATCTCGCCCTCGCCGATGCGGCCCACCTCGAAGGTCTCGGTCCCGGAGACGGAGAGCAGCGCCGCCTCGCCCTGGACGATGAAGTAGAGGGCCTCGCCCACCTCGCCGACATCGGCGATGACCTCGTCCCGCTGCAGGGTCACCAGCTCGGTGTACTCCAGCAGCGTCTGGACCTCCTTGATGGTCAGGGACTCGCACAGGGCCTGCTGGTTGAGGAACTCGGCGAGCTCCACGGGGTTCTGCTGGGTCATGGCGCCTCCGGCGGGTTGATGAACGGCGCTCAGCATACCCCACGCCGGGGGCGGAAAAAACGGCCGTGGAAACGCGGCGCCAGCTGGGGCACCATGAGGCCGGCAGTCCGCGTCCACCCCGAGGAGGTTGCATGCAGTCACCCGTCCGTATCGCCGCCACGCTGACCCTGGCGCTGGCCGGCCTGATCTTCGCTACCGCCACGGCGGCCGAGCCCACCGAAGGCATCGACTACGTCGCCCTGGACGAGCCGGTCACCGACGGCGGCGGCGAGCGCGTGGAGGTCCTGGAGCTCTTCTGGTACGGCTGCCCCCACTGCCGCAGCCTGGAGGAGCCGCTCCAGGCGTGGCTGGAGGAGAAGGGCGATGCCGTGCGGTTTGAGCGCATCCCTGCCCCCTTCAACGAGGAGTGGGTTCGCCACGCCCGCGCCTACTACGCCGCCGAGCTCCACGGCGTCGCCGACGAGGCCCACGACGCCTTCTTCCGCCGCTTCCACGATGAGGGGGACCACCTCCACGGCCGCGGTGACCTCGCCGCCTTCTACGGCGAGTTCGGCGTGGACCCCGACGAGTTCCGGGGGACCATGGACGGCTTCGGGGTGAACACCAAGATGCGCCGGGCGAAACGCATCGCCGGGGAATCGGGGGCCGACAGTGTCCCCACCATCATCATCGACGGTCGCTACCGCACCAGCCCCTCGCGCGCCGGCAGCCAGGAGGCGATGCTGGAGGTGATGGACTACCTCATCGAGAAGAGCCGCCCCTAGGGGACAGGAGGAGACCTTGAAGACCGCCGAGTTGTTCGTCCGCTGCCTGGAGCGCGAGGGGGTCGAGTACATCTTCGGCCTCCCCGGCGAGGAGAACCTGGACGTCATGGACGCCCTGGTGGACTCGGATATCCGGTTCATCACCGTGCGCCACGAGCAGGGCGCGGCCTTCATGGCCGACGTCTACGGCCGGCTTACCGGCCGGGCGGGAGTCTGTCTGGCCACCCTGGGGCCGGGGGCCACCAACCTCATCACCGGGGTGGCCGATGCCAACATGGACCACGCCCCGCTGGTGGCCATCGCCGGCCAGGCCTCCACCAACCGGCTGCACAAGGAGTCCCATCAGGTCCTGGACCTGCAGAACCTCTTCCGCCCCATCACCAAGTACAGCTCGCGGCTGCTCACCCCCGCCATCACCACCGAGGTGGTGCGCAAGGCCTTCAAGCTGGCCCAGTCGGAGAAGACGGGCGCCTGCTTCATCGAGTTCCCCGAGAACATCGCCGAGATGCCCATCGAGGACGAGCCGCTCACGGTGCGCCAGCCGGTGGCCCCGGAGCCGCCGGCGGACCGGGTGGAGGCGGCGGCGGCGGCCATCTCGGCGGCGAACAACCCCATCATCCTTGCCGGCAACGGCGTCATCCGCTCCGGCGCCTGCGAGGCGCTGGCGGAGTTCGCCGAGGCGCTCAAGATCCCGGTGGCCAACACCTTCATGGCCAAGGGGGCCATCCCCTTCAAGCATCCCATGGCGCTGGGCTCGGCGGGGCTGCAGGCCAAGGACTACGTCTCCTGCGGCTTCGACCGGGCCGACCTGGTCCTGTGCATCGGCTACGACCTGGTGGAGTATCACCCCTATCTCTGGAATCCCAACCGGAGCAACCACCTTATCCACATCGACAATACCCCGGCGGAGGTGGACGCCTTCTACTCCGTGGACGTCGGCGTGGTGGGCGACATCACCCACAGTCTCCGGCGCATCGCCGAGGCCGCCACGCCGCGCGCCGGCCAGTTCGCCCGGCCCCTGCGGCGTGCCCTCATCGAGGACATGAACGAGCACGCCGAGGACACCCGCTTCCCGGTGAAGCCGCAGAAGATCATCTGGGACCTGCGCACCGCCATGCAACTCGACGACATTGCCATCTGCGACGTCGGCGCCCACAAGATGTGGATGGCCCGGATGTTCCGCGCCGAGCGGCCCAACACCTGCCTCATCTCCAACGGCTTCGCCGCCATGGGCATCGCCCTGCCGGGCGCCGTGGGGGCCCGCCTGGCCTGCCCCGGGGTCAACGTGGTGGCGGTTACCGGGGATGCCGGCTTCCTCATGAACGCCCAGGAGCTGGAGACCGCCGTTCGCCTGGGCATATCCATGGTGGTGCTGGTCTGGAACGACGCCGGCTATGGCCTCATCGAGTGGAAGCAGTTGAACGCCTACGGCCGGACCTCGGCGGTGGACTTCAACAACCCGGATCTCGTCACCTTCGCCGAGTCCTTCGGCGCCCGGGGCTATCGCATCGAGCGCACCGAGGACCTGCTGCCCACCCTGCGCGAGGCCCTGGATGACGGCGGCGTCAGCGTCATCGACTGCCCGGTGGACTACTCCGAGAACCTCAAGCTCACCGAGAAGCTCGGGGAGATGGTCTGCCCCCTCTAGCCCGGGGCGCGATTGATTCCCGTCTCCCGGAACCGGGTGTACGATGGAGTGATATCCACGCGGGCACAGGGGCATCATGAGCGACACCGCGGTCACGCTGGGCGGCGCGCGCGAGACCGGCGCCGGGGGCAGCATCCTGCGGCTGCTCTCCTACAACATCCAGGTGGGGATCCGGACCCGCCGCGCCCGCCAGTACCTGACCAACTCCTGGAAGCACGTCTTCCCCCACGCCGATCGCTTCGAGAATCTCGACCGGGTGGCCCAGGTCCTGCGCGGCTACGACATCGTCGGCCTCCAGGAGGTGGACGCGGGGAGCCTGCGCTCCCACTTCGTCAACCTCACCGAGTACCTGGCCAGCCAGGCCGGCTTCCCCTACTGGCACCACCGGGTGAACCGCCGCATGGGGCGGTTCGCCCAGCACGCCTCGGGGCTCCTCTCCCGCGTCGCCCCCACGGAGCTGCGCGAGTACGGCCTGCCGGGCCTCATCCCCGGCCGCGGGGTCACCCTGGCGCGCTACGGCCATCGCGAGACCGCCCTGGTGGTGCTGAACATCCACCTCTCCCTCTCCCGGCGGGCGCGCCAGAGCCAGCTCGCCCGGGTGGCCGAGATTATCGCCGACTACCCCCACGCCGTGGTCATGGGCGACATGAACTGCGCCCCGGACAGCCCGGAGCTGCGTGAGCTCTTCCGCCGTACCCACCTGCGGGAGCCGCTGGAGGCCTTCGCCACCTTCCCGAGCTGGCAGCCCCAGCGCAATATCGACCACATCCTGGTCACCGACGAGCTGACCGTAACCCGGGCCGAGGTGCTGACCCACTCCTATTCCGACCACCTCCCCATCAGCATGGATGTGCGCGTCCCCGAAGAGATCGGACTGGTGAGCCTATGACCGACGAGCGCCGCGACCCCCCCGAGGAGCTGCCGGAGGATGTGCGCGCCCTCCAGCAGCGGTACAGCCGTGCGCTGCAGCAGCTGGAGGCCCAGGAGCGCCAGCATGCCGAGGCCGAGAAGCGACTGCGCCACGCCCTGGTCCGCCTCACCCACGCCGGCGACACCCGGTACCCCGAGCTGGCCCGGCACCTGACCCGGCTGCGCGAGGCGGTGCGTGACGGCGCGGCGCCGGTGGCGCTGGAGCCCATCCTCCAGAAGATCGCCGGCGCCGTCTCGGCCCTGGAGGACCTGCGCCGGGAGAATGCCACCGTCCCGGTCCCCCTGCGCGGCCTGGAGCGGCTGCTGCGTGCGCTGGAGCTCCCCCCAGCCCTGCGTCGCCGGGCGCGGACCGCGATGCGCCAGCTGGAGGAGGCCGGACCGCAGGGGGATGTGGACCAGCGGCTGCAGGAGTTCACCGCCCTCCTGGACGAGATCGTGGCCGCCCTGGGCGAGGGGCGGGGTGGCTGGCTGCCCCGCCTCTTTCGCGGCCGCTCGGGGCCCGACAACCAGGCGGTCCGGGAGGCGCTGACCCGGTTGGTCGCCGAGCTGACCCTGCCGACGGACCTGGCCCGGCGGGCCGCCGACCTCCAGGAGGATGTGGGTGAGGGGCCGGTGGATGCCGCGACCATTCTGGAGGAGCTGGCCGATCTGGCCGCCACCGCCCGCGCCCGGCTTACCGAGGAGCAGGAGGAGATGGCCGGCTTCCTCCAGGAGGTGAGCGACCACCTCCAGGAGCTGGACAGCCACATCCGCGAGGCGGCGGGTCGGGAGGAGGAGGCTGCCGCCGCCGAGCAGGCGCTGGACGCCGCCGTCTCCGACCGGGTGCGCCAGATGCAGACCAGCGTCCACGAGGCGGAGGACCTGCCCACCCTCAAGACCACCGTCAGCGATCAGCTCGGCGCCATCAACGCCCACCTGGAGGAGTACCGCAGCCGCGCCGATGCGCGCCGCACCGAGATGGAGCGGGAGATGGAGCGCGTCCACGCCCGCATGGAGTCCCTCGAGGTGGTCACCGGTGTCCTGCGCGAGCGGCTGGCCAGCGAACGGGAGCAGGCCCTGCGCGACCCCCTCACCGGCGTCTACAACCGCCTGGCCTGGGACGAGCGGCTGAACCAGGAGCTGGCCCGCTTCCAGCGCCAGGGCCACGAGGTCGCCCTGGCGGTGTGGGACCTGGACGGCTTCAAGGCCATCAACGACACCTACGGCCACACCGCCGGGGACAAGGTGATCCGCGCCGTTGCCGACCTCCTGGTCCGGCGCCTGCGCGCCACCGACTTCGTCGCCCGCTACGGCGGCGAGGAGTTCGTGGTCCTCATGCCCGATACCCCCCTGGCCGATGCCGCCGACCTCGCCGAGGAGCTGCGCGGCTCCGTGGCCGCGCTGCAGTTCGTCTACCGCGGCGAGCGGGTGCCCATCACCATCTCCTGCGGCCTCACCGCCCTGGTGGCCGGGGATACCGCCGAGACCGCCTTCCAGCGGGCCGATGCCACCCTCTACCGCGCCAAGGACGGCGGCCGGGACCGGGTGATCGTCGCCGATCCGCCGGGTTGACCGTCGGCCCCGGCCTCAGCGCCGCCAGAACCAGGGGGTGAAGAGGATCAGGAGGCTGAAGATCTCCAGCCGCCCCAGGACCATGGCGAAGGCCAGGATGAGCTTGGCGGTATCGCTGATGGAGCCGAAATTGGCGCTCACTTCGCCCAGGCCGGGGCCGAGGTTGTTCAGCGTCGCCGCCACCGCGGAGAAGGCCGTTACCTGGTCCAGCCCCGTCGCCATGAGCGCTAACATGATCAGCACGAAGCTGGCCACGTAGGCGGAGAAGAAGCCCCACACCGCGTTGACCACCTGGGGCGGGACCCGCCGCCCGCCCAGCTTGACCGGGAGCTGAGCATTGGGGTGGGCGAGCTGCTTGAGCTCCCGCATCCCCTGGACCAGCAGCAGGAGGAAGCGCATCACCTTCATGCCGCCGGCGGTGGATCCGCCGCTGCCGCCGATGAAACTGGCGAAGATGAGCAGCACCGGCAGGAAGCTTGGCCAGTGGGCGAAGTCGGCGGTGGCGAACCCGGCGGTGGTGCCGATGGAGACCGCCTGGAAGAGGCCGTGGTGGAAGGCGGCGAAGCCGCTGTCGAAGGTCCCGTCCAGGTAGAGGTAGCCGATGGTG
>JBNJED010000027.1:0-14536 GCA_051745535.1 Pseudomonadota bacterium | reverse complement strand
TGACCGCCCCTGGCTACCCGATCCCGGCGTGCGGGAACCTGGTGGATGGTTTCCGGTCGAAGCAGACGAGAACGATAGAATGGACCGGCAGGTCCCACCCGATACCAAGGAGAGAGGAGGAGACCCATGCGCTGGTGGATCGCCGCTCTGGTAATCGCCGGGCTCTTCGTGGCCAGTCCCGCGGTCGCGGAAAAGGATCCCGACGAGCACTTCTTCAACGAGACCTGGAACGAGTTCGACCAGGAACTCCAGCGAGCCAAGGATGAGGGCAAGAAGGGGATCTTCATCTTCTTCGAGATGGATGAGTGCCCCTTCTGCCACTGGATGCGGGAGAACGTCCTCAACCAGGAGGAAGTTCAGGAGTACTACCGCGACAACTTCTTGAACTTTAAAGTGGATATCGAGGGCGATATTCCGGTGGTCGCCTTCGATGGCGAGTCCATGGCGCAGAAGGAGTTCGCCTTCGACCGCTACCGCGTCCGTGCTACACCGGTGCTGGCCTTCTTCGACCTGGAGGCAGAGCAGGTCTACCGCTATACCGGCAAGACCTCCGGGGTGGAGGAGTTCCTGACCATGGGTCGCTTCGTCGCCGAGGGGGCCCATGAGGACCAGAACTTCCCCGCCTATCGCAAGGGCCAGCAGGATAGCGGTGATGATGACGAAGGCGCCAGCTATTACTGACGTCCTCCGCCGCTGCCTGCTGCTGGCCACCGCCCTGTTCGCGGGACCGAGTCTCGCGCAGGAGGAGTCGCCGGAACGGCCTGAACCCCTGCCCGAGCCCCTGACCCTGAAACGGGCCCTGGCTGAGGCCGATGTCGACCACCCCGACATGGCTGCCGCCCGGGCCCGTGTGGAGGGGGCGAAGGCTCAGGAACGGGAGGCCGCTAGCGGCAAGGGGTGGCAGGCCGGAGTGGAGGCTCGTGCCGCTGAGGTGGGGCTGCCCTCGGACTATTACGACGAGGCCTCTACCGATGACCACTATGCCCGGGCCTACCTCACCCGGACGCTCTACGACTCCGGGGCGACCGAGGCGGCCCGGGAGGCCGGAAGTGCACGGGCCGAGGCAGCGGAGGAGCGCGTCCTGACAGCGCGCCAGTCCCGGCGGCTGACCATCATGCGGCGGTACTTCGATGTCCTGCTCGCGGATCTCGATGCCGACCGCGCCGATGAGCACATGGCCATCGTCTTCATCGAAGTCGACCGCATACGGGATCGCCACGAACTGGGTCAGGTCTCCGATGTGGAGCTGGCGGAGAAGGAGGCCGAGTATCAGCAGGCACTGGCGGAGCGCAATACCGCGCGCAGCCACAAGCGCCGTACGCGCTCACGACTGGCCAACGCCCTGAATCGCCCCGGCGAACTCCCGTCGAAGGTGGAGCCACCGCCGTTGCCGGAGCTCGATCGCGAGGTTCCCGATCTGGCCGAGCTGCGTGAGGAGGTGCGCGCCGAGAATCCGGAGCTGGCCGCCCTGCGCCAGGAGGTGGCCGCCGCCCGGGCCGAGGTGGAGCGGGCTGCGGCCGGCAACGATCCCACACTCGACCTGGAGCTCTCCACCTACGCCTGGTCCCGTACGCTGCGTTCCCGTTACGACTGGGAGGCGGCGCTGCGCCTGGACATCCCGTTCTACCAGGGGGGCGAGGTGGATGCCGCCAGGGATGCGGCCCGGGCCCGCCTGCGCGAGGCCCGGGCCCGCCTGCGCCGGACCGAGATGGAGCTGGAGCAGGCGACACTGGAAGCATGGCAGGATCTGGACAATCTGGCCGGTTCCCGCGAGGCAGCCAACGTCGAGCGCGACTACCGCGAGCAGTACCTCTCCTACTCCCGCAAGCTCTACGAGATGGAGGTCCAGGCCGATCTGGGCGATTCCATGGTCAACCTTACCGCCGCCCAGCATCAGCAGGCGGATATGGCCTTCAGTATCGCCATGGCCTGGGCGCGTGTTGACGCCCTGCGCGGGCGGCTCCCCCGAACCGATGCCCAGGAGGAGGCACCATGAAACGGATCGTTGCCATTGCCACGGCCCTGCTTGTCCCCCTGTTCGTAGCCGGGAACGCGACCGCCGGCGACCATCCGGCGCGGCTGGTGGGCGCGGCGGACCAAGCGCTGGGGGTCCCGGTCTCGGGGGTCGTCACCGAGGTTAACGTGACCCCCGGGGACCGCGTGGAGGCCGGCGAGGAGCTGCTGCGCCTGGAGCAGTCGGACCGCGAGGCCGACCTGGTGGCCGCCCGAGCCCGCCTGAAGGCGGAGCGGCTGGCCTTCGAGGAGGCCGACCGCGAGCGGGAGCGGGCCCAGACCCTCTACGACCGCACCGAGCTCTCGGAGCACGACCGCCAGATCGCCGTGAACGAGGCCGCCGCCGCCGAGGCGGCGTACCGCGAGGCGGCGGCGGCCGAACAGCGGGCGCGGCTGGACCGCGCCTACAGCCGGCTGGAGGCGCCGGTGGCCGGCGAGGTCACCGCCGTTAAGGCCCACCCCGGCAAGGCCGTGGCCAGCCGGGACCGGATCCCCACCCTGGTCCGGCTGCGGCCGGAGGGGGCGCCGCTGGCCGCGGTTCTCCGGCTGCCGGCCGACCACGAGGGCGACCTCGCCGAGGGCAGCGAGGTGCCGGTGAGCCGGGACGGGAATGAGGGCGAGGGCGTCATTGGCGAGGTGGCCGCCACCGAGGGCGGCTGGCGGGTCCGCCTGCGGATCGCCGATCCCCCGGATGACTGGCGGCCCGGCGAGGCGGTGACGGTGAGCCTGCCTGACTGACCCGTCTGGCGGCGCCGGGCGCGCTGTGCCACCCTCGGGGGAGTTCGCAAGTCGCAGGGAGAAACGCCGATGTCGACCCACGGCAACGCCTGCCAGCGCTGCGTGGTTCGCGGCCACGTCCAGGGGGTCTTCTTCCGCGCCTCTGCCGCCGATCAGGCCCAGCGGCTGGGCCTCACCGGCCACGCCCGCAATCGGGATGACGGCAGCGTGGAGGTGCTCATCTGCGGGCCGGAGGCGGCCCGGGACGAGATGATCGCCTGGCTCTGGAAGGGGCCGGCCGCGGCCCAGGTGGAGGATGTCCGCTGCGAGCTGCGGAACATCGACCCGCCGGCGCGTTTCGCCACCGGCTAGGCGCCGAGCCTCTCCCGCAGGGCGCTCGTGGCCTGCGCCAGCGGGATCTCCTCCGCCCCGTCACCGGTGCGCGCCTGATACTCCACTACCCCGCGTTCCAGCCCCTTGCCGCCGATGGTCACCCGGTGGGGGATGCCGATGAGCTCCATGTCGGCGAACATCACCCCGGGCCGCTCCCCGCGGTCGTCCAGTAGCACCTCGATGCCGGCCTCGGAGAGTTCCCGGTAGAGCCGTTCGGCGGTCTCGGCCACCTCGGCGTTGCGCCCCGGCTGGATGGGGCAGAGGGCCACCCGGAAGGGGGCCAGTTCGTCCGGCCAGGCGATGCCTCGCTCGTCGTGGTTCTGCTCGATGGCGGCGGCCACCACGCGGGAGACGCCGATGCCGTAGCAGCCCATGGTCAGGGTCCGCTGCTGGCCCTCCTCGTCCAGGACCGTGGCGCCCAGCGCCTCGCTGTACTTGCTCCCCAGCTGGAAGATGTGGCCCACCTCGATGCCTCGGCGGATCTGTAGCCGGCCATCACCGGCGGGGCTGGGGTCGCCCGCGACGACGTTGCGCAGATCCGCGGTCTCCGGCTCCGGCAGGTCGCGCCCCCAGTTGATACCGAACAGGTGCTCGCCGTCGCGGTTGGCACCGGCGGTGAAGTCGGCCAGCCGGGCCACGGCGTGGTCGGCGATGATCGGGACGTCCAGCCCCACCGGCCCCAGGGAGCCGGGGCCGGCTCCGGCGGCGGCCCGGATCTCGGCCTCCTCCGCCATGGTCAGGGGCTCGGCCACGGCGGCCAGCTTCTCCGCCTTCACCTCGTTGAGCTCGTGGTCGCCGCGGACCATGAGCGCCATCAGGCCGCCCTCGGCGCCGCGGACCAGCAGGGTCTTCACCGTACGCTCCACCGGGACGCCGTGGTTGGCCACCAGATCGGCGATGGTCTTCACCCCGGGGGTTGCCTCTGCGCGCAGTGCCTCGGCGGGGGCGGGGCGCTCGCCCTCGGCCACCGCCTCGGCCAGCTCCACGTTGGCGGCGTACTCGCCCCCCTCGGAGAAGGCGATGGCATCCTCGCCGGACTCGGCCAGGACGTGGAATTCGTGGGAGGTGTGGCCGCCGATGGCGCCGGTGTCGGCCTCCACCGGCCGGAAGTCCAGGCCCAGCCGGTGGAAGATCCGGCAGTAGGCGTCGTGCATCGCCTGGTAGGTAGCCTCCAGGGACTCCTGCTCCAGGTGGAAGGAGTAGGCGTCCTTCATGAGGAACTCCCGGGCGCGCATGACGCCGAAGCGCGGCCGGACCTCGTCCCGGAACTTGGTCTGGATCTGGTAGAGGTTCAGCGGCAGCTGGCGGTAGCTGGCCACCTCGCTGCGCACCAGGTCGGTGATGACCTCCTCGTGGGTGGGGCCGTAGCAGAAGTCGCGCTCGTGGCGGTCGCGGAGGCGCAGCAGCTCGGGGCCGTACTGGTCCCACCGACCCGACTCCTCCCACAGCTCCGCCGGCTGGATGGCCGGCATGAGGACCTCCTGGGCCCCGGCGCGGTCCATCTCCTCGCGGACGACCTGCTCCACCCGGCGCAGCACGCGCAGCCCCAGCGGCATCCAGGTGTAGAGGCCGGCGGCCAGGCGCCGGATGTAGCCGGCGCGCAGCATGAGCTGGTGGCTGGCGATCTCCGCATCCGCGGGGTCTTCCCGCAGCGTGGGCATGAGCAGGTTGGTGGTCCGCATGGCGGTGCCTCCGGAGCCGGTGGAATCGGGTTGTCGTCGGGGTGGGGCGGTGTCAGCCGGCGAAGGTGGTGCGCCGGAAGCCCCAGAGGTGCCGGGCGGGGCCGGCAAATTCGATGTAGATGCGCTCGGCGGGGATGCCGAACTCCCCGGCCAGGTCGCACAGCGTCGCCGAGAGGTCGCCGGTGCGCTCCTCCGGCAGCCCCAGGCTCTTGAGCTCCAGGTAGGCCGCCGGCTCGGTGGAGCCCCCGAAGCGCAGGTTCACGCCGGGGGTGACCTCGACCATGACGTAGCCCTCGGGCTTGCCCAGCTCCGCGGCCACGGTGGCCGAGGCGCGCCGGCCGAGATCCTCGGCGGCGGAATCGTCCAGGGCGACGTTGGTGCGGAAGGCGAGATAGGGCATGGGTCAGTCCTCGCTGTCGGCCTCGGTGATACGCAGGTCGTTGGCGCGGGCGAAATCCATGATGTACCGGAACAGGTCCGGCTGGGACTGCTCCAGGTCCGGGTGGACCACGATGGACTTGACGCCGTTGAAGGCGATGGGCCGCAGCATCGGCGAGTAGTGGATGCGGCCGCCGTCGAAGGTCGACAGCGCGCCGCTCATGCGCTCGGCCCAGTCACTGGGTCGGAATTTCCGGCCCTCGTTGGTCGTCCCCTGGATGATGTAGACCTTGCCCTGCTCACGGGCATCGGCGGGTTCGGGGAGTTCGACGTCGGCCTTGGCGGATGACATGGGGATAGTTCGGCTCGCTGTTGCGTCCAGACCGCGGGCACCGGGCCCACCCTGCCGGAACGAGTCTAAAGGATCCGGCCCTCCAATGGTACAGGGCGAATCGGGACCTGGTTCAAAAAATCGGGTGACCATTGGCTCGCCGGAGACTCGTGGCCCTGCTCCCGGGGCTCCACTCGGGGAGGGAGGGCCGGTTTCTCGCGCACCGCCCCCGTGCTAGCCTCTGTCCTACCTTCACGGTCGGGAAATAGGCCCCATGGAGAGCGATCTCAAGTCCCTGGAATTCGACGGCATCCGGCGCCTGCTGGAGAAGCTGGCCGCCACGCCCTACGGCGCCGAGGCCTGCCGCAACCTGGCCCCGGCGCCCAGCCGCGCTGGCGCCCGCCGCATGCAGGAGGCGGTCTCCGCCGCCCGGTCGGCCATCGAGGCCGGCGACGGGCCGCCGCTGCCCGAACTCCCCGACGTCCGGCCGGCCCTGCGCCAGGCCCGGACCCCGGGGGCGGCGCTGGCGGTGACGGCGCTGGAGAATCTGCGCACCCTGCTGCGCGCCTGCTCGGACCTCAACGACTTCCTGGGCCGCCATCCGGCCCTCCACCCCAGCGGCGCCGGCAACCTGGAACTACCCGCGCCGCTGGTGGCGCGGCTGGACGAGGTCCTGAGCGCCAGCGGCAAGCTGCGCGAGGATGCCTCCGAGGAGCTGGGCCGGCTCCACGAGGAACGCCGCTCCCTGGGCGACGAGGCCACCGCCGCCGTGCGCAAGCGCCAGGAGAAGCGCGACCTGCGCGACGCCGTGGACGACCCGAAGAAGGTGACCTGGCACGGCCCCCGCGCCGCCATCACCATGCGCGCCGCCGAGGCCGATGTCGTGAAGGGGGTGCGCCGCGGGACCGCCATGGGCGGCCGGGACGTGATCATCGAGCCGGTGGAGGCGGTGGCCGTGAACAACCGGCTGGAGGCCATGGACGGTCGCATCCAGGCCGAGGAGCAGCGGCTGCTGCGCGAGGTTACCGATACCGTGCGCGAGCATGCCGATGCCCTGGACCGGCTGGTCACCGCCGTGACCTGGGTGGACCTGGCCGCCGCCGGCGCCCAGCTCTCCATCCACCTCAACGCCCACGCCCCGGTGCTCGCCGACGAACCCCGGCTGGTCCTGCACGAGGCCTACCACCCGCTGCTGCTGCTCCAGTTCGCCGAGGGCACCGGCCCCCAGCCGGTGCCGCTCTCCATCGAACTGGACGACAGCCAGCGCCTGCTGGTCATCACCGGGCCCAATACCGGTGGCAAGACCGTGGTCCTCAAGACCCTGGGCCTGCTGACCACCATGGCCCACTGCGGCCTCCACGTCCCGGCGGAGGGGGAGTGCGTCATCGGCGCCTACGACCGCGTGCTGGTGGATGTGGGCGACCCCCAGGACCTCTTCCACCACCTGTCGACCTTCGCCGGCCACGTGGAGAAGCTCAAGCGGATCCTGGACGAGGCCGACGCCAGCACCCTGGTCCTCATGGACGAGCTGGGCACCGGGACCGACCCGGAGGAGGGGGCGGCGCTGGCCATGTCGGTCCTGGACGAGCTCGCCGGGCGGGGCGTCCAGGGGATCGTCAATACCCACCTGTCGCCGCTCAAGGACTACGCCGAGGGGGCCGAGTACGTGGTCAACGCCTCCATGCGCTTCGACCACGACGCCCTGGCGCCCACCTACCAGCTGGCGGTGGGGGAGCCGGGCCGTTCCCTGGGTCTGCTCATCGCCGAGCGCAACGGCCTGGCCCCCGAACTGGTAGGCCGCGCCCGGGACCATCTCCAGCGCATCGCCCGGCGGCCCGCCGACGTCGATTGAGACGACCGCGCGCCCACTGCCCCGGGCTCCATCGGTTGACCCGCCGGTCGGTTGACAGTACGTTTGACGGTTCACATTCGTGCCGCCAGTGGCGGCGATTTGCGGGGGAATAGCCAGTGGAGTTGAGCGGCGGCGAGATCATCGTCCAGTTCCTGCGGGACGAGGGTGTGGAATACATCTTCGGCTATCCCGGCGGGGCGGCGCTGCATATCTATGATGCCCTCCACGGCCAGCAGGATATCCGGCACATTCTGGTTCGCCACGAGCAGGGCGCCGGCCACGCGGCCGACGGCTACGCCCGGGCCACCGGCAAGCCGGGGGTGATGCTGGTGACCTCCGGGCCCGGCGTGACCAACGCCGTGACCGGCATCGCCACCGCCCACATGGATTCCACGCCCATGGTGGTGATCTCCGGCCAGGTGCCCACCGGGGTCATCGGCTCCGACGCCTTCCAGGAGGTGGACGCGGTGGGCATCACCCGCCCCTGCGTGAAGCACAACTTCCTGGTCAAGGACGTCCGCGATCTGGCGTCGACCCTGAAGAAGGCCTTCCACATCGCCACCACCGGCCGACCCGGCCCGGTGCTGGTGGACGTGCCCAAGGATGTTACCGACCCGTCGGTGAAGGTCCCCTACACCTACCCGTCCAGCGTGAGCCTGCGCTCCTACAATCCGGTGACGCGCGGCCACCCGGGTCAGATCAAGCGGGCCGTGGACCTGCTCCTCGCCGCCAAGCGACCCATGATCTACACCGGCGGCGGCGTGGTCCTCAGCGAGGCCTCGGAGGTGCTCACCGAGATCACCCGGGAGCTGGGCTACCCCATCACGCAGACGCTCATGGGGCTGGGTTCCTACCCGGCTTCGGACTCGCAGTTCCTGGGCATGCTCGGCATGCACGGGACCTACGAGGCCAACATGGCCATGCACGAGTGCGACGTGCTCTTTGCCGTGGGGGCGCGCTTCGACGACCGCGTCACCGGCAACACCGAACACTTCTCGCCCAACGCCCGGATCATCCACCTGGATATCGATCCCTCGAGCATCTCCAAGAACGTGCGGGTGGATGTACCCATCGTCGGCGACACCGACCAGGTGCTCCAGGAGATGCTGCGGCTCCTGCGCAGCGGCGATCGCCACCCGGACGGGGCGGCGCTCAAGGAGTGGTGGGGCCAGATCGAGCAGTGGCGGGGCCTGAACTGCCTGAACTACGACCGCAACAGCGAGCTCATCAAGCCGCAGATGGTCATCGAGAAGCTGGCCGAGGTCACCGGAGGTGACGCCTACGTCAGCTCCGACGTGGGCCAGCACCAGATGTGGGCGGCGCAGTTCTACGGCTTCAACAAGCCGCGGCGCTGGCTCAATTCCGGCGGTCTGGGGACCATGGGCTTCGGCCTGCCGGCGGCCATCGGCGCCCAGCTGGCCGACCCGCAGGCGGACGTGGCCTGCGTCACCGGCGAGGCGAGCATCCAGATGTGCATCCAGGAGCTCTCCACCTGCCTGCAGTACATGCTGCCGCTGAAGATCATCAACCTGAACAATCGCTACATGGGCATGGTGCGGCAGTGGCAGGAGTTCTTCTACGAGAGCCGCTACAGCCACTCCTACATGGACGCCCTGCCCGACTTCGTCCGCCTGGCCGAGGCCTATGGCCACACCGGCCTGCGGGTGGAGCGGCCCGGCGACGTGGAGGGGGCCCTGCGCGAGGCCTTCGCCATGAAGGATCGGCTGGTCTTCCTGGACTTCATCACCGACCAGACCGAGAACGTCTACCCCATGATCGAGGCGGGGAAGGGGCACCACGAGATGCACCTGTCCCCCGACCGGGAGCTCGCCTGACATGCGCCACATCATCGCCATCCTCATGGAGAACGAGTCCGGGGCGCTCTCCCGGGTGGCCGGGCTGTTCTCGGCGCGCGGCTACAATATCGAATCCCTCACCGTGGCCCCCACAGAGGACCCCAGCCTCTCCCGGATGACCCTGGTCACCAGCGGCTCCGAGGAGATCATCGAGCAGATCGTCAAGCAGCTGAACAAGCTGGTGGATGTGGTCCGGCTCATGGAGCTGGCCGAGGGGCCGCACATCGAGCGCGAGATGATGCTGGTGAAGGTCCGCGCCGCCGACGGCGAGGCCCGCGAGGAACTCAAGCGGCTGGCGGACATCTTCCGCGGCCGCGTGGTGGACGTCACCGAGGATACCTACACCATCGAGCTCACCGGCGACGCCGAGAAGGTGGACGCCTTCCTCCAGACGCTGCCGCCGACCAGCATCCTGGAGACCGTGCGCTCGGGGGTCATGGGCATCGCCCGGGGCGAGCGCGCCCTGCGCCTCTAACCCCGCGAGTCCACACCATCATCGAACCCTAAATCCCTTTCCGTTGAAGGAAGCGCGACCGTGAATATCTTCTACGACAAAGATGCCGACCTCTCCCTGATCCAGAAGCGCAAGGTGGCCATCCTGGGCTACGGCTCCCAGGGTCATGCCCACGCCAACAATCTCAAGGAGTCCGGCGTGGACGTGGTCGTCGGCCTGCGGCCCGGCTCCGCCTCCGCCGCCAAGGCCGAGCAGGCCGGCCTCACCGTCCAGTCCCTGGACGAGGCCGTCGCCGGCGCCGACCTGGTCATGGTGCTGGCCCCCGACGAGCACCAGGGCGCCCTCTACGCGCAGAACATCGAGCCCAATCTGCGCCAGGGGGCCGCGCTGGCCTTCGCCCACGGCTTCAACATCCACTACGGCCAGATCGAGCCGCGCGCCGACCTGGACGTGATCATGATCGCGCCCAAGGGCCCCGGCCACCTGGTCCGTTCCACCTACACCCAGGGTGGCGGCGTGCCGAGCCTCATCGCCGTGGAGCAGGATAGCTCCGGCCAGGCCCGGGACATCGCCCTGGCCTACGCCTCCGCCAACGGCGGCGGCCGCGCGGGCGTCATCGAGACCAGCTTCCGCGAGGAGACCGAGACCGACCTCTTCGGCGAGCAGGCGGTCCTCTGCGGCGGCACCTCGGCGCTGGTCAAGGCCGGCTTCGAGACCCTGGTGGAGGCGGGTTACGCCCCCGAGATGGCCTACTTCGAGTGCCTCCACGAGCTCAAGCTCATCGTCGACCTCATGTACGAGGGCGGCATCGCCAACATGCGCTACTCCATCTCGAACACCGCCGAGTACGGCGACTTCACCCGCGGTCCGCGGGTGGTGGACGAGTACACCAAGGAGTCCATGCGCGAGATCCTCACCGAGATTCAGAACGGCGAGTTCGCCCGGGAGTGGATCGCCGAGAACCAGGCCAATGCCCCGGTCCTCAAGGCCAACCGCCGTCTCGGTGCCGAGCACCAGATCGAGCAGGTGGGCGAGCGGCTGCGCGGCATGATGCCGTGGATCGCCTCCAACAAGATCGTCGACCGGTCCAAGAACTAGGGGCGCCCCGGCGGGAATCGTGCCACACGAGGAGACCTCCAGCGGGGAGCCGGGCCGCCGGCGCGGCATCTACCTGCTCCCCAACCTGCTGACCACGGCGGCGCTGTTCGCCGGCTTCTTCGCCATCATCAGTGCCATGGGGGGCGACTACCGCACGGCGGCGGTCGCCATCTTCGTGGCCATGATCCTGGATGGCCTGGACGGTCGCGTCGCCCGGCTGACCAACACCCAGACGGAGTTCGGCGTCCAGTTCGACAGCCTGGCCGACCTCATCTCCTTCGGCCTGGCCCCGGCCCTGGTGGTCCATCAGTGGGCGCTCACCGATCTGGGCAAGGTGGGGTGGCTGGCGGCCTTCGTCTACGTGGCCTCGGCGGCGCTGCGACTGGCCCGCTTCAATACCCAGGTGGCCCATACCGATCGGGGGCACTTCCAGGGGCTGGCCTCGCCGGCGGCCGCCGCGCTGCTGGCGGGGATGGTCTGGGCGGTGCCGGCCTACGGCCTCGATCCGGTGGAACTGGCGGTGCCGGCGGCGGTGCTCACCGTCATCGCCGGGCTGTTCATGGTCTCCAACCTGCGCTATCGCAGCTTCAAGGACTTCGACCTCCGCGGCCGGGTGCCCTTCGTGGCGCTGCTGGTCATCGTGCTGGTCTTCGTCCTGGTGGCCCTGGACCCGCCGCAGGTCCTCTTCGGCGCCGCCCTCATCTACGCGGCCAGCGGCCCGGTGGAGACCCTGCGCTCCCTGCGCCATCGGAGGCGGGAGCGGGCGCGGCGTTCCGGTTCCTGAGGGGCATCGGGAGCCAGCCTGTGCCGGGAGTCCGGGGACGGCAGCGGGGGTTGGCGACATCACGGATGCGATTTATACTGAGTCCAGACTCGCTCTGGAACCCTGTCTACCATGGCCATCCGCGCACCGCACATTGCCGAGTTCGACGACCGCCGCCTTGGTGGCGGTCGTGCGGTCGCGTCCCTCCTGACCAGCCTGCGACTGCTGCCGCTGCGGCGGCTATAGATCTCGATCCCTCTCCCCCCGTGTAACGTATGCAGCCCGCCCGACCCGTTGGAGCGGCGAGGCGCCTCGATTACCATGGCCTTTCGGCTGGAGGAATCCCCATGAGTCAGGAACATCTCACCATCTTCGATACGACCCTCCGCGACGGGGAGCAGAGCCCCGGCGCCTCCATGACGCGCGAGGAGAAGGTCCGCATCGCCCGGCAGCTGGAACGGCTGCGCGTGGACGTCATCGAGGCCGGCTTCCCGGCGGCCAGCGAGGGCGACTTCGAGTCGGTCCGCGCCGTCGCCGAGAGCGTGAGGGAGAGCACCGTCTGCGGCCTCGCCCGCGCCGTGGAGCGGGATATCGAGCGCGCCGGCGAGGCGCTGGCCGGCGCCGCCCACGCCCGTATCCACACCTTCATCGCCACCTCCCCGGTCCACATGGAGAACAAGCTCCGCATGGGGCCGGACGAGGTGGTGGAGCGCGCCGTCGCCGCCGTGCGCCGGGCGCGGGATTTCGTGGACGACGTGGAGTTCTCCGCCGAGGATGCCGGCCGCTCCGAGCCGCACTTCCTCTACCGCATCGTGGAGGCGGCCATCGACGCCGGGGCGACCACCATCAATATCCCGGACACCGTGGGCTACGCCATCCCGGAGCAGTTCGGCCAGCTCATCGCCGACATTCGGGCCAACGTGCCCAACAGCGACCGGGCGGTCTTCTCCAGCCACTGCCACAACGACCTCGGCCTCGCCGTGGCCAACTCCCTGGCGGCGGTGACCAACGGCGCCCGCCAGGTGGAGTGCACCATCAACGGCCTGGGCGAGCGGGCGGGGAACGCGGCGCTGGAGGAGATCGTCATGGCCCTGCAGGTGCGCCAGGACGTCTTCCCCTGCAACACCCGCATCGATACCACCCAGATCGTGCCCAGCTCCAAGCTGGTGGCGTCGGTGACCGGCTTCCAGCCGCAGCCCAACAAGGCCATCGTGGGCGCCAACGCCTTCGCCCACGAGTCGGGGATCCACCAGGACGGGGTGCTCAAGCACCGCGAGACCTACGAGATCATGCGCGCCGAGGACGTGGGCTGGAACACCAACCGCATGGTCCTGGGCAAGCACTCCGGCCGGAACGCCTTCAAGTCGCGGCTGGCGGAGATCGGCATCGAGCTGGAATCGGAGGCGATCCTCAACGACGCCTTCGCCAAGTTCAAGGAACTCGCCGACAAGAAGCACGAGATCTTCGACGAGGACCTCCAGACCCTGGTCACCGAGGCCGGCGTGGAGGCGGAGAACCAGCGCGTCCAGCTCGTCTCCGTCCACGTCTGCTCCGAGACCGGCGAGACCCCGGAGGCCACCGTCACCCTGGAGGTCGACGGCGAGGAGCGCCAGGGCCGGGCCACCGGCAGCGGCTCGGTGGACGCCACCTTCTCCGCCATCGAGGCGGTCATGGCCTCCACCACCCAGCTCCTGCTCTACTCGGTGAACAACATCACCTCCGGCACCGACGCCCAGGGCGAGGTCACCGTCCGCCTGGAGCGGGGCGGGCGCATCGTCAACGGCCAGGGGGCGGATACCGACATCGTCATCGCCTCCGCCCAGGCCTACGTCAACGCCCTGAACAAGATCATGGCGCCGGTGGAGCGGGCCCACCCCCAGGCCGGCGACGTCTAGCGCCGTGGAAGAGGGGCGACGCCGGGCCTGGCTGGAGGCGCTGGGGATCCCGCGGTGGGAGCGCCGGGCGGATGCCCCGACGCCGCAGCTCGGCCCGACCAGAGGCACCGAGGTGGCGGTCACCGGCGCCGAGGGGTCGGCGGCCGTCCCGCAGGCCGGGGATGAGCCGGCCCTCTCCGAGTCGATGGCCGGCGAGGGCGGCGTAGCCGAGGGGGCGCCCGGTGCGCCGGAGGCGCCGCCGATCCCGGAGGAGCCGGTCGTCGAACCGGTCGTCCCGGCGCCCGATCCCGTGGCCACTCTCGACTGGGAGCCGCTGGCCGCCCGGGTCGCCGAGTGCACCGCCTGCGACCTCCACCAGTCCCGGACCCAGACCGTCTTCGGCGTGGGCGACCGCGCCGCCGACTGGCTGGTGGTGGGTGAGGCCCCGGGGGCCGAGGAGGACCGCCGCGGCGAGCCCTTCGTGGGCCGGGCCGGGGAGCTGCTGGACGCCATGCTCGCCGCCCTGGGGCTGGCCCGGGGCAGCGGCGTCTACATCGCCAACATCCTCAAGTGCCGCCCCCCGCGCAATCGCGACCCCCAGCCGGCGGAGGTGGCTGCCTGCTCCCCCTACCTGCGGCGCCAGATCGAGCTCATCGAACCCGGCGTGATCCTCGCCGTGGGCCGGATCGCCGCTACCAACCTGCTGGGCCGGGAGGCGCGGCTGGGGGAGCTGCGCGGGAAGGTCCACGCCCATCCGGAGACGGGGACGCCGGTGGTGGTCACCTACCACCCCGCCTACCTCCTGCGGAATCCGGCGGACAAGGCGCGGGCCTGGGCGGACCTGCGCCTGGCCCGCCAAACCCTGGCGGAGCACAGGGGTGACGCCTGAGCCCATCATCCGCCCCATGGTGGGGGCGGACCTCCCGGCGATCCTGACCATCGAGGAGGCCACCTACCACGAGCCCTGGACCGAGGGGATCTTCCGGGACTGCCTGCGCGTGGGTTACACCGGCCGGGTCCTGGAGGTCGCATCGGGCGCGGGAGAGGCCGCGGACCTCGCCGGCTACGGCCTGCTCTCGGCCGCCGCCGGGGAGTGCCACATCCTCAACCTCTGCACCGCCCCCG
>JBNJED010000026.1:0-14899 GCA_051745535.1 Pseudomonadota bacterium | reverse complement strand
GCGGCCGCCGGCGGTGCGGTGGCTGCGCCTGCGACCGCGCCCGCCCAGCCCGCGCAGCGGGGCCAGGGTGTCGTTGGTGATCCGGCCGGCCCAGACCAGATCCCAGAGGGCGGTGCGGAAGGCCGCCGGATCCACGTCCCCCAGCCGCCGGGCCACGGCGGTCTCCAGGTCCGTGTAGAAGACCGCCCCGCGCCGGTCCAGCTCGGCCAGCAGGGCGGCGGCCACCGGTTCTTCCGAGTCCTCCGGGTCGCCGGCGGCCTCCTCCGGCTCCAGCAGCCGGGCGGCGTTCTCCCGGAAGAGCAGCCGCACCCGGCCATCGCTGGCCCCCAGGCTGCCGCCCCCCACCCAGACCACCTCGCCGCCGGCGGTGAGCCGTTCCAGCTCGTCCAGGGAGAAGCCGCGCACCCGGGCGGGGAGGATGGCGGTGGTCCACAGGCTCCAGGGCAGCGCGATCCCCTCCAGGGTGGCGATGGCCTCCTCCAGCGTCCCGGCCTCGCCCACGCCCTGCCAGCCGGGGAGGAAGGCGGCCAGGGTCGCCCCGTCCACCGCCGCCGCCTCCTGGCGCAGGCGGCCCACGCTCTCGCGCTTGAGCCGGCGCAGGACCTCCGTATCCACCCACTCCTCGCCGCTGCCGGCGGGGCGGATGGCGCCGTGGAGCAGCTGCCCCGCCCCGGCGAGCCCCTGGAGGACGGGCTCCACCTGGCCGGCGGTTAGGCCGTAGCGAGTGGCCACTTCGGCGGTGGTGAAGGGGCCGTGGTGGCGGGCGTAGCGGGCCAGCAGCCGCTCCAGGGGGCGCTCCACCGGGGCCAGGGCCGACTCCGGCAGGCCGCTGGGGGCCGGCACGCCCAGGGCGTCGCGGTAGAGGCCGGCGTCGGCAGTGGCGAGCCAGCGCGGTTCGCCGGCGATGGTGGCGGGGTGGGCGCGGCGCTGGCGCTGGAGGTCGGCCAGCCAGGCGGCGGCCTCCCCCGTGGCGCGCTCGGCGGCCTCGGCCTCGGCGAGGTCGCCCAGGCGGCGTAGCAGGTCGTGGAGCTCGTCGGCGTCCCGGGCGCGGTGGTCGGGGTCGGTGTGGGCCAGGCGCGCCTCCACGGCGGCCACGGCGTCGGCGTCCAGGAGGTCGCGTAGCTCCGCCTGGCCCACCAGCTCGGCCAGCAGGCCGCGATCCAGGGTGAGCGCCTGGGCGCGGCGCTCGGCCAGGGGGGTGTCCTCCTCGTAGAGGAAGGCGGCGACGAAGGCGAAGACCAGGGAGCGGGCGAAGGGCGAGGGGTGGTCGGTCTCGGCGTTGCGCACCCGGATGCGGCGGTCGCGCACGTGGGCGAGCACCTCGGTGAGGCCGGCCAGGTCGAAGTGGTCGGCCAGGGCCTGGCGGTAGGTCTCCAGCACCAGGGGGAAGGCGGGGTAGCGGCGGACCTCGGCCAGCAGGCTCTGGGCCTTGAGCCGCTGCTGCCACAGCGGGGTGCGGCTCTTCCCGCCCCGGCGCGGGATGAGCAGGCTGCGCCCGGCGTTCTCGCGAAAGAGCGCGGCGAACAGGCTGGTATCGGCCAGGACCTCGGTGACCTGCTCCTCCACCGTCTCCGGCTCCGGGAAGAGCGCCGCCACCGGCGGCAGTTCGTCGCCGTCGGCCAGGCGCAGGGTGATGCCGTCGTCGGTATGGAGGATCTGGGTCTCGGCGCCGGTGTAGTCGGCCAGCCGCTGGCGCAGGGCCAGCGCCCAGGGGGCGTGGATCCGCGCGCCGAAGGGGGAGAGGACGGCGATGCGCCAGTCGCCGAGTTCGTCGCGGAAGCGCTCCACCACGATGGTCCGATCCGAGGGGACGTCGCCGGTGGCCTCGACCTGCTCGCGCAGGTAGGCGGCGAGGTTGGTGGCCGCCCCCTCGTCGGTGGGTACGCGCTCGCTCACCGCGGCGGCGATGTCGTCCGCGGCGGCCAGCTCCCGGGTGAAGGCGCCCAGGGCGCGGCCCAGCTCCACCGGGCGGCCGGGGCCGTCGCCGCGCCAGAAGGGGAGTTTGCCCGGCTCGCCGGGGGCCGGGGTGACCAGCACCCGGTCCCGGGTGACCTCGGCCACCCGCCAGGTGCTCGCCCCCAGGGCGATGTTCTCGCCGGCCCGGGTCTCGTGGACCATCTCCTCGTCCAGCTCCCCCACGCGGGGGCCATCCGGGGCGATGTGGACCGGGTAGGCGCCGCGGTCGGGGATGGTGCCGCCGTTGAGGCGCACCCGCATGGCCGCGCCCCGGCGGGCGGTGACGGCATCGGCGGTGCGGTCCCAGGCCAGCAGGGGGCGCAGATCGGCCAGGGTGGAGGAGGGGTAGCCGCCGGAGAGCATCTCCAGCACCCCGTCCAGCGCCGCCTCGGGCAGCCGGCGGTAGGGGGCGGCGCGCCGGGCCAGGGCCAGCAGGTCGGCGCGGCGGGTATCACCGGCGGCGGCCACGGCCACCACCTGCTGGGCCAGGACGTCCAGCGGATTCTCGGGGATGCGGACCGTCTCGATGGCACCGGCGAGCATGCGCTCGGCCACCACGCCGGCGTGGAGGAGGTCGCCGCGGTGCTTGGGGAGGATGGTGCCGTGGCTGGCCTCGCCCACGCCGTGGCCGGCACGGCCCACGCGCTGGAGGCCGCTGGCCACGGTGCCCGGGGATTCCACCATCACCACCTGGTCCACCGCCCCCATGTCGATGCCCAGCTCCAGGCTGGAGGTGGCGACGATCCCGCGCAGGGTCCCGGCCTTGAGGGCCTCCTCCACCCCGGCCCGGCGGTCGTGGTCCAGGCTGCCGTGGTGGGCGCGGACCAGAGGCTCGTCGCCGGTCGCCTCCGCCTGCTCGTTGAGGCGCTGGGCCAGCCGCTCGCACAGACCCCGGCTGTTGACGAAGATGATGGTGGCGGTGTGCTCGCGCACCAGGGTGACCAGGCGGGGGTAGAGGGCCTGCCAGATCCCCTGCTCCCCCGGCGAGGGGCCGGCGGCGCGCCGGTGGGCCTCGCCCAGGATGGGGCCGCCGGCATCGGGGTCCGGCGCCGGCGGGGGCGGCGGGTTCTCCATGTCCGGCACCGGCACGCTCACGGTGAGCCGGATGTGGGGCGGCTCCGAGGCGTCCACGGTGGTCACCGGCCGGTCGCCGGCCAGGAAGCGGGCGGCGGTCTCCGGCGGATTCACGGTGGCGGAGAGGCCGATGCGCTGGGGGTCGCCGTGGGCCAGGGCGGCCACCCGCTCCAGGGAGAGGGCCAGGTGGGCGCCGCGCTTGGTCCCGGCCAGGGCGTGGACCTCGTCGACGATGATGGTCTCCACCGTGGCGAGGTTGGCGGCGGCGCGGCTGCCCAGGATGAGGAAGAGCGACTCCGGCGTGGTGACCAGGATCTCCGGCGGGCGGCGGCGCTGGCGCTCGCGCTCGGCCTGGGGGGTGTCGCCGGTACGGATCCCCACCGTGGGCGGGGTGGCGGTCTCCCCGCGCGCCTCCGCCGTGCGGGCGATGCCGCTGACGGGGTTGCGCAGGTTGCGCTCCACGTCGTGGACCAGCGCCTTCAGCGGCGAGATGTAGAGGGCGCGCACCCCGGCCTCGGCGGCGGGGGCGTGGCTGATCCGGTCGATGGCGGCGAGGAAGGCGGCCAGGGTCTTGCCGCTGCCGGTGGGGGCCACCAGCAGGGCGTGCTCGCCGGCGCCGATGGCCGGCCAGCCCCGCGCCTGGACCGGGGTGGGGGACCCGAAGGCCGCCCGGAACCAGGCGGCGGTGGTGGCGTTGAAGGGCGCCAGCGGGTCGGCTGTCGGTCCCCCGGCCGGCATTACTCCGCGGTGGACTCCAGCCGTCCCTCGGCCAGGGCGGCGTCGGCCCGGCGCAGCAGCCCGGCGGTATCATCGCCGTGGTGCCACTCGGTAACGCCGTGGGCGACCAGGGGGACGGTCCCCAGATCCAGGGCGAGCCGGCCGGCCAGGCGCTGCAGCATCTCGCCGGCGCCCGTGGCGTCGGTCTCCGGCAGGGCGATGAGGAAGCTATCCGTCTCCAGGTGGGCGGCCATGTCCGCCCAGCGGAGCTGGTCGTGGATGACCCGCGCCACCATCGGTGCCGGGCTCGCCTCCCCGGGCAGGGAGACGGTGATCTTCACCACCGCCAGCCGGGTGCCGTAGCGGCGGCAGCGGGCCAGTTGCGGTTCCAGGCGCATGAGCAGGCCGGCGCGGTTGAGCAGGCCGGTGGCGCGATCGGCGTTGACGCCGTGTTCGAACTCGGCGGCCAGACGGTCGCGCTCGGCGGTGAGCTCCTCCACCCGGGTGAGGTTCTCGACGAGGAGAATGGTCGTCTCCCCCGTCTGCTCCGTCCGGCTGCGCAGCCAGCGCTGGGGGCGCTGGCCGGTGGCGGGGAGCGGGACGGTGGCGCCGGCCCCGTCCAGGAGGTGGCGTTCGGGGGGCGGCAGCTCCTCCCGGTGGCGACCCACCAGGGCCTCCGCCGGGGTGCCCAGCAGGCCCAGCAGCGTGGAGTTGGCGGCCTGGATACGGCCGTCCGGTCCCACGGCCAGCAGGCCGAGGGGGGCGGCATCCAGCCACCGGGGCCAGGGGGTGGGGGTCTCTGCCATGGTCGTCTCCCTGCGAATCGGAACGGGGGCGCGACTCCCTGCCGCGCCGCTACATGCCCTGATCCCTTACCATAGCCGGAATGGCCTGGGCGTGCCCGGGAGATAGGGCCGTGGAAACGATTTTGCCCTATCATGGGGAGGCCGCACAGCCGGAGGCACCATGGCCGACGACGAACCCCTGACCCTGGACCGCGACACCCTGGACCCCGAGGGCGTGCGCGACCGCTTCCTCGCCCTCCACGGCCGGCGGCGGGCGCAGATCCTGGAGGCCCTGGGCGAGCGGCAGCAGGACTTCATCCACCTGCTGCCGCTGCTGTTCGACGTCAACCACCCCTCCCTGCCCGGCTACGCCTCCAACCGCGCCCCGGCCGGCGTCGCTGGCTACCAGCCGGATCAGGCGGCCCAGGAGGCGGCGCGCCGCCAGGCCCGGAGCTTCCAGTATCGCCGCCCCGTGGGTGCGCCGGCCATCCAGGCGCTCTTCCTCATGGGCTCGGCGGGAACCATCGCCTTCACCCACAAGAGCGACTTCGACATCTGGCTCTGCCACGACCCCGAGCTGGACGAGGAGGCGCTCGCGCAGCTCCGCGCCAAGGCCGACGGGGTGGAGGCCTGGGGGGACTCCCTGGGGTTGGAGGTCCACATCTTCTTCGTGAACCCGGAGGCCTTCCGCGCCGGGACGGTGGAGCAGCTCTCCAAGGAGAGCGCCGGCACCGCCCAGCACCTGCTGCTGCTGGAGGAGTTCTACCGCACCGGGCTGTGGCTGGCCGGGCGCTATCCGGCCTGGTGGCTGGTGCCGGCGGACCGGGAGCCGGAGTACCCGGCGGTGGTGGACGCCATCCTGCGACGACGTTTCGTGGACCCCGAATCGGTCATCGACCTCGGCGGCCTGGAGCGGGTCCCGGCGGAGGAACTGTTCGGCGGCGGGGTCTGGCAGCTCACCAAGGGGCTGGGCTCGCCCTTCAAGTCGGCGCTCAAGCTCCTGCTCATGGAGAACTACGCCGCCGACTACCCCGAGGTCCCCCTGCTCGCCGTGGAGTACAAGGGCCGGGTCCAGGCCGGGGAGGACGATGTCCTCGCCCTGGACCCCTACCTGGTCCTCTATCGCCGGGTGGAGGCCTACCTGCGCGCCGCCGGGGCCGATTCTCGCCTGGAGATGGCGCGCCAGGCGCTCTACTTCAAGCTGGGCGAGGCGCTGTCGGCGGCGCCGGGGGCGGCCCACGAACGCCAGCCGTGGCGGCGCGAGACCCTGCAGGCGCTGACCCGCGAGTGGGGCTGGGAGCTCGGCCACCTGAAGACCCTGGACGCCTGGTCGAACTGGGGGATCGAGGAGGTGGCCGAACAGCGCCGGGGCGTGGTGGAGATGCTCACCCGCAGCTACCAGGTCCTCTCCGGCTTCGCCCGGGAGCACGGGGCGGATGCCCGGATCAGCAAGCGCGACCTGCACATCCTGGGGCGGCGGCTCTTTACCGCCTTCGAGCGCAAGGCGGGCAAGGTGGAGCTGCTGGGCCGCTTCGCCGGCGACGTCCACGAGGCGCGGGTGACGCTGCACCAGGTCACCGACCGCGATGGCAACGAGCGCTGGCTGCTCTTCCGCGACTCGGTGCCGCCGGACCAGCTGCGCGGGGCGACGCCGATGAAGCGCGGCCGCTCCCTGGTGGAGCTGCTGGCCTGGGGCTACTTCAACGGGGTCCTCGACCCGTCGGCGACCCACCTCATCCTCTACCGCGGCGGCTACCAGTGGCGCGCCGAGGAGACGGCCCGGGCCCTGCGCCGGCTGGCGGCCGACTTCCCCGCCCCTCCCACCGAGGGGGACGTGGACGAGCTGGCCCGTCCGGCCGGGGTGCGCATCGCCCTGCTCATGGTCAATGTCGGCGCCGACCCGGAGCGGATCAATGCCGCCGCCCGCGGCCAGGGGGGCGGGGATCCCCTGGAGTATGGCGGGACCCACGCCAACCTGGCCGCTACCGTGGACCTGGTGCTGGTGAATACCTGGGGCGAGGCCTTCTGCCACCCCTTCCGGGGGCCGGCGGCGGTGGCCCGGGCGCTGGCGGAGCTGGCCCGCCACGGCGGCGCCGTCCCCGACCAGCTGGCGGCCGACGCCTTCGAGTCGGACCAGGCGGTGGCCATCAGCCAGCGGCTGGGGGAGCTGCTGGCGGCGATCCGCCCCCTCTGCCTGGAGCGTGAGGGGCCGGGGCGACTGCTCTTCCGCGCCGGCGGCCGCTTCTACCTGGTGGAGCGTGGCGCCGACGGCGAGGTGCGGGAGGAGAGCACCTCCGAGCGCGCCACACTGATGAAGTACCTGGGCCGGGCGCGGCCGGCCTTCTCGCCGCTGCATGTGGACCCGAAGGCGCTGCCGCGTTCGCCGCTGGCGGCGCTGGCGCGGGAGAACCGGCCCGGCGTGGTCCAGGTCTTCTACCGCGCCCGGGGCGAGAAGGCCGATCTCTGGGTCCTGGACGAGCGCGGCTCCCTCTTCCAGCAGACCCTGGCCTTCCATACCGCCGAGGCGCTCATCAGCCACCTGGGGCGATTCCTGCAGTCGGTCTCCCGGCGGCTGACCCAGCTGCGCGGCACGGCCGACCCGGCCGACGGCGAGTGGACGGTGGCCTTCTACCGTCTGGCCGCCGGCGAGAACGGCGAGGTGAAGCTGGTCTCCCGGGAGGCCGTCGGCGACGGGGCGCGCAGCTACCTGGACCTGCAGGCCATCGTGGAGCAGGTGGAGGGAGGGAAGACGGTCTTCTCCGTCTACTGCAATGACGAGGAGCTCTCCAGCCGCGACCACGGCCGCAACCTTTTCACCGTGGTGGCCGAGTGCGTCCGGCGGCTGCGCCGCAGCGGCGGCGACTACCCGGTCTACCTCACCGACCTGGACCTGGCGCCGGCCATCGTCGGCGAGCCCCCGGAACGGCTCCAGACGGTCCACTACCTCTTCTACAAACAGCGCCTGGAGAGCCTGCTCAACCAGGCGCTGGAGCAATAGGAACGATGCCCATGAAGCCCTACGCCGAATCGGCCGAACAGAATCGCGAACCCATCCTGGCGGTGATCCGCGAGGTCTTTACCGCCCCCGGGACGGTGCTGGAGGTCGGCAGCGGCACCGGCCAGCACGCCGTGGCCTTCGCCGCCGCCCTGCCCCACGTGACCTGGCAGACCAGCGATCAGCGGGAGAACCACCCGGGGATCCGGCAGTGGCTGGCGGAGGCGGGGCTGGCCAACACCCGCGAGCCCCTGGCCATCGATACCCGGGAGCCCGGCTGGGAGGGTGCCATCACCGGCCCGGTGGACGGCATCTTCTCGGCCAATACCGTCCACATCATGGACTGGCCGGCGGTGGAGGGCTTCTTCGCCGGGGCGGGGCGGCTGCTGAGTGCGGAGGGGACCTTCTGCCTCTACGGCCCCTTCAGCCGCGGCGGTGAGCACAACGCCCCGAGCAATGCGGAGTTCGATGCCTTCCTGCGCCAGCGGGACGGGGGGAGCGGGGTGCGCGATCTGGACGACCTGGAGGCGCTGGCCGCGCACCACGGCCTCCACCTGGCCGCCGAGCACCCCATGCCGGCCGACAACCGGACCCTGGTCTGGCGGCGGGCAGCTGATTGAGAACACCACAGGAGCCCTGTCATGACCCCGGAACCGCAGAAGCAGCGCAATTTCGTCCTCGGCAACGCCCTGCTGGCGCTGGCGGCGCTGGCGATCTTCTTCTTCGGGCCCCTGTGGGAGCGCTTCGGGATCGGGGCGCTGGTGGGCTGGATGGTCCTGGCCGCGCTGGGGGTCTACCTGGTCACCCGCGACCGGGACACCCCCGGCGGCCCCTGAGCGACGGCGACCGGGTCGCTAGAAGACCAGCCCCACCCGGATCCCGGCGACCACGCTGCGGTGGTCGTCGGGGGCCAGTTCCCGGCCATCCACCGTCTCGGCGTCGGCCTGCGGCAGGTCGAAGGCGCGCACGAAGGGGGTGATCCCCAGGCCGCCGCGCCGGAACTGGATGGTCAGCCGGCCGCCCACGCCGCCGGTGCGGTTGAAGGTCTCGGTGCCCCCGCCGGCGGCGGCCGCCATCTCCACACCCTCCTGGGTGGTCACCGGGATGGCCGCCTCCAGCCGGGTGCGGACCTCCCAGCCGCTACGCAGTCGACCGTCGCCCACCAGGCCCACGGGGACGTAGGCGGTCTGCAGGGAGCTGGTGTATTCCGCCCGCGGGTCCGTGCCGGTCACGTCGGCGGTGAAGTACTCCCCCAGCCCCGAGGTGTATTCGGCGTCGAACTGGCGGTAGCCGAGCCCGGTGTAGAGGCCCACGCCGCCCTCCAGCCGGGTTCCGACCAGGGCGCGGAAGCCGGTCTCGGCGGTGGCGTCGCTCTCGCTGGTGCCGTCGTCGAAGTCGCGGTCGATGTTGCCGCCGTGCAGGTGGCCGGCCAGCCGGCCGAAGACGGCGTCGCTGCCGAAGTCCCAGGCGGCGTGGACGCCCATGAGCGGGCCGCTGCCCTCGGCCACGTCCTGGACGCGGGCGTGGCCGAGGGAGGCGTTGACCTCGCCGGCGGCCAGGGCGTCGCCGAGGGGGAGCAGGCCGCTGACCAGGGCGGCGGCCGCGAGGTGAAATGGTTTCATGGCTTCCTCCTTGGGCTTCCGTGCCGGGGCGATTCTAGCACGATGAGGCGCCCGCTCAGCAGGCGCGATCCTCGAGTTCGGCCTCGGGCTCGAGATAACAGACGGTATTGCGGCCCAGCTCCTTGGCCCGGTAGAGGGCGTTGTCCAGCCGCTTGAGCAGGCTGTCGGCGTCGTCGCCCGTGCTCATGCGGGTCACGCCCAGGCTGATGGTCACGTGGCCGGCATCGGCCACCGGCGTGTCCCCCACGGCGCGGCGCAGCCGTTCGGCCAGTTCGCAGGCGCCGTCGGTGTTGGTCTCCGGGAGGATGAGGATGAACTCCTCGCCGCCCCAGCGGGCCAGGGTGTCGGGCGCGCGGATACGGGCCGCCACCCGGTCGGTGACCTCGCGCAGGACACGGTCGCCGGTATCGTGGCCCCGAGTGTCATTGAACCACTTGAAGTGGTCCATATCGAACATGATGAGCGCCGTCTCGGTCCCGTAGCGGTGGAAGCGGGCCAGGGCATTATCCAGCTCGGTATCGAAGCGCAGCCGGTTGCAGGTGCCGGTGAGGCGGTCGGTGGAGGCCTCCCGCTCCAGCTCCGCCTCCAGCCGCTTCTGTTCGGAGATTTCGTGGAAGACGGCGACGTAGTGCTCCACCTGGCCCCATTCGTTGCGAACGGCGGTGATCGACTCCCATTCGGGGTAGATATTGCCGTTCTTGCGTCGGTTCCAGATCTCGCCCTCCCAGTGGTCGTGGACCCGCAGCTCCCCCCAGAGGCGGTCGTAGAAGGCGCGGTCGTGCTCCCCGGACTGGAGGATGTTGGGGTTCTGGCCCACTACCTCCGCCTCGGTGTAGCCGGTGATCCGGGTGAAGGCGTCGTTGACCCGCTGGATCCGCCCCTGGACGTCGGCAATGAGGATGGCCTGACCGCTCTCGAACGCGGCCGCCATGAGCCGTAGCTCGGCGGCGCTGCGCTGGCGCTCGATGGCGTAGCGCACGGTCCGGCCGATAAGCCCCGGGGTCAGGTCGGCCTTGGGCAGGAAGTCCTGAGCGCCGAGCTGGATGGCGCGGGTGCCGAGCTCGGCATCCTCCTGGCCGGTGAGGACCACCACCGCCACGGGGCCGGTCTCCTCCTGGAAGCGGCGCAGGGTGGACAGCCCCTGGCTGTCGGGCAGGCCCAGGTCCAGCAGGACGGCGTCGAAGCGCTCCCGGGAGAGGGCCTGCAGCGCCGCCGCCAGCCGCTCCACCCGGGTGAGGTCCAGGGCGGGCTCCCGGGACTCCTCGAGCATGTCGGTGACCAGTCCGGCATCCGCCGGGCTGTCCTCCACCAGCAGGACGCGGTAGGCGCGATCGGTGGCCATCATCCGGCTCGGGGGGGATAACGCACGGCGGTGAGCCAGAACTCGCCCAGCTGGCGGATGAGCTCCAGGAAGGCGTCGAAGTCCACCGGCTTGGTGAGGAAGGCGCTGGCGTGGCGGGTGTAGGACTCGACGATGTCGCTCTCGGCGGTGGAGGTGGTGAGGATCACCACCGGCAGGGTGTGCAGCTCGGGGTCCGCCTTGACCTCGGCCAGGGTCTCCCGGCCGTCCTTGCGCGGCATGTTGAGGTCGAGCAGTAGCAGGTCCGGCGTCGGTGCGTCGGCGTGCTCGCCCTCCCGGCGAAGGAAGGCCATGGCCTCGACCCCGTCGCGCACGGCGTGGAGGTCGGCGCTGAAGCGGTGGTAGTCGAAGGCCTCGCGAACGAGCTCCACGTCCTCCGGGGAGTCCTCGGCGAGCAGGATGGTGATGGGTCTCATGGAGTTCCGGTACGGATCGAACGACCCTCAAGCCTAACACAGCCGGGGAGTCTCTTCAGCGGCTCTGGCCGTTCCAGGATCCGGCCCCGGGATCAGCCCTCGGGGGCCGGTTCGGCCGGCAGGGTCAGGCGGAGGACGGTCCCGGTTCCCGGCTCCCGGGGCTCGATGTGGGCCTCGCCGCCATGGTTCTCCGCCACGCGCCGGACCAGGGCGAGGCCCACGCCGGTGCCGCTGCCGTCGTCGGGGCCGAGCCGCTCGAAGAGGCGGAAGACCCGGTCGCGGTAGGCCGCCTCGATGCCCTGGCTGTTGTCGGCCACGGTGAGGGCCCAGGTGCCGTCGTCGCGCCGGGCAGTGAGGTGGACCCGGGGCGGTTCGTCGGGCCGGCGGTAGCGGACGGCGTTGTCCAGCAACTGGCGCAGCGCCTCGGCCAGCTGCACCGGGTCGGCCTCCACCGTGGGCAGGGGGGCGGGGTCGGTGGTGATGGTCAGCGCCTCGGCGCCGGGGAGGTCGAGATCGGCGCGGGCGGAGGCGAGGACGGTGTCCAGCGCCACCGGGACCCGTTCCGGGGTCCGGGTCTGGTAGGCGAGGTAGCGCTGGAGGTCGCCCACCAGCTTGCCCATGCGGGCGAGCTGGGCGTGGAGGTGGGACCAGTCGGCGGCGCCGGGATGGCGCTCCAGGCGCTGGGCGTAGACGGCCGCGCGGCGCACCGGCTCCTGGAGGTGGTGGGCGGCCACCTCGGCCAGGCGCCGGAGTTCGGCGTTCTGCCGCTCCAGCGCCGCCCGGGAGCGCTCCAGGGAGCGCGCCGCCTCCCGCGGCTCGGTAATGTCCAGGACGGTCCCGAGCATGCGCACCGGGTGGCCGTCGTCGTCGAAGTCCACCCGGCCGCGCTGGTGGACGTGGCGGATCCTGCCATTGGGCCGGACGATACGGTGTTCGACGTCGTAGGGGGCGCCGGCGAGGGCGGCGTCCACCGCCGCCTGGACCCGCTCCCGGTCGTCGGGGTGGACCCGCTGCAGGAAGGCCTCATGGGTGCCGCCCCACTCCTCCCGGCGGAGGCCGAAGATCCGGTAGACCTCGTCGGACCAGCGAATAGTGCCGGTGGTGAAGTCGGAGACCCAGCTGCCCAGGCCGGCGAGCTGCTGGGCCTCGGCCAGCTCCGCCTCGCGCTGGCGCAGGGCCTGCTCGGCCAGGATGCGCTCGGTGGCATCCCGCAGGGAGACCAGGACCTGCCACTCCCCGGCCGAGCCCTCCACGGGGGCCGCGTCCACGGCGATGTGGCGGATCCCGCCGTCGGGCCAGACCAGGGTGACGCGGACGTTGTGGACCGGCGCCCGGGCGGCGAGCACCGGGGCAACGGGGAAGGCGTCGGCGGTCCCGCGGTCGGGATCGGCCGGGGCGATCCGCCACGGCGGTGGTCGCAGTCGCCCGTCGGCCTCCACGTCGAGGTCCAGGAGCTGGCGGCCGCGCTGGTTGGCGTCGCGGATGGCGCCATCGCGGTCCAGCAGCGCCACGGCCACCACGCCGGAATCCAGCAGGGCGGCGAGGAGGCCGCCGGATTCGAGATCGCCCCTCACGCCTCGCCCTCCGGGGTGGCGGGGAGGGTGAGGTGGAAGGTGGCGCCGCAGCCGGGGCCGGTGGACTCCGCGCGAATGGTCCCGCCGTGGCGGTCCACGATGCGCTGGGCCAGGGCGAGGCCGGCGCCGGTGCCGGGGTACTCCTCCCGGGTGTGCAGGCGCTGGAAGACGCCGAAGATCCGGTCGGTATCCGCCGGGTCCATGCCGATGCCGTTGTCGGTGACCCGGATGGCCCACTGGTCCCCCTCGGCGTGCGCCGAGATCCGGATGCGCGGGGTGTCGTCGGCGGGGCCGTACTTGATGGCGTTACCCAGCAGGTTCTGGAAGAGCCGCAGGAGCTGGCCCCGGTCGCCGGTGACGGTGGGCAGGGGGTCGACGGTGATCTCGGCGCCGCCCTCGTCGATGGCGGAGGCGAGGTTCTCCCGGGCGGCGGCGACCACCTCCTCCAGCGCCACGGGCTGGAAGGGCTCGCCCATGCGCTTGACCCGGGAGTATTCCAGCAGGTCGCTGATCATCCCGCGCATGCGCTCGCCGGCGGCCACGGTGGTCTCGATGTAGCGGCTGGCGCGCTCGTCCAGCTCCCCGGCGTAGCGGCGCTGGAGCAGCCCCAGGTAGCTGGCGATGATCCGCAGCGGCTCCTGGAGGTCGTGGGAGACGGCGTAGGCGAACTGCTCCAGCTCGGCGTTGGAGCGTTCCAGCTCCGTCCGGGCGGCCTGCAGCTCGGAGATATCGAGCCCCACGCCCAGGAGGTAGGTGTGCTCCTCCAGTTCCACCCGGAAGCCGGTGAGGTAGTAGGGGGTGCGGGTGCCGTCCCGATGGCAGAGATGGCCCTCGGCGGTGGTGGACCCCGCCTCGAAGACGGACCGGACGCGTTCGGCGATCCCGGGCTGTTCATCCGCGGGGAAGAGGGTCGTCGGCGACAGGCCGGCCAGGGCCTCGCCGTCGAGGCCGGTGACCGCCTCCAGCTGTGCGTTCCAGCGGACCAGCCGGCCGTCGGCGTCGATCATGTAGAAGATGCCGGGGAGGTTGTCGAGGATGGTGTCGGTAAAGGCCTTCTCCCGGCGCAACCGCCGCTCGAAGGCGCGGCGCTCGGAGATGTCGCGCAGGATGGTGGAGTAGTGGGCCACGGAGCCGGCGGCATCGTAGTGGGCCAGGATGACCTGGGAGACCGGGATCTCCCGCCCCTCGGCGTCGATGAAGGCGGTCTCCCCCTGCCATACGCCGTGCTCGGCGGCGGTGGGCAGTCCCTTCTCGGTGATGATCGACCGGGCCCACTCGGGGTGGGCCAGGGCGCCGGCGGTCTCGCCCTGCATCTCCTCCGGCAGGGGCTGTTCCAGGCCGGTGCGGTCGGGGTCCTTGCCGAGCATCCGCAGGCCGCCGCGGTTGATGTAGGTGATCCGGCCGTCGGAGCGCGCCATGGAGACGAAGTCGGGGGTGGCGTCGAGGATGGCCAGGACCCGATCCCGGGCCGCCTCGGCGGCCTTGCGCCGGGTGATGTCCTGGAAGGAGACCACCACCCCGGTGAGATGGCCCTCCACGTCCCGCAGGGGGGCGGCGTAGGCCTCCACCGGGAAGCCGTGGCCGTCCCGGTGCCAGAACCAGTCCTCCCACGCCTCCAGGGCCTCGCCGCTCGTGGTGACCCGCCGGATGGGGCAGTCGGCCTCGGGGAAGGGGTTGCCCCGGGTGTCGTGGTGGTGGGTGAGTTCGTGGGCGTTGGCGCCCAGGGCCTCGTCCTCGCTGCGGAAGCCGAAGAGCTCGCAGGCGGCGGGGTTGAGGAAGGTAAAGCGGCCGGCGGTGTCCAGGCCGAAGACCCCCTCGGCGAGGCTGTCCAGGAGCTGGCGCCGGAAGGCCTCGGCGGCGCGCACGGCGGAGAGGTCGCGCATGATGGTGGAGTAGCGGACCACGTGGCCGGTGTCGTCGCGGTGGGCGATGAGGGTCTGGTAGATGGGGCGGACGTGGCCGTCGGCGCTCCGGAGCGCGCTCTCGCCCGACCACTGGCCCTCGCGGACCGCCGCCGGCAGGGCGGTCTCCCGCAGCCAGCGTCCGGCCCAGTCCGGGTGGCCATCCTCCACGGTCATGCCCTGGCGGCGGAGCTCCGCGGTGTCCATGCCCAGGGCGGCATCCAGGGCCGGGTTCTGGTAGAGGACCCGACCGTCGGCATCGGCCAGACCGACGTAGTCCGGCGCCGCCTGGAGGATGGCGACCAGCTGCTCGCGCTCGCGTTCGGCCTCGTAGCGCTCGGTGATGTCGTCGATGGAGAAGACCACCCGTTCCACCGCCCCGTCGGCGTCGAAGAGGGGGGCGCCGTTGATGGAGAGGATCCGGCGGTGGCCGTCGGGCCACTGGATGGCGTGGCGGAAGCCGTGGACGGGCTCGCCGGTGGTGAGTACCCGGTGGAAG
>JBNJED010000025.1:0-15048 GCA_051745535.1 Pseudomonadota bacterium | reverse complement strand
GGGGTTGAGCGCATCCCAGGGCCCGTAGCCGCGGTCCGGCAGGAGCGGCAGCAGGACCACGGAAATGACCAGGAGCTTGAGGGCGGCGTGGAGCTCCCGGTCCTCCAGCCGGCGGAGCCAGCCGTGGAGGGTGGGCTTGAGGGAGAGGAGGACGGTGGTCACCACCGCCCCGGCCGCCGCCTCCACGGGGCGCCCCAGGGTCGCCAGGGCGCCGAGCAGGAAGACCACGAGAGCGGCGACCAGCGTGGTGGCACCGGCATCGGCGTAGCGTTGCCAGCGTTGTTGCAGGGCGAAGCCGAGGAAGAGGGCCACCGCCAGGAAGGCGAGACCCAGGAGGAGCGGGGCGGCCAGGGCGTCGGCCAGGAGGCCGGCGAGGCCGCCCAGGAGGCCGGTAAGGGCGAAGGTACGGATCCCGGCGGTCCGGGCACCCTCTTCGGATTCCCGGGCCTGCCAGCCGCGCTCGATGCCGACCAGCAGGCCCACGGCGACGGCGAGCGCCAGGGCCGGGAGTGCGCCGAGCCCCTCCGGGCCCACGGGGCTACTCCCCCTCGCCCACCGCCTTCATGGACAACCGGATCCGGCCCTGGTTATCCACCTCGAGGACCTTCACCCGCACGTTCTCCCCCTCGCTGAGCTTGTCGTTGACGTCCTGGACGCGCTCCTCGGAAATCTGGGAGATGTGGACCAGGCCGTCCCGGCCGGGGAGGATGGTGACGAAGGCGCCGAAGTCCATGAGCTTGGCCACCCGGCCCTCGTACACCTTGCCCACCTCCACCTCGGCGGTAAGCTCCTCGATGCGGCGGCGGGCCTCTTCGGCGGCTTCGCGCTCGGTGGACGCGATCCGCACCGTGCCGTCGTCGTCCACCTCCACGTTGGCCCCGGTCTCCTCGGTGATGCCGCGGATGACCGAACCGCCCTTGCCGATGACATCCCGGATCCGGGCCGGGTTGATGTGCATGGTGATGTAGCGCGGGGCGTGGGAGGACATGTCCTGGCGCGGCGCCGCGAGGACGGCGTTCATCTCGCCGAGGATGTGGAGCCGGCCGGTGCGGGCCTGCTCCAGCGCCGACTCCATGATGGCCTCGGTGATGCCGTCGATCTTGATGTCCATCTGCAGGGCGGTGACCCCGTCGGCGGTACCGGCGACCTTGAAGTCCATGTCGCCCAGGTGGTCCTCATCACCCAGGATGTCGGAGATGACGGCGTGGTCCTCCCCCTCCTTGATGAGGCCCATGGCGATGCCGGCCACCGGCGCCTTGATGGGCACGCCGGCGTCCATGAGCGACAGCGAGGTGCCGCAGACGCTGGCCATGGAGCTGGAGCCGTTGGACTCGGTGATCTCCGAGACCACGCGGATGGAATAGGGGAAGTCGTCCTGCTTCGGCAGCACGGTGGCCACCCCGCGCCGCGCCAGTCGGCCGTGGCCGATCTCGCGGCGCTTGGGGCTGCCCACGAACCCGGTCTCCCCCACGCAGTAGGGGGGGAAGTTGTAGTGGAGCATGAAGCTGTCTTCATACTTCCCTTCCAGGGCGTCGATGGTCTGCGCGTCCCGGCTGGTGCCCAGGGTGGTGACCACCATGGCCTGGGTCTCGCCCCGGGTGAACAGGGCGGAGCCGTGGGTGCGCGGCAGCAGCCCGGTGCGGATGGTGATCGGCCGGATGCCGGTGCGGTCGCGGCCGTCGATGCGCGGCTCCCCGGCGAGGATCCGGCCGCGGACCAGGCGCTTCTCCAGCGCCCCCAGGGCCTCCTTCACCGCCCCCGCGTCGTGGCCGTTGTCGCCGGCGAGCTCTTCCACCACGGCGGCGCGGAGATCGCGCAGCCGGGCCGAGCGCTCCTGCTTGTCCGCCAGGCCGTAGGCCTCGGCGAGCCGGGCCTCGGCGGCCTCGGCCACCGCCCGTTCGACGTCGACACCCCGCTCCGCCGGCTGCCAGTCCCAGGCCGGCTGCCCCGCCTCGGCGGCGAGCTCGCGGATGGCCTCGATCACCGGCTGCATGGCGCGGTGGCCGAACATGACCGCCCCGAGCATGGTCTCCTCGGAGAGCTCGGCGGCCTCCGACTCCACCATGAGCACGGCGTGCTCCGTCCCGGAGACGACCAGGTCCAGCTCCGACGCCTCCAGGCTGCTGGCGTCCGGATTGAGCTGGTATTCCCCGTCCTTGTAGCCCACCCGCGCGGCGCCGATGGGACCCTGGAAGGGGAGCCCGGAGAGCGCCAGCGCGGCGGAGGCGCCGATGAGGGAGGGGATGTCCGGGTCCACCTCCGGGTCCAGGGAGATCACCGTGGCGATGACCTGGACCTCGTTGGTGAAGCCCTCGGGGAAGAGCGGGCGGATGGGCCGGTCGATGAGGCGCGAGGTCAGCGTCTCCTTCTCGCTGGGCCGGCCCTCCCGACGAAAAAAGCCGCCGGGGATCCGCCCGGCGGCATAGGTCCGCTCCTGGTAGTTCACGGTCAGGGGGAAGAAGTCCCGGCCGGGGTCGGCCTCGGGCCTTCCCACCGCGGTCACCAGGACCACCGTGTCCCCCATGGAGACCATCACCGCGCCGTCGGCCTGACGGGCGATCTCGCCGGTCTCGAGGACCAGGTCGTGATCGCCGTAGCGGAGCTCCCTGCGAACGGACTGGGGCGTTTCGCTCATGGCGGCGCGCTTAGCGGCGCAGGCCCAGGCGCTGGATCAGGTTCCGGTAGCGCTCGACGTCCTGCCGACGCAGGTAGTCCAGCAGGCGCCGGCGCTTGCTGACCATCTTGAGCAGACCGCGGCGGGAATGGTGATCCTTGTGATGGGTCTTGAAGTGCGAGGAGAGCTCCTCGATGCGCGAGGTCAGAAGCGCAACCTGGACCTCGGTGGACCCGGTATCCGCTTCGCCGTGACCGAACTCACGGACGATCTCGCTCTTCTTTTCGACACTCAGAGACATGATGTGAAGCCACTCCCGATGGAATTCGCTGTTCGTAAAGCCTGTGGATCATACCGGGCCCGGCCGGACCCGACAAGGTTCAGGCCGCGTTCAAAAGCCGTTTCGGTGCCACCCGGCCGTCGTCGAGGACGCAGCCAATGCCCAGAAAGGCCGCATCGCCCTCGAACAGGCGGACCCAGCCGTCCACCGGCGCGTTGGGCACCATCACGGCCTGGCCCTGGCGGACGTACCGGGCGCTGGTCGCCGACAACCGGATCTCCGGCCACTCCTCGAGCCCGGTCTCCGCCGGCAGCAGCCGGGCATCCAGCGCCTCGAGCCCCTGTTCCGCGGTCTCCCGCAGGGACTCCAGGGTCACGGCCTGCTCCAGATGGAAGGGGCCGGCCCGGGTGCGCTGCAGCGCCTCCAGGTGGCCCACCGTGCCCAGCTCAGCGGCGATGTCCTCGGCCAGGGTACGGATGTAGGTCCCCTTGGTACAGTGGACCTCGATATCCAGCCTGCCCTCCTCCAGCGCGGTGAGGGTGAGCCCGTGGATGGTGATGGAACGCGGCTTGCGCTCCACCTCCGCCCCCTCGCGGGCGAGCTTGTAGAGCGGCTGGCCGCCCTGCTTCACCGCGGAGTACATGGGCGGGATCTGCTCGATGGGCCCGGTGAACCGGGCCAGTACCGCCTCTACGGCGGCGCGATCCAGCGTCGGCACGGGGCCGGTCTCCACGACCTCGCCCTCGGCGTCACCGGTATCGGTGCGGCTGCCCAGGCGGATGGTGCCGCGGTAGCCCTTGTCCGCGTCCAGGAGGAAGGCGGAGACCTTGGTCGCCTCCCCCAGGCAGATGGGAAGCACCCCGGTGGCCATGGGGTCCAGGTTACCGGTATGGCCGGCCTTGCGGGCATCGAAGAGGCGGCGGACCTCCTGCAGGGCCTGGTTGGAACCGTAGCCCTTCGGCTTGTCCAGCACGACGATGCCGGTGATATCCCGGCCCTTCTTGCGGGAACGCCCCACGTACTACCTCCGGTTCAGGACTGTTCGTCGGGATCGTCATCGCCGCTCTCCCGATCGCGGGAGACGGCATCGTCGATGACCCGCGAGAGATGGGCGGCGCGATCGAAGCTGGTGTCGGCGCGGAAGCGGAGCTCCGGGATGCGGCGGGCGTGGAGCCGGCGGCCGAGCTCGCGACGGAGGAAGCCGGCGGCCCCCTTCAGGGCCTCCACGGCCTCTTCGATGGCCTCGGCCTCACCGCCCAGACGGGCGATATAGACCCGGGCATTGCGCATGTCCGGGGAGACATCGACCTCGGAGATGGTCACGCCCTCGGCGCGGGGGTCCTTGACCTGGGTCCGGACGAGGTCGGCCAGCTCCCGCTGGAGCTGGTCGCCCATGCGCCGGTTACGACCGTATTCGCGCGCCATGGGTCAGAGACTGCGCTCGACCTCGACGCGGTGATAGACCTCGATCTGGTCGCCCTCGCGCACGTCGTTGTAGTTCTTCACGCCGATGCCGCATTCCATGCCCTGCCGGACCTCGTTGACGTCCTCCTTGTAGCGGCGCAGCGACTCCAGCTGGCCCTCGTAGATGACGACGTTGTCGCGCAGGACGCGGATGGGGTTCTGTCGGCGGACCACCCCCTCGATGACCATGCAGCCGGCGATGGCGCCGAACTTGGGCGAGCGGAAGACGTCGCGGACCTCGGCGGTGCCGACGATCTCTTCCTTGATCTCCGGGGAGAGCATGCCCGACATGGCCCGCTTGACCTCGTCCACCAGGTCGTAGATGACGCTGTAGTAGTGGAGGTCGACGCTCTCCTCCTGGACGAGCTTCTTGGCGGCGGCGTCGGCGCGGACGTTGAAGCCGATGACGATGGCCTCGGAGGCCATGGCCAGGTTGACGTCCGACTCGGTGACCGCGCCCACGCCGGAGGAGACGATCTTGACCCGCGCCTCCTCCGAGGAGAGCTTCTGCAGGGCGTCGACGATGGCCTCCACGGAGCCCTGGACGTCGGCCTTCACCACCACGTTGAGGGTGGGGACCTCGCCCTCCTGCATGTTGGAGAAGAGGTTCTCCAGCTTGGCCGCCTGCTGGCGCGCCAGCTTGTGCTCGCGCTCGCGCGCCTGGCGGCCCTCGGCCACATCGCGCGCCTTGCGCTCGTCCTCCACGGCGATGACCTCGTCACCGGAGGTGGGCGTGCCGGAGAGGCCCAGGACCTCCACCGGCATGGAGGGGCCCGCCTTGTCCACGTTCTCGCCCGCCTCGTTGAGCATGGCGCGGACGCGGCCGTACTCGTTGCCGGCGAGGATGACGTCACCGCGGTTGAGGGTCCCGGACTGGACCAGGATGTCGGCCACCGGGCCCCGGCCCTTGTCCAGGCGGGACTCGATGACCAGTCCGCGGGCCGGCCCGTCGGCCACCGCCGTGAGCTCCATGACCTCGGCCTGCAGGAGCAGGGAGTCCAGGAGGTCCTCCACGCCCTGCCCGTCGATGGCGGAGACGTGGACGAACATGGTCTCGCCGCCCCACTCCTCGGGGATGATGTCGAGCTGGGCCAGGTCGTTCTTCACCCGGTCCGGATCGGCACCCTCCTTGTCGATCTTGTTCACCGCGATGATGATCGGCACCCCGCCGGCGCGGGCGTGCTCGATGGCCTCCTTGGTCTGCGGCATGACGCCGTCATCGGCCGCCACGACCACCACGACGATGTCCGTGGCATCCGCACCGCGGGCACGCATGGCCGTGAAGGCCTCGTGGCCGGGGGTGTCCAGGAAGGTCACCATCCCGCGCTCGGTCTCCACGTGGTAGGCGCCGATGTGCTGGGTGATGCCGCCGGCCTCGCCCGAGGCGACCTTGGTCCGGCGGATGTAGTCGAGCAGCGAGGTCTTGCCGTGGTCGACGTGGCCCATGACGGTGACCACCGGGGCGCGATGGACCTGTTCCCCCTCGGCCTGGGTGGCCTCGGCGAGCAGGGACTCCTCGAGCTCGTTCTCCTTGACCAGTTTGGGCTTGTGGCCCATCTCCTCGACCACCAGGTAGGCGGTGTCCTGCTCCAGCGACTGGTTGATGGTCACCATGTTGCCCATCTTCATCATGAACTTGATGACCTCGGCCGCCTTGACCGACATGCGCTGGGCCAGCTCGCCGACGGTGATGGTCTCGGGGATCTCCACCTCGCGGATGACCGGCTTGCTGGGCTTCTCGAAGCCGTGCTCCGTGGGCTCCTCGCGCCCACGACGACCGCCGCCTTTGCGCCGGCCGCCCTTCTGATTCTGCTGGGCACGGCCCTTGGGACCCTTGGCGCCCTTACCGCCCTTCCCGGGCTTGCCGCCACCGGTATCCTCCAGCGGCTTCTCCTTCGCCGCCTCCCGGCGCTCGCGCTCTTCCTCGGCGCGCCGCTCGGCCTCCTTGCGGGCCTCTTCCTCCTTGCGACGGGCCTCTTCCTCGGCCTGGCGCTGGATCTCCTCGGGGGTGAGCTCGGGCTCCTTCGGCGTCTCGGCCTCGGCCGCCTCGCCGGAGGGCTCCCCTTCCGCCTCGGCCGCCGGCTCGCTCGCCGGAGCCTCGGCCGCCGCGCGCTCGGCCTCTTCGGCCTCGCGCCGCTGGCGCTCTTCCTCTTCCACCCGGGCGCGCTCGGCCTCCTCGGCCTCGCGCTTCTGCTGTTCCTCTTCCTCGATGGCGGAGCGCTTCACGTAGGTCCGCTTCTTGCGGACCTCCACGGTCACGCCCTTGCCGCCATCCTGGCGCAGTTCGCTGGTCTTCTTGCGCTTGAGGGTGACCTTCCGTGGCGTGCCGTCGGACTCCTCCCCTTCCCGCTTGGCGCGAAGGTGGGCCAGTAGCTTGCCCTTGTCCTCCTCGCTGACCGTGTCTTCCGCGCTACGGGCCTCGATGCCGGCGGCCTCGAACTGCTCCAGGAGCTGGTCCACCGGGACGCCGACCTGCTGGGCGAAATCTTTGACGGTCATATCCGACATGCACACTCTCCGTTCACGATTCTTGCGGCTGCTCTGCGAACCACGGTTCGCGGGCGGCGAGGATCAGTTGACCCGCGCGCTCCTCGTCCAGGCCCTCGACCTCCAGCAGGTCCGGCACGGCCTGGTCCGCCAGATCCTCCATGGTACAGATGCCCTGCGCGGCGAGCTTGCGCGCGAGTTCCTCGTCCATCCCCTCCATGTTCAGGAGGTCTTCGGAGGGCTCCTGCCCCCCCTCCTGACCGGAGCCGGCAATGGCCCGGGTGAGCAGGGCGTCGCGGGCGCGCTCGCGCAGCTCGTTGACGATATCCTCGTCGAACTCCTCGATCTCCACCATCTCCGAGACCGGCACGTAGGCGACCTCCTCCAGACTGGAGAAGCCCTCCCGCACCAGGATCTCGGCGACGTCCTCGTCGACGTCCAGGCTGTCGGTGAACAGCCCCAGGAGCTCGGCGGCCTCGCGCTCGCTCTTCTCCTGGGCGTCCTCCTCGGACATGACGTTGATCTCCCAGCCGGTGAGCTCGGAGGCCAGGCGGACGTTCTGCCCGCCCCGGCCGATGGCCTGGGAGAGCTGCTCCTCGGCCACGGCGACGTCCATGCTGTGGGCATCCTCGTCCATGACGATGGAGACGACGTCCGCCGGGGACATGGCATTGATGACGAACTGCGCCGGGTTCTCGTCCCAGAGGACGATGTCCACGCGCTCGCCGTTGAGTTCGTTGGAGACCGCCTGGACCCGGGAGCCGCGCATGCCGACGCAGGCGCCCACCGGGTCGATGCGCTGGTCCCGGGTGTGGACGGCGATCTTGGCGCGCGAGCCCGGGTCGCGGGCGGCGCTCAGCAGATCGATGATGCCGTCGCCGATCTCCGGGACCTCCAGGCGGAAGAGCTCGATGATGAACTGGGGATCGGTGCGGCTGACGAAGAGCTGCGGGCCGCGGGGCTCGTGGCGGACATCCTTGAGGTAGCCGCGCAGGCGGTCGCCGGTGCGGATGGACTCCCGGGGGATGGTCTCCTCGCGCGGGACGATGGCCTCCACCGCCCCCTCGATCTCGAGGATGACGTTGCCCCGCTCCACCCGCTTGACCCGGCCGTGGATGAGCTCGCCCTTGCGGTGGGCGTACTCCTCGACGATCTTGGCCCGCTCGGCCTCGCGCACCTTCTGCACGATGACCTGCTTGGCGGTCTGCGCGGCGATCCGCCCGAACTCCTCGGGCTCCACCTCGTCCTCGACGAAGTCACCGAGCTCGATGCCCGGCTCGTACTCCTGGGCGGCGCTGTAGGTGATCTCGCGCTCCGGGGCCTCGACGGCATCGTCCTCGACCACCTGCCAGCGCCGGAAGGCGGCATAGTCGCCGCTACGGCGGTCCACCTCCACGCGGATGTCGACGTCGCCGCCGTGGCGCTTGCGGGTCGCGGTCGCCAGGGCCATCTCGATGGCCTCGAAGATGATTTCCTTGTCGACGCCCTTCTCGTTGGAGACCGCGTCCACCACCAGCAAGATGTCTTTGCTCATACCCTGCCTCTGCTTGACCCCGGCAACTGCCGGGGATGTCCCCGTCTCATTCGGCCGGCACCAGCCGCGCCGTCTCCACCGCGTCCAGGTCGAAGTGGCGCGTCTCGCCCTCCACCTCGACCTCGATGGTCTCCCCGTCCACGTTCAGCAGCCGACCACGGAACTTGCGTCGACCTTCCTCGTCGGGCACCGCGAGCCGGAAGCGGATCTCCTCGCCCACGAAGCGCCGGAACTGGTCGGCGTCGAAGAGCGGCCGATCCAGACCCGGCGAGGAGACCTCCAGATGATACTCGCCGCGGATGGGGTCCTCGACATCGAGGGCGGCGCTGATCTGATGGCTGACCTGTTCGCAGTCGTCGATGCCGACACCCTCGGGGGCGTCGATGTAGACCCGCAGCACCCGGCGTTTGGAACCCGTGAACTCGATGCCCACGCATTCGTAACCGAGCCCGGCGACCGCCGGTTCCACTACTGCCCGAATTGCTTCCGACGCCTGTCGCACTATCGTCGCCCAAACAAAAATGGGCCCTATCGGCCCACTGTCGAACCGCACCGCCCGTCGGTCGGTGGTGCCTACAAAAAAGGCCCCATGCGGGGCCCCTCGAGTTACGAATATGGTAGCGGGGGCAGGCTACGCACACAAGTTGCGACCGCCGAACCAGCCCTCGAAATCTGGCTGGATGCCCCTACCATGAACAACCCGTAGCCCAGCGCTGCGAACTTCGGAAGGCCCACTACCCCATCCAGGGGATGGCCTCCGGCGCGGCGCTGGCCGCCTACGGCATCGGCCCGTTCGCTCGATGTCCGTAGCCCGCTGATCATGCCCGCCAGAGCCCGTCGGGTCAACTCCTTTCCGTTACGGACCCTGCGGACAAAACCCGGCAGGCGCGTCGGGGAGCTATACGCGGCGTTGACCACCAACGGATGGGCCGCCGAGGTCGATCAGTACGGCTACGCCGTACGAACCTGGTCGCGGCCCGCCGACTTGGCTGCGTACAACGCATCGTCCGTGCGTCTGGTAAGGTCCTTGAGGGATTCCCCTGGCTCCAGCTCGGCCACACCCAGGCTGATCGTAATGTGACCGACGTCGGGAAACGCCTCCTCCGCGACCTGTCTGCGTATCCCCTCGGCCAGCTCCCGTGCCCCGGTCGCCTGCGTGGCCGGCAGCAGCGCGATGAACTCCTCGCCGCCCCACCGGGCAAGGGTGTCGGACTCGCGCAGGCGTCGGGCCATCCTCGCGGCCAGCCCCTTCAGGATCTCGTCCCCGACGAGATGGCCGTAGGTATCGTTGATCGCCTTGAAATGATCGATATCCAGCAGGATCAGACTCAAGGGGTGCCCGTACCGGGCGGCGCGGCCGATCTCCTTGTCGAGAACCTGATCGAAGAAGCCCCGGTTGTACAGGCCGGTTAGTCGGTCGTGCGTAGCCTGCTGCTCCAGCTCCCTCTCCAGGCGCTTCTGCTCGGAGATGTCCCGGAAGACGACCACGCCACCGAAGACGGTGCCCAGGTCCCGCCACAGCGGCGTGGCATAGGTTTCAACCGGGAAACGGCTACCGTCCCGGCGCCAGAACACGTCCTGCCAGGCCTCCAGGGGCTCGCCGGTCTGCATGACCTGGTAGATGGGACAGGCCTCTTCAGGATAGGGCTGGCCCTCGGTGTCCGTGTGGTGGGTGAGCTGGTGGCTGTTCTCGCCGAGGAGTTCCTCCTCACGGTCGTAGCCCAGCAGCCGCAAGGCGGCCGGATTGACGAAGGTGAACGCGCCCTCGGCGTTGATACCGAACACCCCCTCCCCCAGGCTGTTGAGCAGCGTCTGGTTGAACTGCTCCGCCTCGGCCCGGGAAGTGATGTCCCGCTGTACCGAGAGGAAATACTCCACGCGATCTTCCTCGTCCCGTACCGGGCTGATATTCCACTCGACGAGATAGGGTGTGCCGTCCTTGCGGTAGTTGACCGTGGATGCCTGGAAGGCCTCGCCTGCCGACAGCGTGCGGCGCAGTCGCTGAAGAACCGAGGGGTCGGTCCTTGGCCCCTGGAGCATACGCGGCGTAGCCCCGATGACTTCTTCGGGGCTGTAACCGGTCATGATGCAGAAGGCCCGGTTCACGTAGACGATGGCAGGACCCGGCCGGTCCAGATCCGCCGTCGTGATCATGACGGAGTTGTAGGCCTGGTCCATGGCCTGGCGGTAAATGTCGAGGCGCTCGAACAAGCTCACTGCCCTCCACGGTCAGATAGATGCGGCCCTGGTACGGGGGCTCTTCCGCTTCCGGGCCCCACCGGGAATCCGGCGTCGCTACGACCGCTCCCCGGTATCCTGGAGTGCCGACCACTCGAAGCGTCCTTCCTCGAAAAGCCGCAGGCAGGCATCCACGACCTCGGCATCCAGCCGGGTTCCGCGTTCCGCTTGCAGGATCTTCTGCGCCCACTCCATGCCCCGGCCGGGCCGATAGGGGCGATGGCTGGTGACGGCCTCCACCGTATCGGCCACGGCCAGGATACGGACCTCCATGGACAGCGCCTCGGCGGTCAGGCCATCGGGATAGCCGGAGCCGTCAAGGCGTTCATGATGGTGGTGGATCATGTCCCGGATGGGCCAGCGGAATTCGATATCCCCCAGGATCCGGAGGCCCACCTCGGGGTGTTCCTTGATGACGCCGAACTCGCTCTCCGTGAGCCGGCCGGGCTTGTTCAGGATTTCCATGGGCACCTTGAGCTTGCCGATATCGTGGACCCAGGCGCCCAGCCGCAACCCCAGGATCCGATCGGCCTCCAGGCCCAGCTCTTCCCCGATGGCCACGGCCAGTTCGGCCACCCGTTCCTGGTGACCGGCCGTGTAGGGGTCCCGCTCTTCCAGAGAACGCCCCATGCTGTGAATCGTGTTCTCCAGCGCCTCTTCCCGCCGGGCCACCTCGCGATGAAGCCCTTCGCGGGCCTGCAGGGCGGTGAGACCGAAGCCCAGGTCCCCGACCGCTTCCTCCAGGATCTCGACTTCGCCGGTGTGGTCAAAGGCCCCCGACTCCCGGGAGGCGAGGCCCACCAGGCCCCGACCATTCTGGTGATGCCAGGGGAGCACGCAGACAGAGCGGATCCCGCCGGCGTGGAGTGCGGCCCGCCAGCCTCCCTCGCCGATGGCGGCAGCGTCGAGGACATCCACGGCGCGGGCATCCTGCCGGAAGGCAGCGGCTACCACGTTGTTTTCGGGATCCCCGGCGGGGCTTTCGTGGAAATCCGGGCGCTCAACAACGCCTTCTGGTTGTCCCCGGGCGACCACACCCTGAAGGCGCGGCCCGGCGCCGTTCTCTTCCACGCAGGCTGCCCAGACCAGGCTGTATTCGGCATTCCGCTGCAACCCCTCCACCACGCGTTGCAGAAGGGTTTCGGAATCGGGGGCATGGACGATGGTCTGATTGGTCTGGCTCAGGATCCCCATGGCCCGGCTGGTCCGCTGGAGCAGCCGTTGTCGGGCCTTTTCTTCCCGGAGATCCCGGGCAATATAGAGGGAGAGCGATTTCCCTTCGATGGCCATGGGCTGCACCCGGATCTCCACCGGGATCCCTGTGCCGTCGCGGCCAGGGAGTTCGCTCTCCTTTCCCTCCGGGCGCGCCGACGCCGTGGTCAGATTCAGTTGCTCGGCAGTCATCGCCAGCAGTTCCGACCGGGTGTAGCCGAGGCATTCGCAGGCGGCATCATTGACCTCCACCAGGTGCCCGGGCTGGCCATCGGCCCGACCTTCCCAAACGAAGGCCATATCGGTCAGGCTATTGAAAAGCTGCCGGAAACGGGCCTCGCTGGCGGCCAGGTGCCGCTGGGTCTCACGCGACTCGGTAAGATCGGCGATGTAGCCCTCCAGCAGCGGGGTCCCGTCGGGATCTTCTCCGATGGTTCGCCCCTTTTCCCAGACCAGGCGCTCGCTGCCGTCCGCGGCGAGAAGTCGATACTGGACCTGGAAGGGTTCTCCGGCGTCCCGAGCCTGACGGATGGCCTCCGCGACCCGCTCCCGGTCGTCGGGATGGATCAGGTCCGTGAAGGCCCGGTAACGGTTGCCAAGCAGGGCCTCGGGGGCGATCCCGGCCAGGTCGGCGATATCGTCGCTGATCCACTTCATGGTCCATTCGGGGTCGTCGCGACAGACGTACAGTACGCCCGGGACGATCCCCTGGACCTGGGCAAGGCGGCGATGGGCCTCGGCCGGGATCGGGGTACGTTCGGACATTCCAGGAACCTCCATGCCAGCGTCGGCCGTGCGAGGCCCCCCGCCGTCACTGTCCGAGGACATCAGGGTGGGTCTCCTTCAGTGGTTCGCCCACGACCAGACCCCCGGCCCCGATGGTGAACGACCGGATGGCCTGGTCCTGGTTGGCCCCCCGCATCTTCAGGAGCACCAGGGCCCGTCGCAGGGCCGAGATGCCCTCGATGTAGCGCAACAGCAAGATCCCGTCTGTCATGCTGGAAATCTGCGCCTCGGTCGCCGAGGTGCCCCCGGTCAACTGGGTGGTGTTGGCGGTCATGAGGGCGGTGATGCCGCGCTCCCGCAGGGTGGCGACCAGCCCCACCAGGAACTCCCGGAAGGCCCGCCGGCCGGCGATCCGCTCCAGGGCCGAGGCGCTGTCCAGGACCAGCCGGTCGGGCTGGAACTCGTCCAAGGCCCGTTTGATCCGGACCAGGTGGTCCTCCAGCCCCATCGTCTCCGGATAGGCTGCCTCGATCCGCAGCGTACCGGCAGCCTCGCGTTCGGCCAGCGAAATCCCCCACCCCTCGGCGTTGCGGAGGATCTGCTGCCGGCCTTCCTCGAAGGCCACCAAGAGGCTCCGCTGATCCTCGTTGCCTGCCAGGAAGTGGCCCGCGACCAGGGTCTTGCCGCTGCCGGTAGGACCGGCGACCAGCGTGATCGAACCCCGCAGGAAGCCGCCGTCCAGGAGTTCGTCCATCCGCGGGATCCCCGAGCTGAGGCGTTCCCGGGAACTGGGCTGGGAGAGTTCGTTGGCTGCCAGGGGAACGACACTGAGTCCTTCGGCCTCGGCGCTGATGGTGAAGGGGAACTCCCCTTTCTGATGGGAGGCCCCCCGCATCTTGAAGACCTCGACGGTACGGCGCCGCTTCTCTTCCTCCATGGCGTTCCGCAGGAGGATGACGGTATCGGAGACGAATTCCTCGACGCCGAAACGGGTCAGGGGGCCTTCGTCGCCGGGCCGTTCCGCCGTGATCACGGTGGTAACCCCCATGCGCTCGGTGGCATCCATGAGCTGGCCGAGGCTCTGGCGGACCACGCTCGCATCCGTAACCTGGGAGAAGAGGCGTTCCACCGAATCCAGAACCAAGCGCCTGGCACCGACCCGGTTAACCGCGTGCTCGATCCGGGGGATCAGAGCGCCCAGTTCCAGGGCGCCGGCGACGATGGGCTGACTGGGTTCGGGGGACATGTCGGCGAACGCCCACCATCCCTCTTCCTCCCAGTGTTCGACGGGCCAGCCGAAGGAGCGCAGATTGTCCCGGATGCGCTGAGGACGCTCCTCGAAGGTCACAAAGGCCGCCGACTCCCCGGCCTGCCGGATCCCCTCCACCAGGAACTGGGCCGCCATGAGGCTCTTGCCGCTACCCGAGTTACCGCTGACAAGGGCGGCCCGACCGGCGGGCAGGCCGCCTTCGGCGACGTAGTCCAACCCCGGGATCCCCGTGGCGACCTTGGGGATGCGGCTCCGGTCTTCGATTCCGGCCTCCATTATTCGCTCCCGCCAGGGGTCGACGACGGGTTACCCCCGGAACGGATATCCAGGCCCAGCAGCACCTTCTCCCGGTCCGCAAGATCGCCGACGATACGCCGCACGGGCGGGGGCAGGTCCTTGATAAGGGCCGGGGTCGCCAGGATCTTTTCCTCTTCGGCAAGCTGCGGACGCTGAAGGATATCGATCACGTCGAGCTGGTAGTGCCCGGGGTATTCGCTGTCCAGTGTCTGCTGGAGATTCTCGATGGCCTGCCGGGAGCTGGGGGTCTCGCCGGTCACGTAGAGCTTCAGGTAAAGGGGCGGTGTCTCGGATTGCATGGAGCCCTGGCGCTGGAATGGCAAGATGGGCAGTCCCTTGCCTGCGTTTCCGGGCATGTGATCCGACCCGGTAATTGTTCCAAAGGTATTCATCTTAGTCCGATCTTGGTGGAAGGCAAGACACTGGAGTGAACCCGCTTCGGCGGACCCCTTGAGCTCGGCGAGCAGGGGGTGTCCATCATGCCGAAGTCCCGCCGGGTTGCTCAGGATCCCGGCGCGGCCAGCCGGCTCGTATTTCGCCCCGCCTGCTTGGCAGCGTAGAGGGCGCGATCGGCCCGTTCTTCCAGTTGTTCCAGGCTCTCGCCGGGGTGCGCGGCGGCGACCCCGACACTGATGGTCACGCGGCCCGCTGTGGGGAAGGGCTCATCGGCCACCGTCCGACGCAGGCGCTCCGCGAGTTCCATCGCCTCGTCGCTCGTGGCGTGGTTGGCGATGACCAGGAACTCCTCGCCACCCCAGCGACCCAGGACATCTGCCTCCCGCAGGGTGTCCCGGCCGCGCCGGACCAGCTCCTGGAGCACGGCATCTCCCACCGGGTGGCCCCACTGGTCGTTGACCGCCTTGAAGTGGTCCACATCGAAGATAAGGACGGAAAAGGGCGTCCCGTAGCGATGGAGGGCGCCGGCG
>JBNJED010000024.1:0-15364 GCA_051745535.1 Pseudomonadota bacterium | reverse complement strand
ATATCACCCGGAGTGCCGCACTCGACGAGGACTTCGGCGAGGCCTCTCCCCTGAACCCGCTGCCGGCGGAGAGCAGCGGCGCCATCGGCCGGGGGCCGCAGATACAGGCGCCGGTGGTGGCCAGTGATGGCAACCGGCGAGTAGCCGGGGCGTGGCTGGAGACCCGGGGGGACGGGGCGGGGCCCCGATTGCAGACGGTCTACAGCGACGACGGGGGGCGGCGTTTCCCCGGTGTGGAGCCCATCCTCGGGGAGGAACCCGAGCGCGCCCTGCGCGCCGAGCCCGACCTGGCGCTCTCCTCGCTGGGGCTGGCGGTGGCCGTCTGGCGCCATCAGGAGGTCGACGAGGAGGGCCGGACCAGCGGGGATGCCAGTCTGCGCCTGGCGGTCCGGGACGGCGATGACGGCTGGGGCGAGCCGCGGGAGCTCCCCGGCTGCCGGGCCGAGCGCGGCTGCCGGGAGCCCCTGGTGGCGCTGGATGGCGAGGGGGCGGCCCACTTCCTCTGGCTGGAGGGCAATCCCGACGAGGGCATGGCCCTGCGCTACCAGCGGGCCACCCTCGCACCCGGCGAAGAGTAGTCGGCTCCCCGTCGGCGGGAAGTCGCGGTTCTCGCGCCGGGGCGAGTGGGCTATGATGCGGCCCGTCCGGGACTTTTCCGGACCACCTTTATCCTGAGGGCCGAATACGGAGGGGACCTTGGCCGACGACGAGATCCGGCTTTCCATCTCCGGGATGAGCTGCGCCGGGTGCGTACGCGCCGTGGAGGAGGCCCTGGCGGGCGTCCCCGGCGTCGAGGAGGCGACGGTGAACTTCGCCGAGCACACCGCCGATGTCCGCGGCGAGGTGGCGCCGGCGGAGTTGGTGCAGGCGGTCAGGGATGCCGGCTACGACGCCGCCGAGCTGCGCGGTGCCGAGGACGAGAGCGCCAAGGAGGCGGCCGAGGCGGCCCACTATCGCGGCCTGCTGCAGCGGGCCGCGGTGGCCGGTGTTGCCGGGGCGCTGCTCATGGCCGGGACCATGGGCGGCCTGCTGCCGGTGGTGGAGGCCGCCCCCTGGCTGTGGCTGGCCATCGGGATCGGGGTGGCGGCGGTGATGGTCCATGCCGGCGCCCACTTCTATTCCGGGGCGTGGAAGGCCTTCCGCGTCCACAACGCCAACATGGATACCCTCATCGCCCTGGGGACCGGCGCCGCCTGGGTCTACTCCATGGCGGTGGCTGCCTTCCCCGAGGCGGTGCCCTCCCTGGCGCGCCACGCCTACTTCGAGGCGTCGGTCCTCATCCTCGCCTTCATCAACCTCGGCCAGGCGCTGGAGATGCGCGCCCGGGGCCGGACCTCCGCCGCCATCCGGCGCCTGCTGGGGATGCAGCCGCGCACCGCCCGGGTGATCCGGGACGGGCAGGAGCAGGACGTCGCCATCGAGGAGGTGGGGCTGGAGGAGACCGTCCGGGTCCGCCCCGGTGAGCGGATCCCGGTGGACGGGACCATCCTCGACGGCGAGTCGGCGGTGGACGAATCCATGCTCACCGGCGAGCCCATGCCGGTCTCCAAGGGCCCCGGGGACTCCGTCGCCGGCGGGACCACCAACACCACTGGCAGCTTCCTCTTCCGCGCCGAGCGCATCGGCGAGGACACTGCCCTGGCCCGGATCATCAAGCTGGTCCGCCAGGCCCAGGCGAGCAAGCCGGCCATCGGCCGGCTGGCGGACCGGGTGGCGGCGGTCTTCGTCCCGGCGGTGCTGCTCATCGCCATCGCCACCTTCCTGGCCTGGTACAACCTCGGCCCCGAGCCGGTGGTAAGCTACGCCCTGGTGGCCACCGTCACCGTCCTGGTCATCGCCTGCCCCTGCGCCCTGGGGCTGGCCACGCCGCTGTCGCTCATGGTGGGCGTGGGCAAGGCGGCGGAGAGCGGGATCCTCATCCGCCGCGGCGAGGCGCTGCAGCAGGCGGGTGCCATCACCACCGTGGTCCTGGACAAGACCGGGACCGTCACCGAAGGCGCCCCGGCGGTCACCGAGGTCATCGCCGCCGGGGACGAGGCGACGCTGCTGCGCCTGGCTGCCGGCGCCGAGGCCGGCTCCGAGCATCCTCTGGCAGCGGCGGTGGTCGCCGCCGCCCGCGAGCGCGCCATCGAGCCGCCCCGGGCGGAGGGCTTCGAGGCGGTCAGCGGGCGCGGCGTCACCGCCCGCGTCGACGGGCAGTCCGTCTTCGTGGGCCGGCCGGAGGCGGCGACCCTGCCCGAGGCCTGGCAGGCGCGGGTGGATGCGGCCCGGGGGCGCGGCGAGACCCCCGTCCTGGTGACCGTGGACGGCGAGCCGGCGGGGATCCTGGTGGTCGCCGACCCCGTGCGTGCGGACTCCGCCGCCGCCATCGAGCGGCTGCACCGCCGCGGGATCCGGGTGGCGCTGGTCACCGGCGACCACGAGGTCACCGCCCGGGCCGTGGCCGAGCGGGTGGGGATCGACACCGTCTTCGCCGGGGTCCCGCCGGAGGCCAAGGCCGATCGCGTGGCCGACCTCCAGGGAGGCGGCGAGGTGGTGGCCATGGTGGGCGACGGGATCAACGACGCCCCCGCCCTGGCCCGCGCCGATGTCGGCTTCGCCATCGGGACCGGGACCGACGTTGCCATCGAGAGCGCCGATATCACCCTCATGCGCGCCTCCCTCCACGGCGTGGCGCAGGCGGTGGCCATCAGCCGGGCCACGGTGCGCAACATCAAGCAGAACCTCTTCGGCGCCTTCATCTACAACAGCCTCGGCATCCCCGTGGCCGCCGGGATCCTCTACCCCGTCACTGGCCTGCTGCTGAGCCCCATCATCGCCGGGGCGGCCATGGCGGCCTCCTCGGTGACGGTGGTGACCAACGCCAACCGACTGCGGCTCTTCCGGCCGGAGGAGGCGGCATGAGCACCGTCCTGGTCAACCTCGCCGGCCTGATCGCGGCGGCCCTGGTGGTCTGGTGGTTCTGGCTGGCCAAGCCGAAGCCCCGGCGGGCGAGTGGCGGGCCGGTGGTCATCACCATGGCCGACGGCGCCTTCGACCCGTCCGTCGTGGAGGTGGCGGCGGGCCAGCCGGTGACCCTGCGCATCACCCGCCGGGATCCGGCCCCCCACGCCGCCCAGCTCCTCCTCCCCGATCTCGACCGGGCCGTGGACCTCCCCCTGGACGAGCCGCGCAGCATCGCCCTGCCGCCCCTGGAGCCGGGGGAGTACGAGTTCACCTGCCAGATGCGACTCTACGTCGGCCGGCTGGTCGCGGCCTGAAGCGGGGGAGGGTGATGTTCGGGTGGCATCGGCTGGCGCCGTCGGGGACCGGGGAGGTGGTGGCGGGCATCGACCCCACCGGCCTCTTCCACCCCGGCGAGGGCCCACGGGTCCGGCGGACCTTCTTCACGGCCCTGTTCGCCGTGGCCGGCCACCTGGCCAAGTCCGACGGCCCGGTGCAGGAGGCCGAGCTCGACGCCGCCCGGCGGATCATGCGGCGGCTGGAACTGGATGAGGCCCAGACCCGGGCCGCCGTGGCCCTGTTCCAGCACGGCAAGAGCCCCGAGTATCCCGTGGAACGGGCCCTGCGCCGCCTGAGCCGGGACTGCGCCCGGCGCGCCCTGCTGGACCGCTTCCTGGAGTGGCAGATGGAGGTGGCCCTGGCCGACAGCGGCATCGTCCACGCCGAGCGGACCCTCTTCGACACCATCGCCGAGCTCCTGGGCTACTCCCGCTACGACATCCGGCGCGTGGAGGATACGGTGGGGGCGCGCCTGTGGCCGGCGCCGGATAACGGCGAGGAGCGCGCCCTGGCCGTCCTGGGGCTGGAGCCGGGCGCCGACCTCGCCGCCATCCGCCGGTCCTACCGCCAGTTGCTGAGCCGCCACCACCCCGATCGGGTCACCGCCCGCGGCGGGAGCGAGGCCGAGGTGCGGGCCGCGGCCGAATATACCCACCAGTTGCGGACGGCCTACGAGGCCCTCACGGAGCAGCGGGGAGGCGGGGTGGTTGCAAGAGCGGGTGAGGGGCCTTAGAATTGCCGGTCTTTCGACAGCCCCCAACACGAATTCGGGACGGTCAGTGATGAAGACCTTCAGTGCAAAACCGGCCGAAGTCCAGCGCGACTGGTACGTGGTCGATGCCGACGGCAAGACGCTCGGGCGTCTTGCTACCGAGATCGCCCGCCGTCTGCGCGGCAAGCACAAGCCGGAGTACACCCCCCACGTAGATACCGGGGATTACATCGTCGTGATCAATGCCGACAAGGTCCGCGTGACCGGCAACAAGCGGGACGACAAGGTCTACTATCGCCACACGGGCCATCCCGGGGGCATGAAGCAGATCACCTTCGGCCAGCTCATGGAGCGGGCCCCCGAGCGCGCCATCCAGACCGCGGTGAAGGGCATGCTGCCCAAGAACCCGCTGGGGCGCGCCATGCTTGGCAAGCTCAAGGTCTACGCCGGTGGTGAGCACCGGCATCAGGCGCAGCAGCCGCAGCCGCTGGAGATCTAGGGGAACATCATGGCAGAGCAGCAGTACTACGGCACCGGCCGCCGCAAGACCTCCTCCGCGCGCGTCTATCTGCGCAACGGTGCGGGCCGCATCACCATCAACAAGAAGCCGCTGGAGGAGTACTTCGGCCGCGAGACCAGCCGCATGGTGGTGCGTCAGCCCCTGGAGCTGGTGGACGCCGTCGACCGCTTCGACGTGGACATCACGGTCCACGGCGGCGGTAACAACGGCCAGGCCGGCGCCATCCGCCACGGCATTACCCGGGCGCTGATGGAGTACGACGAGGAGCTGCGCAAGCCGCTGCGCGAGGCCGGCTTCGTTACCCGCGACGCCCGTCGCGTGGAGCGGAAGAAGGTCGGCCTCCACAAGGCGCGCAAGAGCCCGCAGTACTCCAAGCGCTAGCGGACTCCGGCCGCCGCGATCGGCGGCGGCCCGATTTCTGCTGGGGGATCGTCTAACGGCAGGACAGCGGATTCTGATTCCGTCAATCCAGGTTCGAATCCTGGTCCCCCAACCAACATCGGCCCATCCGGAAACCCCGGATGGGCTGTTTTTTTTGGTTATTAAAACTCGCAAGACCTGACCCCTGATGCGGTGCAGCAGAAAGGGGCCGACCCCGTGGAGCCGGCCCCTGCGACGACGGTGGCCCCTCCCGAGGCGGGAGGGGATGGGGATTCTCAGCCCCAGACGTCGTTGGTGATGCTCTTGTACCAGCCTTTGGCGTAGTGCGCCTCCTGCTTGCGGAAATCGGCGCTGGCATCGGAGGGGCTAACGCCGCCGGCGCCCTCGACACCGCTGATATCCCCGTCGGTGTAGCGATAGACGGCCGCGACGGTGATACCGTACTCCGGTGCCACCAGGCTGTAGCAGGTGTTCACGTGGGAGGGCGATACGACCTCGTCCCCGCGCAGCTGGGAGACGATGGCCGCCGCCGCCATCTTGCCCTGGCTGTTGGCTGAATGGCCGGACTTGGGCATGTCCCCGGCGATGGCAGCGTCTCCGATGACGTGGATACCGGGATGGACCTTGGACTCGAAGCTCTGCTGATCCACCGGGCACCAGCCGGAGTCATCGGTGAGACCGGCTTCCGAGGCGAGCTTCCCGGCCTTCTGCGGAGGCACGAAGTTCAGGACGTCGGCCTTGTGCTCGGTGAAGCCCTCTTCGGTGAAGACGGTGCGTGTATCGGCATCCACCCGGTCCACGGCGCCGCCCTCGGATCCGGAAACCCATTCGATCATGTCGCCGTACTTCTCCTCCCAGCCCTGTTCGAAGAGGCCCTGCTTGGAGAAGCCGTCCTTGGGATCGAGGATCAGGACCTTGGAACGCGGCTTGTTCTCCTTGAGGTAATGGGCCACCAGGCTGGCGCGCTCGTACGGCCCGGGCGGGCAGCGGAAGGGGTTCGGCGGCGGGACCAGTACGAAGGTCCCACCGTTGGACATCTCCTCCAGCTGCCGCCGGAGGATACGGGTCTGATCCCCGGCCTTCCAGGCGTGCGGGATGCGCTCCTCGGTGGAGGCATCCAGACCGTCCACCTCGTCCCAGCGGAAGTCGATGCCGGGGGAGACCACCAGTCGGTCATAGCTCAGCGTGTCGCCGCCGGCGAGGCGGACGGTGCGGTTGTCGGGATCGACGCCGCTGACCTTGTCGTGGACCACATCCACGTCGTAGTCGTCCTTGAGGGCCCCGTAGCCGTGGGTGATGTCCTGCATCTCGCGGAAGCCCCCCAGGTACCAGTTGGAGGCGGGGCAGGTGGTGTACTGTTTCTTGGGCTCCACTAGGGTGACCCGGATATCGGCGTCGTAGCGGCGCAGGTACTTGGCGCAGGTGGCGCCGCCGAAGCCGCCACCGACCACGACCACGTGGGCGCCCTTGGCGCTCCCGGAGCCGGTAGTGCTGCAGCCGGCGGCTGCAAGCCCACCGGCCGCACCGCCCGCACCCATGAGCTTGAGCATCTCTCGGCGAGTCAGTCGATTCATTCTCTCATCCCCTGTTGTGGTTCTCGCATCGGTTCCGCCGGTGCCTACTGGCCGCTGGCGCTGATGACCTCGGCCAGCTCCTCGATCTCGGCGTCGCTGTAGCCCTTGGCGTGGCGCTCCATGACCGTGGACATGCGGTCGCCACTCTTGAAGGCCTTGAGGTCGGAGACGATCTTCTCCTTGGGCAGCCCGTGGAGGCTGGGGATGCTGCCGGGACTCTTGCCGTCGGTCCCGTGGCAGGCGTAGCAGGTGCTCGCCATGACATCGCCCCGGCTGATCTCCGGACTGGCGCTGGCGGTGCCAGCGGCGGCGAGGGCCACCAGCCCGCTGGCGAGGATGGTCTTACGGATGCGTACCATTCGCGGTCTCCTCCGTGGTGTCGTTTCTTGTCGTGGCCCCGCGGGGCTCCCGGCAACGGGTGCAGGATGCATGCCTTCCCCTCGCAGGCCCGTCAGGCCGTGCTCCGCCGACGACCGCGCCTGACAGGTCATGACAGCCTGGTCCGTGCGAGGCAGGCCTTGTCAGGACCTGTCATGGCAGGGGTGCGAACCCCGGCGGCCCGTGGTGCAATGGCGGCGTGGATCGACCAGCGAACCGACCAATCCCCGGAGATAGGCCGTGGCCGTGCCCCTGAAAGGTGACGGGCGCCCCGTGCTAGTGGTGGGCCTGGGCCTCGCCGGCGCCCTGGTGACGCTGGCCCTGCAGCGTCGTGGGGTGGACGTGGTCGTCGCGGACAGCGGCGAGGCCCCCACCTCCCGCGCCGCCGCCGGGCTGGTGAGCCCCATTAACGGCCCCCGGCTCTCCCGGCCACCCCGGACGGCGGAATGGCTGGCGGCCGCCACCGACCTCTACGCCGAGGCGGAGCAGCGCCTGGGCCGGCGGCTCTGGTACCCCGGCCCCATCCGCCGGATCTTCCGGGATGCCGAACAGGCCCGGCGCTGGGAGGCGCGCCGCGCCGAGCCGGAACGGGCGGTCAACATGGCGGCCGCCGAGCCGCCGGGAACCCTTCCGGGCGGCCGGGACCCCCACGGTAGCGGGGTCATCCTCGGCGGCGGACGGCTGGATGTGGCCGGGCTGCTGGCGGCGGTGGCCGCGGAGCGGGAGGCGGCGGGGGCCCGGATCGGGCCGGTGGACCCCCGAAAGCTGACCCCCGTGGCGGATGGCATCGCTCTGGGCGGCGACGAGTACGCCGCTGCCGTCCTCTGTCGCGGCTGGACGGAAGCAGGCGACTCCTGGTTCCCGGACCTGCCCCTGGAGCCCCTGGCCGGGGAGAGCCTCGCCCTCCACCTGCCGGAGGGAACGCCGGCACAACCCATCCACGGCAGCGGCTGGCTCGCCCCCACCGGGTCAACAGCGGCCCGGCTGGGGGCGACCCATACCCGGGCGGAGAGCGAGGGGCCCACGGCCGCCGGCCGGGCGGAGCTCCTGGCGGCGCTGCCGGATCTCTGGTCGGGGGAGGCGGAGGTGGTCGACCACTTCGCCGGGACCCGGGTGGCCGTGCGGGATCGCGCGCCGGTGGCCGGGAGCCATCCGGGCCGGCCGCGGCTGGCGATCCTCAACGGGCTGGGCGGGAAAGGGGCCCTCTGGGGACCGTGGTGCGCCACTGCCCTGGCCGCCCACCTGGTCGATGGCACGGCGATGCCGGCGGAGGTGGACCCGGCCCGGTTCGGGGCGGCGGCGTGCGGCTGACCGAGGAGGTCCACCGGCGGCTGGGCGAGCGGCTCGTCCCCGGTGCCGCCGCCCTGGACGCCACCGCCGGCGGCGGCCATGACACCCTCTTCCTGGCCCGGGCGGTCCACCCCGGTCCCGTGCATGCGATGGACATCCAGCCGGCGGCGCTGGAGCGGACCCGGGCCCGCCTGGCGGCCGCCGGGGCGGGGGAGAACGTCACCCTCCACCGGGCCAGCCACGCCGAGCCGGCGGCGGTCCTGCCCGCCGAGCTGCGGGGGCGGCTGGCCGTGGTGATGTTCAACCTCGGCTACCTGCCGGGCGCGGCAGCGGGCCCGGCCACCGGGCCGGAGACCACCCTGGCCGCCCTGGAGGCGGCCAGTGCCTGGCTGGCGCCGGGCGGCTGGCTGTCGGTGGTGGCCTACCGGGGTCACCCCGGGGGTGCTGCGGAGGTGGCGGCCGTGGGGGAGTGGTTCGACCGCAACCTGCCGGGCGCCGAAGGCCATGACACCGGCAGCCAGGGGCCGCTCTGGTGGCTGGCCCGACCCGTTGGCGCCGGCTCCATCAGTGGAACATAATGGAAGGCCCGCCCACCGACCCGGAAGGAGCCATGACCGAGACCGCCGAGCGCTTTACCGACGAAGAGCTGGTCAGCGTCCACGAGCTGGATCGCGACGGGGTTCAGGCACTCCAGCAGCGCGCCGCGGATACCGCCGACATGGGGTTCGGGTTCCGCGACCTCCTCGCCGATGGCGGCCCGGGCCCGGAGCTGGCGGTGATCCCGGCGGGGCGCTTCCTGTTCGGCTCCTCGCCGGAGGAGTTCGGCCACAAGCCCGACGAGGCGCCCCGGCGCTGGGCCGCCATCCGGCGGCCCTTCGCCATGGGTCGGTTCACGGTCACCGCCGCCGAGTTCGAGCGCTACCAGCAGGCCACCGGCTTCACCTTCCGCTCGGACCTCATCCGCGCCGAGGGCGACTTCCCGGTGATCAACCTGCGGATACAGGAGGTGCGCGATTACCTCGCCTGGCTCTCGGAACAGACCGGCGCACGCTATCGCCTGCCCACCGAGGTGGAGTGGGAGTACGCCTGCCGCGCCGGCACCCGGACCCCCTTCGCCTTCGGCGAGTCGGTGGACTGCCACCAGGTCCACTTCAATCCCACCTTCCCCTACGAGGAGCAGAAGCAGAAGAAGCGCTGGTTCCTGCCGCGCTGCCTGCCCATGCCCTCGGCCCTGGAGGTGGGGCGCTACCCGTGCAATGCCTGGGGCCTGCACGACATGCACGGCAATGTCTGGGAGTTCACCGCCAGCCGCTGGAGCGAGTCCCTGCCGGCGCCGGCGGCGGACGAGCAGGCCGCCACCCTGCGGGAGCGCAAGCCCATTGTGGTCCGCGGCGGCTCCTACTTCGACATGGCGGTGCGCGCCCGCAGCGCCGCCCGCCAGCGCCGGGTCTGGGACGAGCTGGACGTGAACATCGGCTTCCGCGTGGTCCGCGAGCTCTGAGGTCGTGGCCGCGGAACCCGGCCGCTGGCCGATGGACCCCATCGGCACCATCCGCTCCCCCTTTCGGCAGAAGTTCGGGATCCCGCGCCAGCCCCGGCTGGCGCCGGTGGATGCCGAGATCGAGCTCTTCTCGCCCCTGGACGGGCCCGAGGCGGTCCGGGGGCTGGAGGGCTTCTCCCACCTCTGGGTGGTCTTCGCCTTCCACGCCGCCGGCCAGGGCGGCCCTACGGTGCGCCCGCCCCGGCTGGGCGGGCGGCAGCGGCTGGGGGTGCTCGCCACCCGCAGTACCCATCGGCCCAACGGCATCGGCCTCTCCGCCGTGGCGCTGGAGGCGGTGGCGCCGGGGCGGCTCACCCTGGGCGGGGTGGACCTCCTGGACGGCACGCCGGTACTCGACGTGAAGCCCTATCTCCCCTGGAGCGACGCCATCCCCGACGCCGCGGCCGGCTTTGCCGAGGAGGCGCCGCCGGCGAAGCCGGTGCACTTCGCCCCGGCGGCGGAGGCGGTGCTGGCGGCCCGGGCCGATGGCGAGGACCTGCGCCAACGGCTGGCGGCGGTGGTCGCCCTGGACCCCCGCCCGGCGACGGGGCGGACCCAGGGGCGGGTCTACCGCATGGCCTTCGCCGACATGGACGTCTCCTTCGCCGCCGAGGGGGCGGTGCTCTGGATACTGTCGCTGGCGCCCTCCGGCTGATCCTCAAACTGCTCCCGGCGCCGCTGGCGGTGGAGGGCGAGGTCCCGCTCGCGCACCAGCCAGTAGGTCCCGCCCAGGGCCAGGAGGCCGCCGGCCAGGGCGAGGACCGTCTTCCAGTCCGTGGCGCTGGTATCCAGGATGATGAACTTGCGGGCCAGGGCGAGCATGCCGATGAGCAGGACCGTCTTCACCTGGATGATGCTGTCCTCCCGCGCCACCACGCGGACGATGGAGTATTTGAACTCCATGGCGATGAGCACGATCATGATGGCGCCGAAGATCTGCTGGAAGGCGCGCTGGTCCATGGGGTCCAGGCCGGTCTCCCGGATCAGGGCCGCAATGTCCTGGAGCAGTTGCCAGACGGCGATGATCACGATGACCGCCATGGCGAGCACCAGTACCAGGCTGATAATCTGCTCGAAGCGCTCGTAGAGCGACATCCCGGGCCAGAGTTCCCGCAGCTCGGCCAGGCTCTCGCGCAGGGTCATGGTCGTAACCTCCCGCATACGCCCGTCGTTCCACCCGCGGGATGCGGACGCCGGGCGGTGAACTCAAGCCCCGCCACCTCCCACTGGAGACCGCACGCATGGAGTGGTACCTCGATGCCCAGCCCGCCGCCACCGGGGCGGTGGAGATCGCCGAACGCAAGGGGACCGGGCACCCCGATACCATCTGCGACGCCCTCACCGAGCGGCTGAGCCTGGAGCTCTCCCGCCTCTACGAGGAGCGCTTCGGTACCATCCTCCACCACAACGTGGACAAGGCCCTGCTCTGGGGCGGGGCGGCGGAGCCGGCCTTCGGCGGTGGCCGAGTGACCGCCCCCATGGAGATCTACCTGGCCGGGCGGGCCACCCGGGAGGTCCGCGGCGAGACCCTGCCGGTGGACGAGCTGGTCCAGCAGGTTACCCGCGACTGGCTGGGGGAGAATCTCCACGCCCTGGATCCCGAGCGCGATGTGCGCGTCCACTCCCTCATCCGGCCCGGCTCCGCCGACCTCACCGAGCTCTTCCTGCGCCGGGAGAGTGGTGGGGTCTGGTACGCCAACGACACCTCCGTGGGGGTCGGCTTCGCCCCCCTGTCCGAGGTGGAGCAGGCGGTGGACGCCGCCGAGCGCCGGGTCAATGCCCCCGACTTCAAGGCGGCCCACCCGGAGACCGGGGAGGACGTGAAGGTCATGGGGGTCCGGCGGGGCGATACCCTCCACCTCACCGTGGGCTGCGCCATGGTCGACCGCCACCTGGCCGACCTGGACGCCTACCTGGCCGCCCGGGAGGCGGTGGCCGAGGCGGTGCGCGAGGCCGCCGGCGGGGTCACCGGCCTGGAGCTGGACGTGGCGGTGAACGCCGCCGACGTCCCCGAGCACGAGTCCATCTACCTCACCACCACCGGCACCTCCGCCGAGGCCGGGGACGATGGCGAGGCGGGCCGCGGCAACCGGGTCAACGGCCTCATCACCCCCTACCGCCCCATGACCATGGAATCGGTGGCCGGGAAGAACCCGGTGACCCACGTGGGCAAGGTCTACAACCTCATCGCCAGCCGCGCCGCCGAGGCCATGGTCCGGGAGGTGGACGGCATCGAGGGGGCCGAGGTCTACCTGGTCAGCGAGATCGGCCGGCCGGTGCCCGATCCCCGGGCGGCCCACGTCCGCCTCACCCTCGCCGAGGATGTCCCCGCCGCCGGCCGCGAGGCGGAGGCGCGCCGGATCCTCAACGCCGAGCTGGAGGCCTCCCCCGATCTCTGGCGACTGCTGCTGGACGGCACCATCGCCTGCGACCGCTGGCCGCTGTAGCACCCGAGCGCTGACCATTCGGCCCCGGCGACCCGCTGGGGCGCCCTTTCCGGGTCCTTTCCCCTCCCGGCCATGCCGGAATTGCAAATTCCCCGCCCCATCCCCCGTCGGGGGGAGAATTGCAATCTGCAATTCGAAAGCCTTGCCTGCACGAATCTAACAACCTGACATGTCAGATAAAAACGGGCTGGCATGCCCCCTGCATCGCGTCCGGCGCGACCACGAGGGGATTGTCCGATGCTAGCGCTTGACTGGTTCCGCCGCTCCGCCCACCGCCAGAACCACCAGATCGCCGTCACGGATGACGAGGTGGCGCTGGGGGAGGAGCGGGTCCGAGTCCGTCGGCGGGTGAAGTGCGAGGGCGATGGCTGCCCCAAGCCGCAGCTTCTCACCCTCAAGGCCCTCTCGCTGGTGGGTCCGGGGGAGGGCGTGGAGCTGGTGACGGACAATCCCGCGGCGGTAGAGACCATTCCCGCCATGATGCATTCGGTGGATGGCGAGCACGTAGCAACCATCCAGGACGAACAGGGCCACTGGCGGGTCTACGTGCGACGCGTACCCGGCGCCGAGCAGTAGCGGCGACGGACCAACAAAGATATCCAAGCGATGGGGGATGCAATGAGCAAGGACACGGCAACAGCGGCCGCACAGCCGGGTGCCCTGATGCACCGTGGCACGGTCTACTCGGGGATCATCGTCGCCCTGGTGGCGATCTTCTCGGCGATGGCGCTGGCGGCGGATACCCGCTGGATCTATCTGCTGGTCTACGTCTGGTTCGGCCTGGCCTACGGGATCTTCCTGCAGTACGGCCGCTTCTGCATGGCCTCGGCCGTACGTGACCTGTTCGCGGTGAAGGTACCGCGCATGGCGGTGGGCGTGATGATCGCTACGGCGCTGTTCTCCATCACGGCTGCCTTCGTCAACGTGGCCGGATACTCCACCTTCAGCCCGCACCCCCTGGGGTGGCACATCCTCATCGGCGGGCTGATCTTCGGCTTCGGCATCATCTTTACCGGCGGTTGCGCCTCCGGATCGCTGTACAAGTCCGGCGAGGGGAACATCGGCTCCATGCTGGTGCTGGTGAGCATCTCCTTCTCCCAGGCGATCTTCGTCGATCTGGGTAGCTGGTCCAACAGCTTCGCCCCCGCCTCCTGGGAGGAGTCGGCGGCAGAGAAGGGCATGCCGGAGTCCCTGTCGGCCACCGACGGCTGGTTCGACCAGTTCCTGGCCGGCTATGTCTGGGACCTCTCCGGCGGCACCGTGGGCCAGTGGCTGGGTACCGGCAGCGCCTGGGTCAACTCCTTCCTGGGCAACGCCGTCATCAGCTCCATCCTGCCGGTGCTGGCCATCATCGTGGTCCTCTACATCTGGGCCTTCCGCAAGGGCTACCTGCGGCGGGAGAAGCTGGAGAACCCCGGCCTCGGCGATGAAATTCGCGGGATCTGGAAGATGGTGACCTCGTCCAAGAACACCGCCATCGCCGGCCTCGGCCTGGGTGTCTTCGCCGGCCTGCAGATGTGGGTGACCGGCGCCCTGCGCGAGCACTACGGCATCTTCAACTTCGGTGAGCTGCTGTCGAAGATGGGCTACACCCAGGGCCTGACCATCCAGAACACCGTGTTCGACCCCGGCTACTGGTACATCACCACCCAGGAGGCCCAGCTCGGCGGCTGGATCCTCAACGGGATGGGTGCCGAGAACATGGACAACATCTACTTCGGTCTGAATAACGGCCTGCCCAACCCGCTCATCAACGCCCCGCTGCTCATGTCCCTGGGCATCATCCTGGGCGCGGCGATGCTTGCCCTGGTGAAGAAGGAGTTCAAGTGGAAGGTCCCGAACCTGGAGACCGCCATCTTCGCCCTGGTGGGCGGCGCCCTCATGGGCATCGGTGCCCGCATCGGCATGGGCTGTAACGTCGGCGCCTTCTTTGCCGCCGTCACCAACGGCGACCTCACCGGCTGGATCTTCCTCGCCGGCATGACCCTGGGCGGTTTCATCGGCGTGAAGGCCTTCGCCGCCTGGATGGAATATCGCGCCTCCAAGGAGGACGACCTCGCCCTCTAGACCGAGGGGGTGAACAAAGCGGGACGGGCCTGCCCCGTCCCACCGACCAACGCAAGACAGAGGATGACAACCATGGGCATCAAGTTCGAGAAGGTCGACGAAGGGGACTACCTGCTGGACGTCTGCGGCTACGTCTGCCCCCACCCGCAGATGTACACCAAGAAGGCGCTGCAGAAGATGGGCAGCGGCGATGTCCTGACGCTGAAGTTCGACAACCCCTCCTCCGGCGAATCCATCGTCGCCATGTGCGAATCCGAGGGCAACGACCTCTACGACCGCGACGAGGGCACCGGCACCTACGTCTGGAAGATCCGGAAGGGGTAGGCGCATGCGACTGGGAATCGTGGTAACCGACCAGCAGTTCGCCGACCAGGCCATGGACCTCCTGCGCGGGGCCGACGGCCGGGGCTGGGAGCTGCGCTGCTTCCTCACCGACTCCGGCGTGCGGATGCTCGCGCGGGAGGACTTCCGGGCCTTCCTGGGGGCCAGCGAGGCCCACGTCTCGCTCTGCGAGCTCTCCGTGGACCGCTACCCGGACGCCGACCCCCACGCCGGGGGTCTGGACGAACGGGTCATCGTCGGCGGCCAGTACCAGGACGCCGAGCTGGTGAAGAACACCGACCGCGTCATCGTGCTCTAGGGGGAGAGGGAATGAGCGACACCAAGAAGATCCTGGTCATCGCCCGGGACCGCAAGACCGAGGCCCTGCGCATGGCCACCGGCCTGACCCTGCTGGACGACGCCGTGAGCGTCGCCGCCTGGGGCGGGCTGGATCGCGAAGACGAAGAGGTGGAGATGCAGCTGGAGGCCCTGGACTTCTCCGACGTCCCGGTCACCGACCTTGCCACCGACGCCGCCGGCGAACTCGCCGGCATGATCAACGAATCCGATGCGGTGTACGTGGTATGAGCGCCAACGACGAGATCCTGCTGATCATCGTGGCCGGCGGCCAGCCGGCCTTCGACAGCGCCCTGCGCGGCGGCCTGGAGGCGGAGGGTATCGCCTTCCGCGAGGCCGATCTGGACGCCGGGACCGACGCCGTCCTGGATGCCCTGGAGGCCGGTGCGAAGCCCGTGGTCCTCAAGCCGGCGCCGAAGTAGCGAACGCGATTGCAATCTGCCCGGCGCGAGCGGGAAACCGCGCCGGTGCAATGGGCACGACGGGAAGCGAAAC
>JBNJED010000023.1:5000-15655 GCA_051745535.1 Pseudomonadota bacterium | reverse complement strand
CTTGTACCAGTTGCGGAAGTACTCGTTGTAGTAGGCGGTGGTATCCAGCTCCATGCCGCGGTCGAGCTCGATGTAGTGGCCCACCTGGAGCTGCTTGTGCTCGTTGTTCATCTGGTCCTTGGCCGAGGCGCGGTAGCGACGGTAGGGGTCGTCGTCGAAGTCCTCATCGGTGAGGCCCAGGTAGGAGGCGTTGGAGGTCTCGTCGGCGTAGCCGACCTTCACCGTCAGCTCCTGGTAGCGCTCGGCGTCAGCGCCGGAGTTCATGCGGAACTTGGCCAGGACGTCGTTCTTGTCGAAGCCGGTGTCACCGCCGCCGTCCAGGTCCTTGAAGCCGTCGGCGCCATAGCGCAGCGCCTCCACCATGCCGCCGAAGGTCTCGCCGGACTCGCCGTAGTGGCCGTGGAGTTTGTAGTAGCCGTCCTCGCCGCCGGCCACGTCCACCTGGCCGCGCTTGTCCCCCGGGATGGGGCGGGAGATGAGGTTGATGGCCCCGCCCAGGCTGCGCGGGCCGTACTGGATGGACGCGGGGCCCTTGGTCACCTCCACCCCGGCCAGGCGCGGGGCGGAGGGGAAGTAGTAGGCGGACGAGGCGGAGTAGGGTGCCGGGGCGATGAGGACGCCGTCCTCCATGAGCGTGACGTTGGAGGAGCGCCCCACGCCGGTTCCGCGCAGACCGATGTTGGGCCGCAGGCCGTAGCCCTCCTCCTCCTGGATGTTCACGCCGGGGACCTCGCGCGTGATCCGGTTGATGTCGGTGTACTCGTGGTCCTCCAGGCGCTCCTCGCCGACGTACTGGACCGAGCCGGGCTGCTTCTGCGCCTCGGCCTGGCTGCCGACGATGGAGACTTGATCCAGCCGCTGGCTGTCGTCCTGGGCGATGGCGGTGCCGGTGGCCAGCCCCACCAGGGCGGCGACGGTTCCTAGGCGAAAGGGTCGGTACATCTCTCGAGCTCCTCAGGTTCGGTTTGTCTGGTTGATGGTCCTGCTCAGTCGATGGGCGGGCCGCCGGACGGCCCGCCGGAAAACGGGGGGTATGGCGGCGGGGGAAACGGGAGAGAAGACCCCGCCGGCAACCCGAGGGGAACTATACGGGGATCCGATATCGAACGCAAACAGTAATCGTTCGTATTTAGATGGAGAGAATCCGGATTCCCGGCAGGGGTTGCGCCGGGCGCCGTGTCTGGAATAATGATAACCATTCTCAACAGCGGAGGTCCCATGGAGAGCGAAACCACCCAGGGTCTGCTGGGTCCCCTGGCCTGGCTCTATGCCAACGGGGGTACCGTGGTGGCCATCCTCGTAGGGCTTTCGGTGGTGGCGCTGGCCGTGATCCTGCTCAAAGTGTGGCAGTTCGCCCGGCTCCGCCTGGGCTCCACCGCCGTCCTGGGCGAGGGCGAGGAGCTCTGGCGCAGCGGCCGTGCCGGCGAGGCGCTGGAGCGGCTGGGGACCTCCCCCCATCCGGCCGCGCGGGTCCTGGAGACGGCCCTGCGCGGCCAGCTTCGCGGCGATGTCGAGCCGGCCACCGTGCGCGAGGAGGTCCAGCGGGTGGCGGCGGCCCAGCTCGCCGGCCTGCGCAGCCACCTCAAGGTCCTGGAGGTCATTGGGGCCCTCAGCCCCCTGCTCGGCCTGCTGGGCACGGTCCTGGGGATGATCGAGGCCTTCCAGGAGCTGGAGGCGGCCGGTAGCCAGGTGGACCCCTCGGTGCTCTCCGGCGGGATCTGGGAGGCGCTACTGACCACGGCGGCGGGGCTGGCCGTGGCCATCCCGGTGGTGGCGGTGCTCAGCCTGCTGGAGCGGATCGTGGAGCGCACCGCCCAGCTCATGGAGGATCGCGTGACCCGGATCTTCACCGGCGCCCTGGCGGAGTCCGGCGAGGCCGGCCCGTCGGCGGCCCGGGCGACACAGCTACGGCCGGACCATGCACATTGAGACCCGGACGGCTCCCAGACGGCGTCTCATCAGCCTGACGCCGCTCATCGACGTCGTCTTCATCCTGCTGGTCTTCTTCATGCTGGCCTCCACCTTCATGGAGTGGCGCCTCATCGACCTGCAGATCGGGGGCGAGGGCGGCGGGGAGGTCGACCCCTCCGCGGCCCGTATCCACCTCACCGCCGAGGGGGTCCGCCACGAGGATCGCCTCTGGGAGACGGACGAACTCCTGCCCCACCTGGAGGAAGAGGGGGCGGAGCAGATCCGCGTGGAGGTGGGTGAGGGCGTGGCGCTGCAGCGGGCGGTGGATCTCGTGACGCGCCTGCGGTCCCTCCCGGGTGCCAGTGTAAGCCTCGCCGGGGGGGCGGAGTAGCCATGCAGCTCCACCGCCCGGATTCGGCCCCGCGGGACATGGAGGATCACATCCTCCCCCTCATCAACATCGTCTTCCTGCTGCTGATCTTCTTCATGGTCGCCGGCGCGCTGACCACCCCCGAGAGTGTCGATGTCGAGCCGCCCGAGGCCAGTGTCGATGGCGAGGAGCCGGACCGCGACGAGCAGACCCTGTACATCACCGCGGACGGTGGCCTGACCCTCGGGGAGGAGGCGGTGGAACTCGAGGGGCTGGCCGAGGCCGTGGGCGAGCGTGAGGAGATCCTCCTGCGGGCCGATGAGGCCGTGGAGGGGGTGCGCGTGGTGGAGGTCATGCAAGCCCTGCGCGAGGCTGGCCTGGAGCGGGTGCGGCTGGTGACCAGGAAGGAGGAGGAATGAGCGTCCCCGCCGAGCGGCTGGAGCAGCAGCCCGAACCGGAGGCGCCGGAGGCGGCGCGCTGCGCGCCGCTTCGCTCTCCCTATCCCGCGAGGATGGGAACTGCCGCGTGGATCGGCGCCCTGGCGCTGGCCGTGGCCCTCCACGTCGCTGCCTTCGTCGGCTTCCCCGAGCCGGAGGCCGGTACGCGGGAGGCAGGCTCCGGTGGGCTCGAGGTCGGCCTGGGACCGCAGGCCCAGAGTTCTACGCCCGATCAGCCCGTGGAGGAACCGAAGGAGGAAGAGTCCCGAGAGCCGGAGCCCGAGCCGGAGCCCGAGCCGGAGCCAGAGCCGGAGCCAGAGCCGGAGCCGGAGCCGGAGCCGGAGCCGGAGCCGGAGCCCGAGCCGGATCCAGAGCCCGAGCCCGAGCCGGAGCCAGAGCCGGAGCCAGAGCCAGAGCCAGAGCCGGAGCCAGAGCCGGAGCCGGAGCCAGAGCCGGAGCCGGAGCCGGAGCCAGAGCCGGAGCCGGAGCCAGAGCCGGAGCCAGAGCCAGAGCCCGAGCCGGAGCCCGAGCCGGAGCCCGAGCCCGAGGAGCCCGAGAAGGCCGAGAAGGCCAGCGACGCGGAAGAGGATAGTGATGATGCGGAAGAGACCGCCGAGCAGGACCTCCAGGGGGACGACACTACCGGTGGTGGCGACCCGGGGGCCTTCGAGGACTATCGTACGCGGTTACAGGCGTGGCTGGAGAAGCACAAGGACTACCCCGTGGCCGCCCGGCGGCGGCGCCAGGAAGGGGTCGTGGAGCTGACCTTCACCCTGCGCCGGGACGGGACGGTCGCCGCCGCCGAGGTCTCCGACGGCTCCGGGTCGACCCTTCTCGACCGGGCGGCGCAGAAGATGCTCGAGCGGGCCGAGCCCTTGCCGGAATTCCCGGACTCCATTGGCGAGGACGAGATGGAACTTACCGTCCCCGTGGAGTTCAGGCTGCGATAGGCGGCCCCGCCGCCCTCAGAAGGGCTTCACCGTCACCAGGATGGTGATGGCGGTGAGGATGAGCACCGGCAGCTCGTTGACCCAGCGGTAGAAGACGTGGCCGTGGCCGATCCGGTCCGCGGCGAACGCCTTCTGCAGGCGGGCCAGATAGAGGTGGTAGGCCACCAGACCCACCACCAGGGCGAGCTTGGCGTGGAGCCAGCCGCCGCCGAAGCCCCACCCCAGCCAGAGCCAGATCCCCAGAGCCAGGGCGAGCGCTGCCAGCGGCGTCATGAAGCGCAGGAGCTTGCGCTCCATGAGCTTGAGCCGCTCGATCTCCGCCGGCTCCGTGGCCATGGCGTGGTTGACGAAGATCCGCGGAAGGTAGAAGAGCCCCGCGAACCAGCTCACCACGAAGACGATGTGAAAGGCCTTCACCCACAGCACGTCAGGCCTCCGGCTCGAGCATGGGGGCGAGCCGCTTGCGCAGCTTCTCCATGTCCAGCATGCCGATGGTCTGCTGCACGATGCGGCCCTCGGGGTCGATGACGAAGGTCGTCGGAGTGAGGTTGACGTCCCCGAAGTCCTTCGCCAGAGAGCCATCGTCGTCGTGAGCGATCCGCCAGGGGAGTTCGCGCCGCTCGGCGAGCCTGGCGACGGCCTCGGGGTCATCGTAGCTCATGGCGATGGCCACCATCTGCAGCCCCCTGTCCTCCAGATCGGCGTAGAGCTCCTTCAGGTGCGGCATCTCCTCGATACAGCCCGGGCAGTCGGTGGCCCAGAAGTTCACGAGCACCGGCTGGCCCTGCAGCTCGGCCAGTTCCAGGCGCTCCCCCTCCAGTGTCTCCACCGTGACGGCCGGGGCGCGATCGACCCCCGAGCCGGTCCAGAGCCATACCCCGGCGGTAATGACAATGATCGCCAGTACGGCTGCCATGCCCTTGCGCTTATTCATGTTACGAGACCCTCGGTGGCGCCCTTACGGGCGGCGTGCATCAGAAAACACTAATAAACTAAAATGAGATCAACAACTTGACGGACACCAAAACCCCCGATAGGGTTCCCTCAAACGATGGAGGAGTCGGGTTCCGGCTTCACAACAACAATAAACAACCATAACAATCGGGTGGCGTCCCGTCGCCCCTGCTTCCCGGATGGGTGGCGGCCTCGGCAGGCCGCCTTTGTCTTGTCCGGCTCCCGAAAAATCCGTCCGCCCGTCTCTGCCCGCGCGCTTACCAGGGCATGGAAATCCCGCCGCCAACCTTAGTATGATGCCGTCTCTCCCAGGCACGGCAGGTGACCATGATCCAGGCAGGTATCGTCGGCGGAAGCGGTTATGGCGGCGCCGAGCTCATGCGGCTGCTGGCGCCCCATCCCGATGTCGCCATCCGGACCGTCACCTCCCGCGGGGATGCCGGGACGCCGGTGGCCGAGACCTTCCCGCACCTTCGCGGCGTGGTCGAACTCGACTTCGAGGACCCCGGCACGGCGCCCCTGGCGGAGTGCGACGTGATCCTCTTCGCCACGCCCAACGGCGTGGCCATGGAGACCGCCCCCGCGCTGCTGGATGCCGGGGTGCGCGTCATCGACCTGGCCGCGGACTTCCGCCTGACCGATCCCGAACTGTGGCGCCGCTGGTACGGCACCGACCACGCCTGCCCGGAACGGCTGGCCGAGGCGGTCTACGGGCTGCCGGAGCTCAACCGCGAGGCCATCCGGGGCGCACGACTGGTCGCCAACCCGGGCTGCCACGTCACCGCCGTGACCCTGGGCCTGCTGCCGCTGGTGGGGGCGGGCGTCGTGCAGCTGGATTCCCTCATTGCTGACTCCAAGTCGGGCACCAGCGGCGCCGGGCGCCGGGCGAGCGTCGGCACGCTCATGGCCGAGGCCGGCGAGAGCCTGCGCGCCTACGGGGTTGCGGGCCACCGCCATCAGCCGGAGATCCGGCAGGTCCTGGAGGGGGTGGGCGGACCGCTGGAGATTACCTTCGTTCCCCATCTGGTCCCCATGGTCCGGGGGATCGAGGCGACGCTCTACGCGCGCCTGGCGAAGCCGGAGACCGATATCCAGGCGCTGTTCGAGGCGGCCTACGCCGATGAGCCCTTCGTCGACGTCATGCCGGCCGGTAGCCATCCGGAGACGCGGAGCGTGCGGGGGGGCAATGTCTGCCGGCTGGCGGCCCTGCGCCCCGGTGACGGCGATACGGTGGTGGTGCAGTCGGTCATCGACAACCTGGTCAAGGGCGCGGCCGGCCAGGCGGTGCAGAACCTGAACCTCCTCTTCGACCTCCCCGAGACCCGCGGTCTCGAGGGCATCGGGCTGATGCCATGACGCATCGGGTCATCGTCCGGCCCCAGCGGCCGCGCAACTGGCGCCTGTTGATCGCCGCCGCGGTGCTCGTCGGCCTCGCTGCCCTCTGGGGGATCTACGAACTGGGCCGTTACCAGGGGGGCTTCGATGCCGCCGAGGCGGGGGCCGAACGGGAGCGGCTGGTGGAGGAGCGGGACGCCCTCCAGAAACGGGTGAAGGAGCTGCGGGCACAGAAGGTCGCCCTGGAGCGGGCGCGGGATATCGAGGAGGAGGGCCACCGGCAGGTTCGGGAGGATCTCAAGCGCCTCCAGGACGAGCTGCTGGAGATCAAGGAGGAACTGGCCTTCTATCGCGGGATCGTCTCCCCGGAGGACGCCGCCTCCGGTCTGCGGGTCCAGAGCTTCGACGTGGAGAAGAATGCCGGGGACGAGATCTTCCACTACCAGCTCGTGTTAACCCAGGTACTGAAAAATGATAGCTTCACTAGCGGCTACGTCAGCCTGGAGGTCGAGGGGGTCCACGAGGATGGCGGCTCCCGCGAGCGACTGGAGCTCGCCGAGATCTCCACGGAAGGGAAGGAGCGGCTGCGTTTTCGGTTCCGCTATTTCCAGGATTTCCGCGGCGACCTGGAGCTGCCGGAGGGGTTCGTTCCCTTCCGGGTGATCGTGACGGTCCGTCCCAGTGGCGACCGCTACGGGAGTATCGAGGAGACCTTCGACTGGCCGGTGGGGAGTCTCATCGAGCTGGAAAATCTGTAGTCGCCGGTGACGCGAGGAGAGACCCGCATGTGGGGACAGATGAGCAGCAAGAAGACGCGGGGCAGCAAGGGCACCGCGAAGATCGAATCCCTCATCGGGCAGCATACCGAGCTGCGCGGTGACGTGGAGTTCAGTGGCGGCCTCCATGTGGACGGCACCATCAAGGGCAACGTTATCGCAGCCGAGGAGGGGCGCTCCGTCCTCAGCCTCTCGGAGCGCGGGACCATCGAGGGCGAGGTCCGCGTGCCCAATGTGGTCATCAACGGGACGGTCATTGGTGATGTCCACGCGCTGGAGCACATCGAGCTCGCCACCCAGGCGCGGGTCACCGGCAACGTCTACTACAGCCTCATCGAGATGGCGATGGGCGCGGAGGTCAACGGCAATCTCGTCCACTGCGCCGAGGGCTCCCAGCCGCGGCTGACCCACGCCGAGGAGGCGGCCCGCAAGGCCGAGGCGGAGGACGAGGTCGAGACCGAGACCGAGAGCGGGACCGGCGAGGACGAGGGACAGGCCGACAAAACTTGACTGACCTACTCGGGTAAGGCAGACTTCTCACCATCGCGGGAACCGAATATGACGGAGAGCACCATGACCGAGAGTCCCCTCATCTTTACCGATAGCGCGGCCCAGAAGGTCGGCGATCTCATCGCCGAGGAGGCCAATCCGGACCTCAAGCTGCGGGTCTTCGTCGCCGGTGGCGGCTGCTCCGGCTTCCAGTACGGCTTCACCTTCGACGAGAACATCAACGACGGTGATTCCGCGGTCGAGACCGCCGGCGTGACCCTGGTGGTGGACCCCATGAGCTACCAGTATCTGGCCGGGGCGGAGATCGACTACACCGAGGGGCTGGAGGGCGCGCAGTTCGTCATCCGCAACCCCAACGCCACCACGACCTGCGGCTGCGGCTCTTCCTTCTCCGCCTGAACGGTCCGGATGAACCCAGCCCCGAACGCCGGCCTCGCGCCGGCGTTCTTGTTTGCAGGGCATGGACCGCCACCATCTGTTAGTCTTGCTCCCTTGTAGGAAGGGCAGGAGCACGCAGGCTATGAACGAATACCTCCCGGGACTGGAAGGCGTCCCCGCCACCCGTTCGAACATCTCCTTCATCGACGGGGAGCAGGGGCTGCTGGCCTATCGCGGCTACAGCATCGAGGACCTGGCCGAGAACAGTACCTTCGAGGAGACGGCGCTGCTGCTCCTCGACGGCGACCTGCCCACCGCGGATGAGCTGGCGGTCTTCGACGACCAGCTCCGCCGTAACCGGCGGGTGAAGTTCAACATCCGGGAGATGATGAAGCACCTGCCGCCCAGCGGGCACCCCATGGACATGCTCCAGTCGGCGGTGGCCAGCTTGGGCATGTTCTACGCTGGTCGCGAGTGCCTCACCGACGCCGACGCCTGCGAGGGGCTGGACTACGTCCACGAGATGACGGTGAAGATCCTGGCGCGGATGCCGGTCTTCGTGACCATGTGGGAGCACATCCGCAAGGGTTATGATCCGGTCCCGCCGCGGACCGATCTCAGCTTCGCAGAGAACTTCCTCCACATGTTCACCGGGGAGGAGCCGGACCCCTTCCTGGCGCGGATCCTGGATGTCTGCCTCATCCTCCACGCCGAGCACACCATCAACGCCTCGACCTTCGCCACCCTGGTGACCAGCTCCACCCTGGCCAGCCCCTATGCGGTGATGTCCGCCTCCATCGGCACTCTGGCCGGCCCCCTGCACGGCGGTGCCAACGAGCGGGTGCTCGACATGCTCGACGACATCGGCGATCCGTCGCGCGCCCGCACCTGGCTGGACCGCAAGCTGGAGCGTAAGGAGAAGATCTGGGGCATGGGCCACCGGGAGTACAAGGTGAAGGACCCCCGCGCCAACATCCTCCAGCGCCTGGTCATGGAGTTCATGGAGCGGCGCCAGGGGCACGTGAGCAAGCGCATGGAGGTCGCGCTGGCCCTGGAGGAGGCCTCGGCCGAGCGGCTGGGGCCCAAGGGGGTCTACCCCAACGTCGACTATTACTCCGGGATCCTCTACGACATGATGGACATCCCCGTGGACCAGTTCACGCCCATCTTCGCGGTCTCCCGCACCGCCGGCTGGCTGGCCCACTGGCGGGAGCAGCTGGGGGATAACCGGATCTTCCGTCCCACCCAGGTCTATACCGGCGAGCCCGTGCGCCCCTACCGCCCCATGGCGGAGCGCGGCGGTCAGGGCGAGTAGAGCCCCCCTAGGACCACCCGCTCCCGGGCGCCGGTGACCGCCGGCTCGTTGGCCGGCCGACCGGCCAGCCGTTCCCGCGCCAACCACGCAAAGGCCGCCGCCTCCACCATGTCCGGGTTCAGCCCGTGGCGCTGGGTCCCCTCCACCGTGGTCCCGGGCAGGGCCTCGCGCAGCCCCGCCATGAGCACCGGATTGTGGACGCCGCCCCCGCAGACCAGGACCCGTTCCGGCCCGGCGGGGCGCAGGGCGTCGGCGACCGTGGTGGTGGTCAGGGCGGCCAGGGTGGCGGCCACGTCCACCGCCCGCCACCGTGTCGGCTCGAAGCCCTCCAGCCACGCCCGCGAGAAGTGCTCGCGGCCGGTGCTCTTGGGTGGCGGTTGCTGGAAGTAGGGATCGGCGCGCAGCGCCTCCAGCAGCTCCGGGACCACCGTGCCGGCGGCCGCCATGGCCCCGTCGGCATCAAAGGGGCTCCCCCGGTGCTCCCGCACCCAGCCATCCAGGAGGGTGTTGGCCGGCCCGGTATCGAAGCCGGTAACCGGCCCGCCGGGCGGCAGGAGCGTGATGTTGGCAATCCCCCCCAGGTTGACCACGGCCCGGCTCTCCCGCGGATGGCCCAGGGTGAAGGCGTGGAAGGCGGGCGCCAGCGGCGCCCCCTGCCCGCCGGCGGCGATATCCCGGCGCCGGAAGTCGGCGACCACCGGGAGGCTGGTGGCCTCCGCGATCCGGTTGGGATCGCCGATGGCCCAGGAATTCCCGTGGGGGTCGGTGGGGGCGTGGTGCAGGGTGTGGCCGTGGCAGCCGATGGCCCGGACGGTCTCCCGAGGGATCCCGGACTCGGCCAGGGCTGCCAGCGCCGCCTCGCCGAAGGCCTCACCGAGCCGGGCATCGAGGACCAGTAGCTCGTCGATGGCCGGCCGCGGCTCGCCGGTCACGGAGAGGAGCCGGTGGGCGAGGTCGGCGGGGTAGGGTCGGGTACCGGCGGCGACCACGTCGGGTGCCGGGTCGAAGGTGACCACGGCGGCGTCGATGCCGTCGTGGCTGGTGCCCGACATGAGGCCGATATAGGCGTCGGCGGTCATTCAGCCCCCGCCTTCGGACTCCGAGGCGGCAAGCCGGGTCCGCTGGAGGAGATCGAAGCGGCTGAGCAGGGGCTCGGCGCGGGCCTCGAAAGCGGCACGATGGGCCGGGTCGATGGGATCGGCCCGGGGCAGGTCTACCGTGACGGGGTTGCGGTGCACGCCGTGGACCCGGAACTCGTAGTGGAGGTGGGGGCCGGTGGCCAGGCCGCTCTGGCCCACATACCCGATGGTCTGGCCCTGCTCCACCTGGGCGCCGCCGTGGATCCCGCGGGCGAAGCTGGACATGTGGGCGTACAGGGTGGTGTAGCGACCGGCGTGGCGGATCACGATGGTGTTCCCGTAGCCACCCTTGCGACCGGCGAAGATGACCCGGCCCTCGCCGGTGGCCCGGATGGGGGTGCCGGAACGGGCGGCGTAGTCGACGCCGTTGTGGCGGCGCATGCGGTTGAGGACGGGGTGCTTGCGGTTGCCGAAGCCGGAGCTGATCCGGGTGAACTCCACCGGGGAGCGCATGAAGGTCTTGCGCATGCTTCGGCCATCGGGGGTGTAGTAGTCGTTGCGCCCCTCCGCGTCGGTATACCGGACGGCGCGAACCGTCCGCCCCTGGTTGGTGAACTCGGCCGCCAGGATGGCACCGTCA
>JBNJED010000022.1:0-15945 GCA_051745535.1 Pseudomonadota bacterium | reverse complement strand
GGGACCAGCAGGCTCCCCACGCCGGCGGCGGCCAGCTCGGCCACCGTGAGGGCGCCGGAGCGGGCAATGACCAGGTCGGCCCAGCCGTAGGCGCTCGCCATGTCCTCCACGAAGGGGACCACCTCCGCGCTCACCCCGGCCTCGTCGTAGGTGGCCTGTGCCTCCTCCCGCTCCCGCTGCCCGGCCTGGTGGTGAACGGTCACCTCGCCCCGGTGCTGCATGGCGGCCACGGCCCGGGGTACCGTCCGGTTCAGGGCCAGCGCCCCCTGGCTGCCGCCCAGCACCAGCAGCCGCAGCGGACCGGTGCGATCGGCGAAGCGCGCGGCCGGGGCCGGCAGGGAGGCGATATCGGTGCGCACCGGATTCCCGGTGATCGTGGCCGGGACCCGATCGGGGAAGGCCCCGGGGAAGGCGGCCAGCACCCGGGCCGGCCGCAGCCGCGCCAGGGCGCGATTGGTCAGCCCGGCGCTGGCGTTCTGTTCGTGGATGATCAGCGGACGGCCGGTGAGGCGCGCCGCCAGCCCGCCCGGGCCCGCGGCGAAGCCGCCCATGCCGAGGACCGCATCCGCCCCGCGCTGGGCGAGGATCCGGCGGGCACCCAGCACGGCCCGGGTGAGGCGCCACGGGGCGGCCAGCCAGCGCCCGGCGCCGTTACCGCGCAGACCCGCCACGCTCAGGGTGTCCAGGTCATAGCCGGCCTCCGGCACCACCCGGGCCTCCAGGCCCTCGGCAGTGCCCAGCCAGCTCACCGTGTCCCCCGAGGCGCGCAGGGCATCGGCCACGGCCAGGGCGGGGAAGACGTGCCCGCCGGTACCCCCTGCAGCGATGACTAGGTGCGCCATGCACCCCTCCCGCGCCGGTGGCGCTCTGCAAAACGGTTCTCGTGATCCACGCGCAGCAACAGGGCCAGCAGCAGGGCGGTACTCACCACCGAGCTGCCGCCGTAGCTCACCAGCGGCAGGGTCAGCCCCTTGGTGGGCAGGACGCCCATGTTCACCCCGGCGCTGATGAAGACCTGCAGCCCCAGCCACAGGGCGATTCCGTAGGCGAGGTAGGCCGCGAAGGTGCGCCCGGCCGCCTCGGCCAGCCGGGCGACCACCAGACCGCGCAACACCAGCAGGCCGTAGAGGGCCATGATGGCCAGCACACCCATCAGCCCCAGCTCCTCGCCGATAACGGCGAAGACAAAATCGGTATGGGCCTCGGGCAGATAGAAGAGCTTCTGCACCGAGCCGCCGAGCCCCACCCCGGTCCACTCGCCGCGGCCGAAGGCGATGAGCGCCTGGGTCAACTGGAAGCCGCTGTTGTAGGGGTCGGCCCAGGGATTCAAAAAGGTCGTGACGCGCTCCAGCCGGTAGGGGGCGGAGACCACCAGCAGCGCGACGATCCCGGCCGCCGTTCCGGAGGCCGCGGCGAATAGCCACAGCCGCGCACCGGCCAGAAAGAGCACGCCCAGCACGGTGGCAGCCATGACCATGGCGGCCCCGAAGTCGGGCTGAGCCAGCAGCAGGGCACCGGCCACCGCCAGCAGCAGCAGCGGCTTGAAGAAACCGCCAGCGGAAGTACGGACCTCTTCCTGCCGTCGAGCGATGTAGTCGGCGATATAGATGATCAGGGCGATCTTGAAGAACTCCGAGACCTGGAGATTCACCGGCCCCAGGGGGAGCCAGCGGATCGAACCGTTGGCCTCGACCCCGACCACCAGCACCAACAGCAGAAGGCCGAACCCGACCACGAGCCCCGGCCCGGCCAGGCGCTTCCAGTGTTCCAGCGGTGTGGTCACCGCCAGCCACCCCAGGGCGACGCCGGCGGCGTAGAAGACCAGTTGCCGCACCACGTAGTGGAAGGGTGCGCCCAGATTCCGGTCGGCGATATCCATGGAGGCCGAGGCGACGATGACCAGCCCCATGCCCACCAGGGTGACCAGGGCCAGCACCAGGAGGGGGTCGAAGGGCCAGGGCGGCCGCGCACTCCCGCCGCGCGGCCGGTAGCCCTGCTGCAGACCGGACATTGCCTCGCTCATGCCGCCCTCCCCACCACCGCCGTGGCGAAGGCCTCGCCCCGCTGGGCGTAGCCGTCGAACTGGTCGAAGCTGGCACAGGCCGGCGACAGCAGCACGGTATCCCCCGGCTGCGCCAGCTCCCCGGCGCGGGCCACCGCCTCGTCCATGTCCTCGGCGGCGACCACCGGGACATGGGGGGCGAGGATGGCGGCGATGGTCGGTCCGTCCTCGCCCAGGGTGACCGCGGCCCGCAGTCGGCCCCGGCGGGCGGGCTCCGCCAGGGGCGCGAAGTCCTGATCCTTGCCCTGGCCCCCGGCGATGAGGACCACCGGCGTCTCCAGCCCGTCGATGGCGGCCAGGGCGGCGCCGACATTGGTCGCCTTGGAGTCGTCGACCCAGACCACGCCGCCCTGCTCCGCCACCCGGGTGCAGCGGTGGTCCAGACCGCGGAAGCCGGCCAGGGCGGCCCGCATGGCCGACCGCGGGAGACCGGCGGCCTCTCCCAGGGCCAGGGCCGCCAGGGCGTTGACGCGGTTGTGCGCCCCCACCAGGGGCAGTTCCGCCGCCGGCATCACCGCCTCTGTTCCGTGGGCCAGCCAGGGGGCCCCATCGGCGCCGCCGACCACGCCCCAGTCGTCCCCATCCGGTGCCCCCAGGGTGAAGCCCCGGGTCCGCCCGGGCCCCTGGAGGCCGGCGGTCCGCGGGTCGTCCCGGTTGACCACCAGGGTCCCGGCCCCGCGGGCGATGCGCGCCTTGGCGGCGGCGTAATCGTCCACACCGGCGTAGCGATCCAGGTGGTCGGCGCTGATATTGAGGATCGCCGCCGCCTTCGGGGCCAGACTCTCGGTGGTCTCCAGCTGGAAGCTGGAGAGCTCCAGGATGTAGAGGGCCGGCTCCGGATCGGTGAGCAGCTCCAGGGCCGGCGGGCCGTAGTTACCGCCCACCCCGGCCTCCAGCCCCGCCTCCCGGGCCATGGCGGCGAGCATGGCCGTCACCGTGGACTTGCCGTTGGAGCCGGTAATGGCCACCACCGGCGCCGAGGCGGCGCGGGCGAAGAGTTCGATGTCGCCGATGACTTCGGCGCCGGCCGCCTCGGCGGCGGCGATAGCCGGGGTGGACCGGGCGATACCGGGGCTGACGATGACCCGCCGGGCACCGGCCAGGCGCGCCGCGTCCAGGCCACCGGTCACGATCTCCGCCCCGGGATGGGCACACCGGGCCGCCTCCACCTCCGGCGGCGCCACCCGGGTATCCATGGCCACCGCCCCCTCGCCCAGCGCGGCGAGGTGGGCGAGGCAGGAGACGCCGGTGCGCCCCAGGCCGATGACCACGTTGTTGGCGGAATCGCTCAAGCCATCCCCTCCGTTACCGGACCTTCAGCGAGGCCAGCCCGATGAGCACCAGGATCACCGTGGTGATCCAGAAGCGGACGATGATCCGCGGCTCGGGCCAGCCCTTGAGTTCGAAGTGGTGGTGCAGCGGGGCCATACGGAAGATCCGCCGCCCCGTGGCGCGATAGCCGATGACCTGGGCCATGACCGACAGGGTCTCGGCGACGAAGACCCCGCCCATGATGAAGAGGATGAGCTCCTGGCGCGTAACCACTGCCATGGTGCCCAGCGCCGCCCCCAGGGCCAGGGCGCCCACATCCCCCATGAAGACCTGGGCGGGATAGGCGTTGAACCAGAGGAAGCCCAGCCCGGCCCCCACCAGGGCGCCGGCGAAGATGACTACCTCCCCGGCCCCGGCGACGAAGGGGATGCCGAGATAGTCGGCGAAGACGCCGTGGCCCACGGCGTAGGCGAAGATCCCCATGGCCCCGCCCACCAGCACCGTGGGCAGGATGGCCAGGCCGTCCAGCCCATCGGTGAGGTTCACCGCGTTGGAGGCGCCGACGATGACGAAGTAGGCCAGGAGGATGAACAGCGGCCCCAGGTCCAGGTAGACCCCCTTCACGAAGGGGATGACCAGCTGGGTCTCGATCCCCGCCGGCGCGGCATACCAGAGCCAAAGGGCGGCGGCGAGGCCGGCCACCGACTGCCAGAAGTACTTGTACCGCCCGCGCAGCCCCTGGGGATCCTTGAGAACCAGCTTCTTGTAGTCGTCCACCAGGCCGATGAGGCCGAAGGCCAGGGTCACCAGCAGGACCACCCAGACGTAGCGATTGGTGAGATCGGCCCAGAGCAGCGTGGACAACCCCAGCGCCACCAGGATGAGGGCGCCGCCCATGGTCGGCGTACCCGCCTTGTCGAGGTGGGACTCGGGGCCGTCATCGCGCACGGTCTGGCCCACCTTGTAGTAGGTCAGCCGGCGGATCATCCACGGGCCCACGATGAAGGAGATGACCAGCGCCGTGAGCACCCCCAGGATGGCGCGCAGGGTCAGGTAGCCGAAGACATTGAAGCCGGAATGGAACTCCGTGAGCCACTGGCTCAGGTGGTAGAGCATCGTTTATCTCCCCTCTTCGGTCAGGGCCGTCACCACGGCCTCCAGGCCCATGGCACGGGAGCCCTTGACCAGCACTGTCGTATTATTGTCGAGTCGTTGTTGTAGCTTGGCCGCCAGCGCCTGCGCCTCCGACGGCCGACCCTCGCGGCCGAAGGTCTCGGCGGCGGCCGCCGCCAGCGGCCCCACGGCCCAGAGTTCGTCGATGCCGGCGGCCGCGGCGGCCCGGCCGGCCTCGGCGTGGTACGCCTCGCCCCCCTCGCCGAGCTCGCCCATATCGCCCAGGACCAGGATCCGCCGCCCCGGTGCGGCCGCCAGGACCTCCAGGCCGGCGGCCAGGGAGGCGGGGTTGGCATTGTAGGTATCATCCAGGAGGGTGGCACCCCCGCGTCCCCGGCGCCGGACCAGGCGGCCGGCCACTGGCGCCGCGGCTGCCAGCCCGGCGGCCACCTCCTCCAGCGTGGCGCCCGCGGTGAGCGCCAGCGCCACCGCGGCCGCGGCGTTATCGGCATTGTGCCCACCGGCCAGGGGCAGCCGGCAACGCGCCGTCCCCCAGGGGGTCTCCAGCGTCAGCCGCTGGCCCTCACCCTCCGGCGACGCCGTCACGCGGACGTCGCCGGCCTCGCGGCCGAAGGTGAGCACGGCGCGTCCGTCGGCCAGTTCCCGCCACAGGCCAGCGAATTCGGACTCCGCGGGGAACAGCGCCGTCCCCGTCGCCGGGAGACCGGCGAAGATCTCCCCCTTGGCCCGGGCGACGCCCGCCACGGAGCCGAATCCCTCCAGGTGGGCGGGGCCGGCGTTGGTGATGAGCGCCGCATCCGGGACCGCCGCAGCGGTGAGCTCGGCGATTTCGCCGGGGTGGTTGGCCCCCATCTCGATGACCGCGCGGTCGTGGGCGTCGCTCAGCCGCAGCAGGGTCAGCGGGACCCCGATGCGGTTGTTGAGGTTGCCCCGTGTGGCCAGCGTGGTGTGGCGCTGGCCCAGGATGGCAGCGGTGAGCTCCTTCACCGTGGTCTTGCCGTTGCTGCCGGTCAGGGCCACGGCGGTACCGCCCCAGGCCCCACGCCAGGCGGAGCCGAAGTTGAGGAGGGCCGTGCCGGTGTCGTCGACCAGCCAGTGGGGGCCGTCCGCCGCCACCGGGCGCTCCACCATGGCCGCCACGGCGCCGGCGGCCAGCGCGGCGTCGACGTGGTCGTGGCCGTCGAAGCGAGGACCGCGCAGGGCAATGAAGAGCTCGCCGCCGGCGATGGTGCGACTGTCGGTGGTCACGCCGGTAAAGGCCACATCGTCGCCGTGGAACTCGCCGCCCACGCGCGGGACCCACTGGCTCAGGCGCGGCTCAGGCAGGGGCATGGGCACCTCCTCGGCGCGCCAGCGCCGTCCGCGCGGTATCGACATCGGAGAAGGCCCGGAGGGTCGCTCCCACCTCCTGCTCCGCCTCGTGGCCCTTGCCGGCGATGAGGATGGCATCCTCCACCTCGGCCCGGCTGATGGCATGGGCGATGGCGGCCGCCCGGTCGTGGACCACCGCCACCGCCTCGGGATGGCCGAAGCCGGCCAGGATATCGGCGGCGATGGCCGCCGGGTCCTCGCGGCGGGGATTGTCGTCGGTGATCACCACCGCGTCGGCCCCGGCCTCGGCCACCGCCCCCATGGGGGCCCGCTTGCCCTGGTCCCGATCGCCGCCGCAGCCGAAGACCAGCCAGAGCCGCCCCCGGGTCTGTTCCCGTATGGCCTCCAGGGCCGCCTCCAGGGCCGCCGGCGTGTGGGCGTAATCCACCCGCACCTCCGGCGGACCGCCGGGAACGGCCTCCAGGCGGCCAGGGGGCGGCGCGACCCCGGCGAGGGCGGCGGCGATGGCCTCCGGCGACCACTCCAGCGCCACCAGGGTCGCGACCACGGCCAGGGCGTTGGCGGCGTTGAAGGCACCCGGCAGGGGCAGGTCCACCCGCAGGGAGCCGGCGGGGGTAGCGATGGCCAGCTGCTGCCCGCCGTAGTGCGGCTCCCGCCCCTGCAGCGCCACCTCGGCGGTGGCGTGGGCCCCGTAGTGGATGACCCGGCAGCCCTCCGGGATCGCGGCGCTCATCCGCGGGGCCGCCGGGTCGTCGGCATTGATGACCGCCACCTTCAGCTCCGGTCGGGCGAAGAGCCGGGCCTTGGCGGCGATGTACGCCTCCATGTCGGCGTGGTAGTCCAGGTGGTCCCGGCTGATGTTGGTAAAGACGGCGATGTCCACCGCCGCCCCGGCCAGCCGCTCCTGGGCCAGGGCGTGGGAGGAGACCTCCATGACCGCCGCCCCGGCCCCGGCATCGCGGAAGCCGGCCAGGGTCTGTTGCAGGGAGACCGAGTCCGGCGTGGTATGGGTGGCCGGGGCCAGCTCCGGCCAGAGGCCGTGGCCCAGGGTCCCGATGAGGCCGGCCCCCGGTTCCTCCGATCCCAGGACCTGGGCGAGGAGCCAGGTACAGGTGGACTTGCCGTTGGTCCCGGTCACCCCGATGACGGTCAGGGCCGAGGCGGGATCCCCCAGGGCGCGGGCGGCGATGGTGCCGGCCGCCGCGCGCAGCCCGGGGACCGGCAGGGCGTCGGCGATCGGGGCGTCGCCGTCGGCCGGGTCCCAGGCGACGGCCACTGCCCCGCGCTCTCGCGCCTCGGTGGCGTGGGCGTGGCGCTCGTCGCCCCCCCGCGCCAGCGCCAGGAAGAGGTCCCCCGGCGAGGCGAAGCGGCTGTCGGCGGCGACACCGGTCACCTCCCCGTTCAGGGACGCGTCGGTGAGGCCGGCCAGCAGCTCGGCCAGCGGCCGGGGTTCGATGACGGCGGCGCTCATTGCCCATCCTCCTGCCAGGCCAGGCGGGGTTGCGCCTCATCGAGGTCATCCGGCGGGATATCCAGCAGGCGCACGGCGCCGGACATCACCCGGCTGAAGACCGGGGCCGCCACCTGCCCGCCGTAGTATTCGCCGTTGCGCGGTTCGTTAATGGTGACCACCATCACCAGGCGCGGGTCGCTGGCCGGGATCATGCCGGCAAAGAGCGCCTGGTAGCGGTCGTCGGCGTAGCCACCGGCCTCGGCCTTCTTCACCGTCCCGGTCTTGCCGGCCACGCGGTAACCGGGCACATCGGCCCGGTGGCCGGTCCCGCCCGGCGCGACCACCGCCTCCATCATCCGGCGCACGCTGCGCTGGATCTCGGGGTCGAGGACCTGCTCCTGGACCCCCGCCGGCCCGTCGGCGACGAAGCGGACCGGCCGCCGGATGCCGTCCCGCGCCAGGACGGCATAGGCGCGCGCCAGTTGCAGGGGGGTGGTGGAGACGCCGTAGCCGAAGCCCAGCGTCGCCCGCTCGACCTCGCCCCACTGGAAGAAATCCCCGAGGTGGCCACGCGCCTCGCCGGGGAAACCACTGCCGCTGGTACCGCCGAAGCCCAGGGCCGAGAGAGTCCCCCAGAGGCGCTCCGGCGGTGTCTCCAAGGCGATCTTGGCCGCGCCGATGTTGCTCGATTTGCGGATGACCCCGGCCACATCCAGGGTGCCGTAGCCGCGGATATCGTGGATCTCCATACCCGCCACCTGGTGGTAGCCGTTCCCGGTCTCCACGTCGGTATCGGGATCGAAGGCTCCGCTGGCCAGGGCGGCGGCTGCGATGAAGGGCTTGATGGTGGAGCCGGGCTCCAGGAGGTCGGTGGCGGCACGGTTGCGCCCGGAGGCGCCGTTGACGTGGTCCCGACGGTTGGGATTGAAGGAGGGCTGGTTGACCATGGCCAGGACCTCGGCGGTCCGCGCATCCAGGATCACGGCACTCCCGCCGGCTGCATCGTGCCGATTCACCGCCGCCTTCATCTCCTGGTAGGCCAGGTACTGCAGGCGGCGGTCCAGGGTCAGGCGCAGGTTCTCCCCCGGCTCCGGCGGCCGCAGCCGCTCCACGTCCTCCACCACGTGGCCCAGGCGATCCTTGACCACCCGCTTCTTGCCGGGCCGGCCGCTCAACTGGTCCTCCCGAACCATCTCCAGGCCGGCGATGCCCTTCTCGTCCACATCGGTCATGCCCACCAACTGGGCCGCCACCTCGCCGGTGGGGTAGTACCGGCGGTACTCCCGGCGTAGCCGTACCCCGGGCAGGCCCAGCTCCGTGGCCTGCCGGGCCACCTCCGGCGACACCTGGCGGCGCAGGTAGACGAAGGAGCGACCGTCGCGGGCCTCGACGTAGTCGGCCATCCGCTGCGGGTCGAGATCCAGGACGTCCGCCAGCTCCGACCAGCGGTCGCGGGCGGCCATGAAGTCGTCGGGCTTGACCCAGACGGAGTCCACCGGGGTACTCACGGCCAGCGGCTCGCCGTTGCGATCGAGGATATTGCCGCGATGGGCGGGGATATCGACCACGCGCAGGTGCCGGGCGTCGCCCTCGCTCTGGAGGAAGCCGCTGTCCAGGACCTGCAGGTCCACCGCGCGCCAGACGAGCACGCTCAGCCCCGCCAGGAGCAGGGCTCCGACCACCATCAGGCGGCGGGGGGATGGACCATTGTCCGGCTCGGTGCCTGCCACGCTAATCCCTCACGATGATGACGCGGTCCATGGGGGGCCGCTCCATGTCCAGCTGTTCCCGGGCGATCCCCTCGATCCGGGCATGGGTCCCCCAGGTACTCTGCTCCAGCTGCAGCCGACTCCATTCGGCGTTGTACTCGTCCCGCCGCTCCTCCAGGGCCTGGAGTTCCCCGAAGAGCTGGCGGCTCTGGTGCTTGGTCCAGACCACGCCCAGGGCGGAGAGCAGGACCAGCAGCGCCAGGAGCGCGGTAATGCCGGCCGCCAGCCCCCTCAATCCCGGCGCTCCGCCACCCGGAGCACGGCACTGCGCGCCCGGGGGTTCTCGGCGACTTCGGTCTCGTCGGCGCGGCGCGCCCCGCCCACCAGGGTCAGCCGGCGCCGGATCTGATCCTCCCGCAACGGGGCATCGGGCGGGGCATCGCCCCGGGCCTCGTCGCGCATGAAGCGCTTCACCCGGCGGTCCTCCAGGGAGTGGAAGCTGATCACCGCCAGCCGCCCGCCCCGGGTCAACGCCTCCAGCGCCACCGGCAGGACCCGCTCCAGCTCGCCCAGCTCGTCATTAATGGCGATGCGCAGGGCCTGGAAGGTCCGGGTCGCCGGGTCCCGGCCCGGCTCGCGCCGCGGCACCGCCCCGGCGATGAGGGCGGCGAGCCGGCCAGTGGTGGTGATGGCCTCCTCCGCGCGGGCGGCGACGATGGCCCGGGCGATCCGGCGGGCAAAGCGCTCCTCGCCGTAATCGCGCAGCACCCGGATCAGCTCCTTCTCCTCCACCCGGGCCAGCCAGCTCGCGGCACTCTCGCCCTGATCGGGGTCCATGCGCATGTCCAGGGGGCCGTCGTGGCGAAAGCTGAAGCCGCGCTCGGCCCGATCCAGCTGCGGCGACGAGACCCCCAGGTCCATCAGGATCCCGTTCACCGAGCCATTCAGGCCGGCAGCGGCGAGATGGTCGCCCAGATGGGCGAAGGAATCAGCGACGACGGTCACACGTGCATCTCCCCCCAGCTGCTCCCGGGCGGCGGCCACCGCCTCGGGGTCGCGATCCAGGACCCACAGCCGGCCCTCCGGCCCGAGCCGCTCCAGGATGGCGGCGGCGTGCCCCCCCCGGCCGTAGGTGGCGTCCACGTAGAGGCCGTCGGGGCGCACGGCCAGCCCCTCCAGGGCGGCGTCGCAGAGGACCGGTCGATGGCCGCCCATGGCCTAGAGGGACAGCCCTTCGAGCTCGGCAGGGAGTTCGCCATCCCCCTCGGCCTCCTCCTGGAACCAGGCCTCGCGGTTGGCGTTCCAGCGGTCCTCGTCCCAGATCTCGAACTTGTTGCCCTGCCCTACCAGCACGGTCCGCCGGTCCAGACCGGCGAACTCGCGCAGCGGCGGCGGCAGGAGGATCCGGCCACTGCCGTCCATCTCGACGTCGGTGGCGTGGCCGATATACAGGCGCTGCAGGCGGCGGATGGTCGGATTGAGGCTGGAGAGCTGGGTGAGCTTGCGCTCCAGGCTCTCCCATTCGGGCAGCGGATAGAGCAGGAGGCAGTAGTCACGGTCCACCGTGACCACCATCTGGCCCTCGCTCAGCTCCATGATGCGCTCGCGATGCCGGGCGGGGATGGCCAATCGGCCCTTTCCGTCCAGTGCGAGCGCGCTGACCCCTCGAAACACGATCCCTCCCGGCTGTGGGCGCGCCTGCCATTTTTTCCCACTTCCTCCCACTTGCCGACACTATAGGTAGCGGTTTTCCCCCGTGTCAACCTGAACTGGACAGTAACTGACCGATTTCTTTCTTGTGACACAAGGACTTACCAATTCCCCAGGAAAGCCAGCGGGAATCGGGCAAACCGGCACGGATTCAGCGAGTTGCCGGCCACAGCTCAAGGGATTTCTGGCTATCCGGAGGATCCTCCGGGGTATCGGGGGAAGCCGACAGGAGCGGGATCGTCTGCGGGGAGCGCGGGAGAAAAAAGGAGGAGCCGGTCGTTAAGCCGGGTTCTGTCGCGGACAGTCATTCGTCTGGGACGTGCGTCGCCGCACGCCTCGAGCGGCCTACCCGGGGGCGGATGCGGGCCACACCGTCTGCCCCCCTATTCGGCCTTGCTCCGGGTGGGGTTTGCCGTGCCGCCGACGTTGCCGCCGACGCGGTGCGCTCTTACCGCACCGTTTCACCCTTGCCGGCGCCCCGCGGGGCGCTTGGGCGGTCTCTTCTCTGTGGCACTTTCCGTCGGCTCGCGCCGCCCAGGCGTTACCTGGCACCCTGCCCTGTGGAGCCCGGACTTTCCTCTGCGCCGCCCGGTGGCGACGCAGCGACTGCCTGACCGACTCCAGCACGCATTGTCGGGGCGGCGGGTCACGGTTGCAAGCCGATGGGGAGTGGGGGGCGTCTGCCTCGTAGCCGTCCTACTGTTCGCCCTCCCCCTCCTGGAGGTAGCGGTAGAGCGTATTGCGCCGCGCCCCGGTGATATCGGCGGCCACCGCCGCCGCCCGCCGGGGCGGAAGCTCTGCTGCCAGGCGGGTCACCAGCCGGCGGGTCGCCTCATCCAGGGCGTCGGGATCGGGGGCCGGTGCCCCGCCCACTACCAGGACCATCTCCCCGCGACGCTGGTTGGCGTCGGCGGCGACCGCCGCCACCAGGGCCCCCAGGTCGGGTCCGAGGAAGGTCTCGTGGCGCTTGGTGAGCTCCCGGGCCAGGGTGGCGGGCCGCTCCTCGCCGAAGGCGGCGGCCAGGTCCGCCAGGCAGGCCTCTATGCGGTGGGGCGCCTCGAACAGGACCAGGGTCCGGGGCTCACCGGCCAGGTCCGCCAGGCGCTGCCGACGCGGTCCGGCCTTGGCCGGCAGGAAGCCCTCGAAACAGAAGCGATCGGAGGGGATGCCCGCCCCCATGAGGGCCGCGAGCAGGGCGCTGGGCCCCGGGATGGGAGTCACGCGGACCCCGGCCTCCCGCGCCGCCCGGACCAGCCGGAAACCGGGATCGGAGACCAGCGGCGTGCCGGCATCGCTGACCAGGGCGATGGTCTCCCCGGCCTCCAGCCGCCCGACCAGGGCGGCGATCCGGTCGCGCTCGTTGTGCTCGTGGAGGGACACCATGGGGGGATGGACCCCGATGTGTTCCAGCAGCCGGCCGGTGCGGCGAGTATCCTCGCAGGCCACGGCATCGGCCCCGCCCAGCGCCTCCGCCGCCCGGGGCGAGAGATCACCGAGATGGCCGATGGGCGTTGCCACGACCTGAAGCCCCCTTGCGTCCATTGACACCCCTCCCTTCGCGCCAGATACTGCCCGTCTGAAACCAACCCCACCAGTATACGGGCGACCCATGCCCCTTCGCCTCCTTCCGGCCATAATCGCTGCGGCGCTGACCGCCTGCGCCACCGCTCCCCCGGAGCCGTCCGCCCCCGACCGGACGACACCGGAGGACGTGGCGCCGCGTCCGACGACGGAGATGCCCTCCCCCGCCGAGCCGGACCGTGAACAGGCGCGCGAGGCCCAGGAGCTCTCCCGGGAAGCCGCGACCTCCGGGCCGCAGCAGCGCCATCGCCTCCAGCTTGATGCGGTGGCGCGCTTCCTGGATGGCGGCTACGTCGACCCGGCGGCCCGGCTGCTGGGGGACATCCCGCAGGACGAACTCGACGACGCCCTCGCGGCCCGCTGGCAGCTCCTGGCCGGACGGCTGGACCTGGCACGTCGGCGCCCCGCCGCGGCCCTGGAACGGCTGGATGGCCTGGCCGCGGAGCCGGAGCTGGCGCAGCCGGCCCTGACCCTGGTGGCCCGCGCCCACGAATATCTGGACCGCCCGCTGGAGGCGGCCCGGGCACGTATCGCCCTGGCTCCCCACCTGGAGGAGGCCGAGGCCCGGCAGGCCAACCGGGAGGCAACCTGGGCCAGCCTGCTCCAGGTGCGCCAGCCGCGCCTGGCCACGGCACGTACTCGCGTCGGCGACGACTTCGCCGGCTGGGTAGAGCTGGCACGGCTGGCCAAGGGCTTCCAGACCGAGCCCCAGCGCCTCCAGCAGGCGGTAGCCTCGTGGCAGGGGCGCTTCGACGATCACCCCGCCAACCCGGTGGCCGAGGAGCTGTCACTGCGTGCCCCGGGCCAGGTGGCCCGCCCGCGTGAGGTCGCGGTCCTGCTACCGCTCAGCGGCCGCTACGCCGATGCCGGCGGCGCGGTCCGGGACGGCCTCCTGGCGGCCTGGTTCCAGGCACGCCAGCGTGGCCGGGCGGAGGAGACGCGTCTGTCCTTCCACGATACGGCCGCCAGCGAGGATATCCCGGGACTCGCCGAGGAAGTGGTGGCAGGCGGTGCCGAGATGGTCATCGGCCCGCTGCGCAAGGACGCAGTGGCCGCCCTGGCCGGGGAGCCGCCGGACGTCCCGGTCCTCGCCCTCAACAGCGGCGAGGACCGGGACGGCGGCGATCGCTTCCATCGCTTCGGCCTGGAGCCGGAGGCGGAGGCCGTCGAGGTGGCCGACCGGCTCTGGCGAGATGGCCACAGCCGGGCCGCCATGCTCCGGCCACGCGGCGACTGGGGGGAGCGTATGGCCGAGGCCTTCGAGGAACGCTGGCAGGACCAGGGCGGGGAAATCGCCAGCGCCGAGTTCTACGACCCCGAGGGCGATCGACTCGCCATGCCGGTAAAGCGGCTTCTGGGAGTGGATGCCAGCCAGCAGCGTTTTCGCGACCTCCGCAGCGAACTCAGCGCCGAACTGTACTTCGAGCCGCGCCATCGCCAGGACATCGACGCCGTCTTCCTCGCCGCCTTCCCCGAACCAGCCCGGCAGATCCCGCCGCAGCTCCGATTCCAGGGGGCGCGGGAGCTACCGATCTACGGGACCTCCCACCTCTACGCCGGCCGGCCCGACCCGGACATGGACAGCGACCTCGAGGGCGTGCGCTTCGCCGACAGCCCCTGGGCGCTGGGCCCCGACAGCGACCGGCTCTACCAGCTCCAGCGGCAGACCGGTGAGCACCTCCCGGACAGCGCCCTGGCACGCCGGCTCCACGGCTTGGGGATCGACGCCTGGCTACTGCTCCCCCGGCTCGCGCTGCTCCGCAGTCACCCCGAGGAGCGCGTGGACGGCGCCACCGGGACCCTCCGCCTGGACGAGGATGGCCGCATCCGGCGCGACCTCTGGTGGGCCCGCTTCGAGGATGGCCGGCCCCGGCGCCACTCGCCGGACGACGACGAGTAGACCCGTGGGGCGCCAGGAGGGAACCGCCGCCGAGGAACGCGCCCTGGCCCATCTCCGCGAGCAGGGGCTGGATCTGGTGACGCGGAACTGGAGCTGTCGCATGGGGGAGCTGGATCTGATCATGCGCGACGGCGCCGAGCTGGTCATCGTGGAGGTCCGCAGCCGCACCCACCCCGGCTTCGGCACCGCCGCCGAGAGCATCACCGCTAACAAGCGCCAGCGGATCACCCGCGCCGCCCGCCTCTACCTCCAGCGCAATCCCCGGGAGGCCCAGCGGCCGGTGCGCTTCGACGTCGTCGCCCTCAATGGCGACGGCGAGCCGGCGTGGATCCGCGACGCCTTCCGCCCGGAGGCCCCGTGACCGACGAGACCGCCCTCTTCCGCCGGCTGGAGGCCGAACTCCCGGCCGGCGCCCTGCTCACCGATCCCGACGAGTGCTGGGTCTACGGCTACGACAACAGCCGCCGCCAGGGCCGCCCAGTAGCGGTGGCCCAGCCGGAGCACCGGGACCAGGTCGCCGCCGTCCTGCGGCTCTGCCAGGAGGCGGGGGTTCCGGTCACCCCGCGCGGCCGGGGGACCGGAACCACCGGCGCCACTGTCCCCGATCACGGCGGCGTCATCCTCTCCACCGAGCGCCTGCAGCGGCTGGAGCCGGTGGCCACCGACGACCGCTACGTGGTCGCCGAGCCGGGGGTAACCAACGGCGCCATCCAGGCCGCCGCCGGCGAACACGGCTTCTTCTGGCCCCCCGACCCCACCAGCGCCGCCTACTGCTCCATCGGCGGCAACCTCGCCTACAACTCCGCCGGGCCGCGCGCCGTGAAGTACGGCACGCCCCGGGAGAACACCCTGGGGCTCGAGGCGGTGACGATGGACGGCCGCGTCATCCGGGGCGGGGTGCGCACCACCAAGGGGGTCGTGGGCTACGACCTCACCCGCCTGCTCATCGGCTCCGAGGGGACGCTGGCGGTCATCACCGAGGCCACACTGAGGCTCACCCCCCTGCCCGAGGCGCGCGCCACCCTCAAGGCGGTCTACGCCGACATGGGCGCCGCCGCCCGGGCGGTGAGCCGGATCATGGCGCAGCCGGTGGTCCCCTGTGCGCTGGAGTTCATCGACGGGGCCGCCATCGAGATGGTTCGCGCCCACTCGGAGGCCGACCTCCCCGAGGGCGCCGGTGCCCTGCTGATGATCGAGGTGGACGGCCCTGCCGCCTGCCTGGAGGCCGCGGCCACGGCGGTGGCCAATGCGGCCGCCGGCGAGGGCCTGCTGGAGCTGCAACGGGCCACGGAGGCCGCCGATGTCGCGGCGCTGTGGGCGACGCGCAAGGCGCTCTCCCCCGCCCTGCGCCAGGTGGCCCCCAAGAAGATCAACGAGGACGTGGTGGTGCCGGTCTCCCGCATCCCCGAGCTCATCGACGGCCTCGGTGACCTGGGACGACGCCACGGGATCACCATCGTCAACTTCGGCCACGCCGGCAACGGCAACATCCACGTGAACCTCCTCGTGGATCCCGAGCACGCCGACGAGCTGGCGCGCGCCTGGCGGTGCCTGGACGAGGTCTTTGCCCTGGTCCTGGGGTTGGGGGGGACCCTCTCCGGGGAGCACGGGGTGGGGCTGGAGAAGCGCGACTACGTCGACCGCGAGATCACGCCGTCGACGCTGGCGCTGATGCAGGGGATCAAGGCCGCCTTCGACCCGAGGGGCCTGCTCAACCCCGGCAAGGGCCTGCCGCCGGCCCCCTGAAAGGGGCCTACCAAATAGCACCGCAGTGCTCCGCACTATAGCCGCG
>JBNJED010000021.1:0-16356 GCA_051745535.1 Pseudomonadota bacterium | reverse complement strand
CGACGGCGACGGCCGTCGCGACCTCTGGGAGAGCTGGCCCGACGCCATCGGCTCGGTGGCAAGCTACATCGCCGACCACGGCTGGGAGGCGGGCGAGCCGCTCCTCCACCGCCTCCCCGGCGATACCGATGTACCGCTGAAGGAGCTCGCCGACGAGGGGGTCAAGCCCTCCTTTACCGTCGACGAGTTGCGCGACCGGGGGCTGGATCTCGACGGTCTGGACGGCGATCGCGAGGCGGCCGTGATCCGCCTGGAACAGGAGGAGGGCCACGATCACTGGCTCGCCTTCGGCAACTTCTACGCCATCACCCGCTACAACCACAGCGAGCTCTACGCCATGGCGATCCACCAGCTCGGGGAGGCCGTTCGGGAGGAGGTCGACGGGTGAACACCGCCACCCGGCTGGCGGCCGGCCTGGCCGCCCTTCCCCTCCTCCATGCCTGCGGCTCGCTGCCCACCGAACCCGGTGATGGCCCACCGCCGGAGGCCGTGGACGTGTCCGACGTCCCCGAGCCGGTGCCGCGGGCCGAACCGCCCAGCCGCTACGGCAACCCCGACTCCTACGAGGTCTTCGGTGAGACCTACCGCGTCATGGACTCCAGTGACGGCTACCGGGAGCGCGGGCACGCCTCCTGGTACGGCACCAAGTTCCACGGCCAGCGCACCTCCAGCGGTGAGCCCTACGACATGTTCGCCCTGACCGCAGCGCACAAGGAGCTGCCACTGCCGACCTACGTGGAGGTGACCAACCTCGACAACGACCGCTCCCTGGTGGTGAAGGTCAACGACCGCGGCCCCTTCCACGAGGGCCGGATCATCGACCTCTCCTATGCCGCCGCCCGTCGCCTGGGGGTCTACGATACCGGCACCGCCCCCGTGGAGGTCCGGGCCCTGAAGCCGGAGGAAGAGACGGAGCGGGAGAGCGGCCAAGGCGAGACCACCGGCGCCGACCGGGACCAGGTCATGGAAGTAATGGAAGAAGACGCCGGAGCAGACGGGGAACGCAGCGGGCCGGGACCGGTCTACCTCCAGGTGGGCGCCTTTCGCGAGGCGGGCAATGCCTCCAGCCTGCGCCGCCGCCTGGAGGCCGCCGAAGGGATCGGTCCGGTGGCGGTCCGGGAAGAGGCCGGCGTTCACCGGGTCCAGGTCGGCCCGGTAAGCGACCGCAAACGGGCCCGACAGATCGAGCAACGGATCGCCGATCTTGGCCTGTCACCGGTCATCATCCAGGCACGCTAGCCGTCTACTGTCCCTCGCCTCCAGCAGGTAGAATGTTCAGGGAACCTTCCGGATAACCGGCAACCATCACCGACACCGAGCACACCATGCATCGACGCCCTGCCCGCTTCCCGCTCCTGGCCACCCTCCTACTGCTCACGGCGTGGCTGACGCCGACCCTGGCGGCCCCGCCCTCCATGGTCCCGGCGCCCCCCGAAGTGGAGGCCGGCGCCTGGATCCTGCAGGACTTCCAGAGCGGCCACATCATCACCGAGCACAACGCCGAGCAGCGCATGGAGCCGGCGAGCCTCACCAAGATGATGACCGCCTATGTGGTCTTCAACGAGCTGGAATCCGACAACATCGCCCTGGACGAGGAGGTCCGGATCAGCGAGAAGGCGTGGCGCATGCCCGGGTCGCGGATGTTCATCGAGGTGGGCAGCCGGGTGACGGTGGAAGAGCTCCTCATGGGCATGATCATCCAGTCCGGCAACGACGCCAGCGTGGCGCTGGCCGAACACGTGGGCGGCTCGGAAGAGGCCTTCGCCGGCATGATGAACGGCCACGCCGAGCGACTGGGCATGGACGACACCCAGTTCGTCAACGCTACCGGCATGCCCGACGAGGACCACTACACCACCGCCCGGGACATGGCAACGCTGGCACGCGCGCTAGTGAATGACTTCCCCGACCGCTACGACTGGTACAGTGAGCGCAAGTACACCTACAACGGCATCACCCAGTACAACCGGAACAAGCTGCTCTGGCGCAATCCCCACGTGGACGGCCTCAAGACCGGCCATACCGAGAGCGCCGGCTACAGCCTCACCGCCTCCGCCAAGCGCGATGACATGCGACTGGTATCGGTAGTCATGGATACCGACGGTGAAGAGGAGCGCGCCCGGGAAACCGACAAACTCCTGAATTACGGCTTCCGCTTCTTCGCCACCCACAAGCTCTACGAGGCCGGCGAGGCCCTGACCGACTCCCGCGTCTGGAAGGGCAAGAGCGAGAACCTACCTCTGGGCATCGAGGAGACCCTGTGGGTGACCATCCCGCGCGGGCGCTACGACGCCCTGGATGCCTCCATGAGCCTGGACCGGCCCATCATGGCGCCGGCCGACGCCGGCGCGGAATACGGGACCCTGCACATCGAGTTCGACGGCGAGCCGCTGGAAGAGCGCCCGCTCCGGGCCCTGGAGGGGGTCGAGGAGGGCAGCCTCTGGACCCGGCTGGTGGACAACGTCGTCCTGCTCTTCCGCTAGGCATGAGCGAGCCCACCGTCTACCTCGACGGCCTCTACCTCCCCGAGGGGGAAGCGCAGGTCCCGGTCCTCGACCGCGGCTTCATCTTCGGTGACGGCGTCTACGAGGTCCTGCCGGTCTACGCCGGCGAGCCCTTCCGCCTGGACCACCACCTGGGGCGGCTGGAGCGCAGCCTCCGCCTCACCGCCATGGACAACCCCCACGGCCGGGAGGGCTGGGAGCGGGTCATCCGCGAGGTGGTCCGACGCAACGGCGGCGGCGACCAGTCCGTCTACCTCCAGGTGACCCGCGGCGTGGCCCGGCGCGACCACGCCTTCCCGGCACAGACGCCACCCACCGCCTTCGTCATGGCCAGCCCGCTGAAGCCCCCGACGAAGGCGGATCTGGAAAGCGGCTGCCACGTCATCACCCGGGCCGACCCGCGCTGGCTCCACTGCGACATCAAGACCACCTCCCTGCTCCCCAATGTCCTGCTGCGCCAGGAGGCGCTGGAGGCCGGGGCCGACGAGGTGATCCTGGTGCGCGACGGCGTGGTCACCGAGGCGGCCACCGCCAACCTGTTCGTGGTCCGGCACGGCCGCCTGATGACCCCGCAGCAGGGCCCCCACCTGCTCCCCGGGATCACCCGCGACCTGGTCCTGGAGCTGGCCGCCAACCAGGGGATCCCGGCCGGCGAGGCGGCCCTGGACCGGACCGACCTCACCGCCGCCGACGAGATCTGGCTCACCTCCTCCACCCGGGAGGTCCGGCCGGTGACATGCCTCGACGGCCGGGGCGTGGGCGACGGCGCCGCCGGCCCGGTCTGGCACCGGATCCACGCCGCCTACCAGGCCTACAAGGATCGCGTGCGCGCCGGCACGGCGGAATAGGAGGGGGAGATGAGCGACGAAGAGACCGCCTTCGAGTTCCCCTGCACCTTCCCGCTGAAGGTCATGGGCAGCCACGACGAGGCCTTCGAGGCCGAGGTACTCGCTCTGGTCCGCGACCACGTGGGCGAGCCCGGCGAGGAGGCCGTCGAGCGGCGAACCAGCCGCAACGGGCGCTACCTCTCCCTGACGGTGACCTTCACCGCCACCAGCAAGGACCAGCTGGACGGGCTCTACCGCGCCCTGCACGCCAGCGACAAGGTCCTGATGACGCTGTGAGCGAGGCCACCGCCAACGCGACCGGCCTGCTCCTCCGCCGCCTGGGCCGGCGCGAATACGAGCCCACCTGGGCGGCCATGCGCGCCTTCACCGACGGGCGAACCGAGGCGACCCCGGACGAGCTCTGGCTGCTGGAGCACCCGCCGGTCTTCACCCTGGGGCGTAACGCCACCCGGGAGCACCTACTGGACCCCGGCGATATCACCACCGTCGCCGTGGACCGGGGCGGCCAGGTCACCTACCATGGACCAGGTCAGGCGGTACTCTACACGCTGGTGGACCTGCGCCGCCGCGGCCTCGGGGTCCGCGCCCTGGTGGACGCCCTGGAGGGCGCCACGGTGGACTGGCTGGCCGGCCAGGGGATCACCGCCGCCACCCGGCGCGATGCACCGGGGGTCTACGTGGAGGGGGCCAAGATCGCCTCCCTGGGGCTGCGGGTCCGCCAGGGCCGCGCCTACCACGGCCTGGCGCTCAACGTGGATGCGGACCTGGCCCCGTTCCAGCGCATCAACCCCTGTGGCCATCGCGGCCTCCCGGTCACCCGCCTGGCGGACCTGGGGGTCGACACCACGCCCGAGGCCGCCGGCGCCGGCGTCGCCGGCGAGCTGGCCCAACGCCTGGGCTCACGCATCCGCCCCACCGAGGGAGCCGAACATGCCGGATAACACCCCCGACCCCGCCGCCCCCCGCGCGCCGCACCCCGGCAAGGGGGCGAGCAAGACCAGCCGCATCCCCATCAAGGTGGTGCCGGCGGAACGGCCCCAGCCCAAGCCCCACTGGATCCGGGCCAAGTCCCCGACCAGCCCGGAGGTCGCCCGGCTCAAGGGGGTCCTGCGGGAGCAGGAGCTGGTCACCGTCTGCGAGGAGGCCTCCTGCCCCAACCTGGGGGAGTGCTTCGCCCACGGCACTGCCACCTTCATGATCCTCGGCGAGGTCTGCACCCGTCGCTGCCCCTTCTGCGACGTCGCCCACGGCCGGCCGGAGCCGCCGGATCCCGACGAGCCCCGCCACCTGGCCGATACCGTGGCCGCCATGGGGCTGGAGTGGGTGGTCATCACCTCGGTGGACCGCGACGACCTGCGCGACGGCGGGGCGCAGCACTTCGTCGACTGCATCAACGCCCTGCGCGAGACTAGCCCCGGTACCGCCGCCGAGGTCCTGGTGCCCGACTTCCGCGGCCGCCAGGAGCGCGCCCTGGCCATCCTGGGCGACGGCCCGCCGGACGTCTTCAACCACAACCTCGAGACGGTCCCGCGCCTCTACAAGCAGGCCCGTCCCGGGGCGGACTACGAGGTTTCCCTGCGCCTGCTGGCCGACTTCCGCGCGGCCCACCCGCAGGTCCCCACCAAGTCCGGCCTCATGCTCGGCCTGGGCGAGGAGCTCGAGGAGGTGGAGCAGGTCATGGCCGATCTGCGCGATCACGGCGTGACTATGCTCACCCTGGGCCAGTACCTCTCCCCGGGGCCCAACCACCTGCCGGTCCACCGCTACGTCCACCCGGACGAGTTCGACGAGCTGGGCCGCAAGGCAAAGGCCCTGGGCTTCGAGCAGGTGGCCAGCGGCCCCATGGTCCGCTCCTCCTACCACGCCGACCGCCAGGCCGCCGGCGAGGTGGTCCGCTAGGGGGCCCGCGGGGGAAGGCCGGTGCAGCGCCTCCTGGAGGCCCTCATCCTGCCGCCAGGGAGCGGCCTCGCCCTCCTGGTGGTCGCCCTCCTCGCGGGGCGCACCCGCTGGCGGCGAATCGCCCTGCCGGCGGCCATCGCCGGCGCCCTGCTCATCTACCTCCCTGCCACCCCGTGGGTCGCCGGCGGCCTCATGCAGGCCGCCCAGGGACCGGTTGCGGAGGCCGACCCGGCCCCCGCCGGAGCCATCCTCCTGCCCGGCGCCGGCCGGGCCCCGACCCCACCGGGCGCCGACCATCCGGCCCGCCCCTCCGCCCTGGCCCGCGATCGCCTCCTGCGGACGGCCCGGCTCGCGCGGGCCACCGGCCGGCCGGTGATCACCTCCGGCGGCGATATCGACGGCCTGGGCGAGCCGGAGGCGGAGACCCTGGCGCGGGAACTGGTCGAGTTGGGCGTCCCGGTACGCTGGCGGGAGGGCCGCGCCCGGAACAGCCGGGAGAATGCCCGGCGCTCGGCGGCGCTACTACGGGAGGCGGGGATCGAACGGGTGTGGGTGGTCACCCACGCCTGGCACATGCCGCGGCTGGTGGACAGCTTCGCCGGCACCGGCGTGGACCCGGTCCCGGTGGAGGTGGGGCGCGTGCCGGCCATCTCCCCGACGCCGGCCGCCCTGCTCCCCGACGCCGGCGCCCTGGCGCGCAGCAGCCTGGCCCTGCACGAGCTCGCCGGCCGGCTCTGGTACCACCTGCGCTACGACTGACGCGGCGCCGGCCCCCTCAGGGCGCCGGGCCCTCGTAGAGGATGGACCACTCCCCCGCCTCCCGCTGGAGGTAGATCTGCTTGTCCATGGTGCCGCGGTAGTTGTTGGAGTCGTAGTCCTGGTGAAAGCGGGCCACCACGACAGGCGCCTCCCCCAGGGCGTCGGCATCCGGGTAGGCGAACAGCGCCTGCTCCGAGAGCCGGATTTCCTGTTCGGTCTTGCCGGCGAGCACTCGGCGCTTGTACGCCACCCAGTCCGAGTGCTCGCGGCGGGGGCTCCAGAAGGCCTGATCGTACCAGGCGAGGTAGCGCTCCACCGCCATGGCCTCCCAGCTCCGGCGCCACTGCTCCACCGCCTCCCGGGCCGACTCCCGCCGACTGCGCCAGCGATCCCGTTCGATCCAGTCCAGCCGCTCGGCGATCACCACCGGCGTCCCGGGGCCGACCCAGGCGCGCAACTCCTCCAGGTTGAGGTTGGGCAGGACCACGCAGCCCTCGCTGTCCAGAGGGGGGCGGCTGAAGAAGCGGCGATCGGTGCCGTGGACCCAGATCCCGTAGCCGGTCTTGCCGCGCCGCCGGTCCAGGGGATTGGGGTAGTCCAGGGTAAAGGCGCCCAGGCCGTATTCCGCCGGGAGCTGGCCATCCTCCAGGAAGTCCTGGACGAAGTAGACCCCCTCCGGGGTGCGCAGATCCCCCTCGCGCTCCTTGTCACCCCGGGCGCGGCCGGTGCTCACATAGTGGTCGCGCACCCGTTGTGGCGGCCGCCCGTCGCCGCGGCGCTGATAGACGTAGAGGCGGTTGTGGCGCTTGTCCACCAGCAGCGCCACCGGGTTCTCCGGAGAGAGGCGCAGCAGGGCGGCCGGCACGCGATCGGTGCGCAGGCTCTCGAGATAGCCCTCCAGGCGGGCGCGCGCCTCGGCGCGCAGCGCGGTCCGATCGAGGTCGCCGTCGCCCTCCATGGCGGCGGCCACGCCGCTGCCACCGATGCCGGCGACCGCCCGCGAGCGGCTGAGCAGCAGATCGCCCCGCACCAGGTGGGCGAGCTGGAAGTCCGGCGCGCGCCGCACCACCTCGTCCAGAGCCGCCAGGGCGGCGTCGTGCGCCCCCTCCCGGAAGTGGATGAGGCCCAGGAGCAGGCGGGCCTCGGTGTCCCCGGGCTGACGCTCAAGACGCCGCTCGAGCCGTTGGCGGGCCCGCTGGATGAGATCGTCGTCGGCCTCGGCGGCGATGCCGTCGTCGGCAAAGGGGGCGTCGGGGAGTTCGGCCGAGCGGTTGAAGGCGAGCTGCTCGGCGCTCGCTGGGGTGGAGGACAGACTGAGGAGGAGCGCCACGGCCCCGGGGAAGCCCGCAAGGATCCGCTTCATCGCTCCAGGACTTTGAGGGTGCGTTCGCCGTCGATGACCCAGTCCCCCTCCTGGCGAACCATTTGCAGGGACTTGAGGGTGACGTCGGAGTAGGTATCGGAGCCGTAGTGCTGGCGCACGATGGCGGTCGCCGTGTCCGGACCGGTATTCCAGACCTCGATACGATCCAGTTCTACCTCGATCCAGTCCGGGCGACCGATGCGATCGTGGCGCTGCTGCTCCCACTGCTCGCGGCCGAGCCCCTCGGGGCTGTAATCGGCGGAATAGGCGGCGATATAGTCCTCCACCGACTGCTCGGACCAGGCCGCTGCCCACGCCTCCAGGCGCTCGGTGATGGCCCGGGTCGTCGCCTCACCGGCCCGAATGTTCAGGGTTTCATCCCCTACATCGTCGGCCTCGGTGGCATCCTCGGCCTCATCCGCCTCCTCCTCGCCCGCGGAAGCCTCATCGCCAGCATCTTCCCCCGCAGTGGCGGCCTCCCCCTCGGCAGCGCCCTCCTCCTCCACGCTCGCCATGAGCGAGACGCGCCCCCGGCGCGGCTCCTCCAGGGCCGCCAGCTCCCGGAGCCCGGGCTCCTCGCGCTTCTCCTCGGGATCGAGCTGGAGCGCCTGGGCGTAGGAGCGGCGCGCCATCTCCACGTAGACGGTACTGAGGTTCTCGTAGAGGGTGGAATAGACCTCGCTGGTGGCCAGCCCCTTCTCCAGGGCATCCCGGGCGGCCTCCAGCTCCCCCTGGCGGGCCAGCAGGACCGCCAGGTTGTTGTAGGGCTCCGGCATCTCCGGCTCGTCGGCCACGAGCTCCTTCAGGAGTTCCACCGCCCCCTCCTCGTCGCCCTCCCGGGCCAGGAGCTGCGCCTTCACGAAACGCGCCCCGGGGTGCTCCGGCTCCTCGTCGAGGATCGACTCCACCCGCTCGCGCGCCGCCTCCAGATCCCCCTGCTGGATGGTCTCGGCAACCGAGTCCAGATCCAGCGGGTCATCCGCGGCCACCATGGCCGGGGCACCTCCGAGCAGCAGGGCCAGCAGGCCGGCCAGCCTGTATGTGCGTAGCGGTCTATCCACGGTCCCTCCTCCACGACCTACCCTATCCTAACGGAATCCCGCGGGAAAGCCCCGGAACGGCGCCGGCTCCGGAGCCGTTCCGGGGCTCAGGCCGGCCCCGGTTCCTCCTCGTCCTCGGACTCTTCGATCCCGGACCCGGCCTCCAGGATCTCCGCCCAGCGTCGCTCGCGCGGCTCCAGGGTCGTCTCCAGCAGCGACCGCAGCTCGGCGAAGGCGGCGACGAACCGCTCCCGGTCGGCCCCGCCATCCAGGCCCTCCAGACCCCGCTCCACGGTCTCCAGGGTGTCCCGGAGCTTGAGGGTGGTGGCCAGGGCCGAGCGCAGCCGCTCCCGGGGCGGCAGCCAGTGGGCCGCCTCCATGGAGCTGCGCGCGGACTCGCCCAGCTCCAGGATCCGCTTGCGCAGGCGCGGCAGGGCGCCCACCCGGCCGGCATGCAGATCCAGCCAGACGGCATCCCCCATGAGGGTCCGCCACGCCGACTCGATGGCCGCCCGCTCGGCCTCCGTGAAATCGAAGGCGTCGGCGACATCCGTCTCATGCACGGCCATGCGCGGCCTCCTCGGTCTCCGGGTGGCGCGCCTGCAGGGCCGCCAGCCGCTCGGGGGTCCCCACGTCGTTCCACTCCCCGGCGTGGAGTTCGCCGGCCAGTTCGTCCCGGCCGGCCGCTCCCGCCAGCAGTGGTCCCAGGGGGAAGGGCTCGGGCCGGCAACCGTGGAAGAGGGCCGGCCGGAGGACGGCGATCCCGGTATAGGTATGGTTCGTCCCCGTCGGCGGGCGCACCCGCCCCTCGCTCAGGGCGAAGTCGCCGCCGGCGTGGTGGTCGGGATTCGGGGCCAGGACCAGGTGGCCCAGGCCGGCCGGGTCCGCCGGCAGCCGCTGAAAGGGATAGTCGGTGAAGACGTCACCGTTGACCACCAGGAAGGGTTCGGCCCCCAGCAGCGGCAGTGCGGCGGTGATCCCACCGCCGGTCTCCAGGGCGGGGTCCTCCGGGGAATAGCGGACCTCCAGGCCCCAGGCGCTACCGTCCCCCACCGCCGCCTCGACCTGCTCCCCCAGCCAGGCGTGGTTGATGACCACCTCCCGGAAGCCGGCCTCGGCCAGGCGCCGCAGGTGGCGACCCAGCAGGGTCTCGCCGGCGACCGTCAGCAGCGGCTTGGGGGTGGTATCGGTGAGGGGGCGCATGCGCTGCCCCCGCCCGGCGGCCAGGACCATGGCCCTCACGCGGTCGCCTCCACCGTGGCCTGCTCCAGCGGGAGGTGCGCCCGGAACCAGTCGGCCACCGGTGCCAGCTCCGGTGCGGCCAGTTCCTCGGCCAACAGCCGCCGGACGCGGGGCAGGAAGTCGAGATAGCCGGGCTTGCCGTCGCGCCGGGCCAGGCGGGTAAAGATCCCGAGGATCTTGGTGTTGCGCTGGGCGCTGAGGGTCCGGCAGGCGCGGGCGAAGGCCTCGCCGTCCAGCTCCGGCCGGCCGGCGAGGAAGCGCGCCTCCATGCGCGCCGCGAGTTCCGGGTCCACGTCCCGGCGGGCATCGCGCAACAGGGAGACCAGGTCGTAGGCCGGGGAGCCGAGGACGGCATCCTGGAAGTCCAGCAGACCGCAGGCGGCGACGCCGTCCCGCTCCGGCAGGACCATGAGGTTGTCGGCGTGGTAGTCGCGCAGGACGATCGTAGCCGGGAGGTCGCCGATGCCGTCCAGCGCCGCCTCCCAGGCCTCGAACCAGGCCGAGCGCGCCGCCGGCGGGCAGGGCTCGCCGGTCACCGCCGGGTGGAACCAGTCCACCAGCAGGGCGCACTCCGCCAGCAGCCGGTCGCGGCCGTACTCGGGGAGGTTGGGCTGCCCCGCCGTGCGCTGGAGGTGGACCAGGGTATCCACCGCCCGGGCGTAGAGCGGCTCCGGGTCGGCGCCGCTGTCCAGGGCCCGGCTCATGGTCTGGTCCCCCAGGTCCTCCAGCAGGAGGAAGCCCCGGGCCGGGTCGCCGGTCACCACCGCCGGGGCGGAGAGGCCGGCCTCGCGCAGGAGGTCGGCGACCCGCCAGAAGGGGAGGACCTCCTCGTGCTCCGGCGGGGCATCCATGGCCACCCGGGGGCCCTCCGGCGTCGCCACCCGGAAGTAGCGGCGGAAGCTGGCATCGGCGGCCAGGGGGGTCTGCGGGAGGTCCGACCCCGGGGCCACCTCCGCCAGCCACTCGACGAGCCGGTCGCGCCGGGGATCGGTTACGGTCTCGGCGTCCATGGGGGCATTCTACACGTCCGGGCCCGGCCGTCCCCAGCGGGGGAGCGGGCGGAATTGAACGCCCGCCCGGCATATGCGAATTTAGCGCGCCTGCCCCTCCCGCCGGGCGCGCCCTCACAGTCGTGCCGGTACCGCGCCCCTCGCCGGGAGGTCCGTAACCCGGGGACCCACGCCTTGCCGAGTCGCATCCTCCTTCTCCTCGCCCTGGTCCTCGGCCCTGCCGGGGAGGCGGCCGCCGAGGTCCGGGCCAGCGAGCGTTTCGGGCTGTGCACGCCGCTGACCTTCCCGCCGGCGGCCCTGGAGGCGCCGCCAGCCGGGGCCATGGCGGCGCGGGCCCGGCGCATGGAGCTGGTGCGCGACGGCGTCTCCACCCTCGAGGGGGACGTCGCCCTGCGCCGGGGCGAGCGCCAGCTCACCGCCGACCGGGTCACCCTGAATGCCACCACCGAGCGCGCCCGCGCCGAGGGGAACCTCCGCTTCTGGGACGATACCGTGGTCATCGAGGGCGAGGAGGCGCGGATGTCCTCGGCGCTGGATACCGGCGAATTCTCCGGCGCCGACTTCCGCGTGCCGGAGCCCCACGCCCGGGGCGGTGCCGGCCGCATCCGCCGGCTGGCCGACGGCCGGACCCGGATGTGGGACGTGCGCTACACCACCTGCGACCCCGGCCGCCAGGACTGGCTCCTGGACGCCTCCCGGGTCACCCTGGACCACGACAGCGGCCGCGGCTATGCCCGCCACACCGTCCTGCGGGCGGTGGGGGTGCCGGTATTCTACACGCCCTGGATGACCTTCCCCATTACCGAGGACCGGCTCACCGGGCTGCTCAGCCCGACCTTCGACGTCGACAGCGACGACGGCAGCTACGACATCATCTTGCCCATCTACCTGAACCTGGCGCCCAACTACGACGCCACCCTGATCCCGCGCTTCTTCGACGACCGCGGCGAGATGCTCGGCGCGGAGTTTCGCTACCTCACCGAGGACAGCCAGGGGGAGATCCGGGGCGACTTCCTGCCCGACGATCGGGTCTACGGGGACGACCGCTACAGCTACGAGATCCAGCACCGCTCCAACCTCGGCGCCGGCTTCTCCACCCGGGCGGACATCGAGAGCATCAGCGACGAGGACTATCCCGACGACATCAGCAAGGGCTTCGCCAGCAGCTCCGCGCGCTACACGGAGCAGACGGCCGAACTCGCCTGGAGCGGCGACTGGCTCGGTATCAATGCCCTGGTCGAGCGCTACCGCCCCATCCACGAGGATCAGTCCACCCCCTACGAGCGGCGCCCCCAGGTGACCTGGGAGACGCCCCGGCCCTGGGCCATCAATCGGCCCACCTGGCAACTGGAGGGGGAGTACGTCGCCTTCGCCAGCAACGACGAGACCGACCTGGAGGGTCGGCGCCAGGACCACACCCTGACCCTGGGCTGGCCCCTGGAGACCACCGCCACCTTCTTCCGGCCGGAGGTGGCCCTGCGCCACACCGCCTGGGACCTGGACGACGACCCCGCAGACCCCGCGGCGCGCACCGAGTTCGACCGCTCCCTGCCCATCTGGTCGGTGGACACCGGCCTCTTCCTGGAGCGGCCCTTCGAGTTCGGCCGGCCCCTGATCCAGACCCTGGAGCCGCGGCTCTACTACGTGCACATCCCCTACCGGGAGCAGGACGCCATCCCGACCTTCGACACCGGGGAGCAGACCTTCAACTTCGGCCAGCTCTTCGAGCCCAACCGCTATACCGGCCCGGACCGCATCGGCGACACCCGCCGGCTCACCACGGCGGTGACCACCCGCTTCCTGGATCAAGCCAGCGGCGAGGAGTACCTATCCGCCAGCGCCGGCCAGATCCGCTACCTGGTCGACCGCCGGGTCACCCTGGGCAACGAGCCGCGCACCACCACCGAGAGCGATATTGCCCTGGAGCTCCAGGGCGGGGCTGGCCCATTGCGGACCACCGCCTCCGCCATCTACGACCCCGAGTTCGACCGCCCCGCCCAGCGCGCCCTGCGGCTCCAGTACAAGGCGGCCCCCCGGCGACTGGTGAGCCTCGACTACCGCGACCGCATCAATGATTTCGAGGCCGAGGAGGCGGTGGACGAATACCAGCTGCGCCAGACCGGCGCCTCCGCCATCTGGGCCTTCAACGACCGCTGGCACGTCATCCTCCACGACCGCTACGACCTGCGGGAGCAGTTCCACCGCGAGGTCCTCTTCGGCGTCGGTTACGACAGCTGCTGCTGGGGCGTGCGCCTGGTAGGCCGGCGCTACCAGGAGGAGGCCGAACCGGGGCCCGACGAGACCCGCGCCGACCTGGTGGATCGCAACTACTTCCTGGAATTCGAGCTGAAGGGGCTCTCTGCCATCGGGAGCCGCCTTGACGAGATGCTGCATGATAGTATTTACGGCTATGAACCGCGCTTCGAGCAAGATGATGACGACCCCAACCAATAGAGGCCCCATGTACCGGACCCTCACCCCCGTGACGGCTCTCCTGATGGCCCTGGCCCTCCTCGCCCCCACCGCAGCGGCCGAGAGCCTCGAGCGCATCGTCGCCGTGGTCAACGACGAGGCCGTCCTGGCCAGCGACCTGGAGCGGGAGATGCGCACCGTCCGCCAGCAGCTCCAGCAACAGAACATCCGCCCCCCCTCGCAGGAGGAGCTGCAGGAGCAGGTCCTGGACCGGCTCATCACCCAGCGGCTGCAGCTGCAGATGGCCGAGCGCACCCGGATCCAGGTGGACGACGTCACCCTCAATCGCGCCCTGGAGGACATCGCCTCCCGCAACAACCTGAGCCTGGAGCAGTTTCGCGATGTCCTGGAGCGCGACGGCATCGACTACGCCGCCTTCCGCGAGGACATCCGCGACGAGATCACCATCTCCCGCCTGCAGCAGCGCCAGGTCCAGCAGGAGGTCCAGGTAACCGACGAGGAGGTGGAGAACCACCTGGACAACCTCCGCGCCCGGGGCGCCCTGGACGAGGAGTACCGCCTGCGCCACATCCTGGTCGAGGTCCCCGAGGCGGCCAGCCCCGATGAGGTGGAGGCGGCGCGCGAGGAGACCACCTCCCTGCGGGAGCAGCTCGTCGACGAGGGGACCGATTTCGCCCGCCTGGCCACCCGCGAGTCCGACGGCCAGAACGCCCTGGAGGGCGGCGATCTGGGCTGGCGCCGCGGCGGCCGCCTGCCGGAGGCCCTGGCCGAGGCCGTCCAGGGCCTCGAGGCCGGCGAAGTCAGTGAGGTGGTGCGCACCCCCAGCGGTTTCCATCTGCTCAAGCTGGAGGAGCGGCGCACCACCGGCGGCGAGGCCGAGGAGCAGACCCGGGCACGCCACATCCTCGTTCAGGGGGACGACGCCCGTAGCCGCCTCCAGCGGCTGCGCCGCCAGCTCCAGGACGGTGCCGACTTCGCCGAACTGGCCGAAGAGCACTCCGAGGACCCCGGCTCTGCCGAGAAGGGCGGTGACCTGGGCTGGGTGGGCAGCGGCGCGCTGACCTCCGAGTTCGAGGACGTCATGGACGGACTGGATCCGGGCGAGGTCAGCCAGCCCTTTGAGACCCAGTTCGGCTGGCACATCGTCCGGGTGGAGGACCGCCGCCGCCAGGCCGCCGGCCTGGAATCCCGGCGCAACGAGGCGCGCCAGCTCATCCGCCAGCGCAAGAGCGAGGAGACCATCGACCGCTGGCTGCGCCAGCTCCGGGCGGAGGCCTACATCGAGCGCCGCCTGGGCGAATGACCGAGCGCACCCTCGCCCTGACCCCCGGTGAGCCGGCGGGGATCGGCCCCGACCTGGCCCTGGCGCTGGCCACCGACCCGCCCGCCGGCGCCCGCCTGGTGGCCGTCGCCGACCCCGACCTGCTTGCCGAGCGCGCCCGCCTGCTGGGCTGGCCGGTGACCGTCACCGAGTGGGCGCCGGAGCGCCCCCGCGCCGCCCACGGCGGGCCGGTGCTGGAGGTGCTGCCGGTGACCTGTCCGGCGCCAGTCCGTCCCGGCCATCCCGACCCCGCCACCGCCGGCTACGTCCTCGAGACCCTGGCCACCGCGGCTGACGGCTGCCGGGACGGCCGCTTCCACGGCCTGGTCACCGGACCGGTCCACAAGGGCGTCATCAACGCCGCCGGCATCCCCTTCACCGGCCACACGGAGTTCCTGGCCGAGCGGGCCGGGGTCGAGCGCGTGGTCATGTGCCTGGCTGCCGGCGAGCTGCGCGTGGCCCTGGCCACCACCCACCTGCCGCTGGCCGAGGTCCCCGGCGCCATCCGCCGGGACGAGCTGGAGACCACCCTGCGCATCCTCCACCGCGACCTGGTGGGGCGCTTCGGGTTCGATGACCCGCGCATCCTGGTCTGCGGCCTCAACCCCCACGCCGGCGAGGGCGGCCATCTGGGGCGGGAGGAGATCGAGACCATCGGCCCGGTACTGGAGGCCCTGCGCACCGAGGGCATGGACCTGCGCGGCCCGCTGCCGGCGGACACCGTCTTCACCCCCCACCACCTGGAGGGGGCCGATGCCGTCCTGGCCATGTACCACGACCAGGGGCTGCCGGTGCTCAAGTTCCACGGCTTCGGCCGCGCGGTGAACATCACCCTGGGCCTGCCCTGGATCCGCACCTCCGTGGACCACGGCACCGCCGTGGACCTCGCCGGCACCGGCCGCGCCGACGCCGGCAGCCTGCGCGAGGCGGTGCGCCAGGCCCTGGCGCTGGGGGCGCGGACGTGAGCGACCACCGGCCGCGCAAGCGCTTCGGCCAGAACTTCCTCCACGACCCCGGCATCATCCAGCGCATCGTGGATTCGGTGGCACCCCGGCCCGACGAGGCGCTGGTGGAGATCGGCCCCGGCGAGGGGGCGCTCACGGGGCCGCTGCTCGCCGCCGCCGGCCGGCTCACCGCCGTGGAGCTCGACCGCGACCTGGCCGCCCATCTGCGGGAGCGCTTCGGCGAGGCGCTCACCGTGGTGGAGGCGGATGCCACCCGGGTGGACCTGGACTCGCTGTTCCCGGATCCGGAGGGGGGTGAGGAGAGGCCCCTGCGCCTGGTGGGCAACCTGCCCTACAATGTCTCCACGCCCCTGCTCTTCCACTTCCTGGGCTACCGCAGTGCCATTCGGGACATGCACTTCATGCTCCAGCGGGAGGTGGTGGAGCGCATGGGGGCGAAGCCCGGCAGCCGCCAGTACGGCCGGCTCTCGGTGATGGTGCAGTACCACTGCGCCGTGACCCCGCTCTTCCGGGTCCCGGCGGGGGCCTTCCGGCCGGCGCCCAGGGTGGAGTCCATGGTGGTCCGCCTGGTCCCCCACGCCGAGCCGCCGGTGGCGGTGGCCGACGAGGCGCGCCTGGCGGCGGTGGTCACCCGCGCCTTCGGTGCCCGGCGCAAGACCCTGGCCAACGCCCTCAAGGGGGAGCTGGACGCCGAGGCCATCCGCGCCATCGGCGTCGACCCCGGCGCCCGGGCCGAGACCCTGGACCTGGCCGCCTTCGCTCGGCTGGCCAATGCCAGCACGAATTGAGCGCGGGGAGTCGGGGGAGCCCGATGGCGAGAAGCCTCCGTTCCGGTCGGTACTGGTTCCGGTTCGCGGGGACGCCGTACATACATCCATGTAGATACTCCGTTGAAGGTCAAGCCTGCTGCATATGGATATCACTGAAAAGCTGGCTGCTGTCGAAAGTTTGCTGACTCCGCAAGCAAGCCCA